>CAYZAE010000144.1:0-17760 GCA_964476125.1 uncultured Verrucomicrobiota bacterium | reverse complement strand
AGCGCCCTTCGTTGGGGGCGTCGTCCGGGAGGTTGCTGGCGAGAATCGGAGGACGCGACCGTGGGCGGACGGGGATGGGATCCCCGCAGGCGATGTCGGGATCGAGCCAGAGCAGTTCGCGGGTGCGCAGTTCGGCGTCGTAGAGGTAGAGCGCCATGCCGTTGTCGGGGCGGCGGACGGCGTGCCAGCGGTCCCAGCCGGCGGGGCCGGGGACGCGCGCGCCTTCGCAGCCCCAGGCGACGAGATGGAACCGTTCAGAGAGCGGCCACGGATTGGCGTAGGAGGAGATGGGCCAGCCTTCGATTTCGGGGAAGGGCACTTCGGGGGTGAGCCGGGTCATGGGCCCCTGGCCTTCGGTTCCAGCGGTGGGATCGAGCAGGACAAGGCTGCCCATGGTCTGGGCGTGGTGGGCGGAGGCGGTGAACACCAGCCGACGCGAGCCGGGAATGGTCTTGGCCTCGAAGACGCAATGCGGGGAGTGGGTGTAGTTCTTGAACACCACCCGCGCGTTCGAGCCGTCGGGGTTGATCGTCCAAAGCCCCATGTACGGCATGTTGTCGCGGTCGACGTAATCCCAGCGCGAATAGAGGATCGAACCGTCGGCGGCGATGTCGGGCGTCCACTCGAACATCTCGAAGGGCGAGATGGCGAACATGCCGGAGCCGTCGGCGTTCATGGTGTGCAGCGTGTAGACCGCCACCGGCCGTTCCGGTCCGCCGCCGCAGCGCACGTAGCAGTCGGGCAGGTCGAGTTGCTCGTTGCTGCGGGCTGCGGTGGAGCGGCCGGCTTGGAGGGCCTGGCCGCGGCGGGTGGAGAGAAAGACGATTCGGCCATCGGGCAGATAGCGGCCGTCGAAGTCATCATACTTGCCCCGGGTGAGCTGGCGGACGCCGGTGCCGTCGAGGTTCATCTCGAACAGGTGATAGAACGCGTCCTCGGGCACGTTGGCCTTGTCGAGCTTGTTGGTCTCGGCGGCGAGGTGCGGGTAGTAACGGCACCAGGCGAAGAGGACCTTGCGCGCGTCGTACGAGAGCATCGGACGGAGGAAGCTCCCGGCCTGGGTGAAGGAGGTGGTCAGGCATTCTTCGCGCGGGTTGTCGGTGGTGAACCCGCGCAGCAGGTAGATCCCCCCGCCGGGCTTCGACCACCATCCGTAATACTGGTCGGACATGTGGTTGAAACTGGACGGTACGCGCTTGGTGAACAGCAGGGTGTCGAAGTCGAGCAACGGATTGGTGAGCGCGAGACGGCGAAGGCGGGCGCGTGCGGGGAAGAATTCGGCGGGCGGCGGGGTGTTCCCGGTTCCGGCCTGGGCTCCAGGCGCCACAGCGTTCGCGGAGTCAGTCATCGGGGCGATGACCAGAGGCGGGGCAAGTCCGGCCGGATCGGTGCCTGCCGCACGCAGGTCGGTTTCGAGACGACGGCTGTGGGCGAGGAACCGTTCGGTGGCCTGGCGCCAGTCGGGTCCCTGGGGCAACGCGTGATTGCGGGACCAGGTGGACACAGCGCTTTGATCGGCGGGTCGGTGGAGAGCCAGGTTCCGGGCGGGATCCGAAGGACCGAACACCTCGACCTCTTCGAGGTGAAGGAAGGCGGTGCCGGGGAGTTGGACGCGGACGAACCGGGCGTGGGTGGGTTCGAGCGTGACGGTGAGCGGGCGTTGGTCGGTGGACCCGACAAACACCGTACCGTCGTGCTGGTAGACCGTGCGCCAGGAGCGGCCGTCGTCGGAAAGAAGAATCCGGAGACGGGCCGCGCGTTCGGGGGACTGCGGTCGGTTCCAGACGACGATGCGTTGGAGCGCGGTGTCGGCGCTGCCGAGGTCGACCTGCCACCAGGGTTCGCGGGATTCCGCAGTATGAAACCCCCATTGCCCGTCCTTGATGCCGTCGCAACCCCCGGCCGCATCCTCGCTGGTTTTCACCTTCGCGGAGATCGGATCCAGGGCGGCGACGCGTTCGGCCAGCAGCCAGTCGGCGGCGATGCGGTCGGCCCACGAGGTCCCGGCCCGGGCTTGAGCCACGAAGGAGGAAAAGGCGAGGGCGGTGAGGGCGAAGGCGGCAGCGCGGGGAAGGAAGGCGTTCATGGGTTCCAGTCGACGGGTTGGGATCAGTCCGGTTTCGCGGGCTGGCCGAGTTGGAGGACATCCTGGCGGATGCGGGCGACGTCGGCGGGATCGAGGGCGAGGGCGAGGGTTCCGGCGCGGGCGTTCTCGATGGCCTGCGCAGGGGTGCGGGCGCCGGCGAGCACGTGGGTGACGCCGGGTTGGGTGGCGGTCCAGGCCAGCACGAGCTGGGAGAGGGTGCAGCGGTATTTGTCGGTGAGCCCATGCCAGCCGGCGAGCAGGTCGAGCACGCGACGTCGGTTGGCGGGGATCAGCCAGTCGTTCCAGGCGGCATTGCTGCGGAACTCGGAGGGTTGGAAGACGCGGTCCATGCCGATCTTGCCGGTGAGCAGTCCCTGTTCGAGGGACATGTAGGTGAGTGTGGCCAGGCGGTGGGAGGCGCAGAGCGGGAGGATGTCGGCCTCGGCCTCGCGATGGAGCATGGAGTAGCGGAACTGGTTGCTGGCGATCGGACCCCGGGCGCGGTTCTCGTGCAGTTCCTCCACCGAAACATTGCACACGCCGATCGCGCGGATCTTGCCCTGGTCCCGCAGCTCCAGCAGGCAGGCGATGGTATCGGCGATGGCGGTGTGGTCCGGTGGCGCCGACGGCCAATGGGTCTGGTAGAGGTCGATGTAATCCGTGCCCAGCCGGCGGAGGCTGTCCTCCACCTCGATGCGGATCGTGTCGGGGCGGAGGCTCCGGTAGATCGGCCGGCCATCGAAGTCGGTGAAGAACGAGCCCCGTCCATCCTTCCACCACAGGCCGCATTTGGTGGCGATCAGGACCTTGTCGCGGCGTCCGCGAAGGGCGCGGCCGACGATTTCCTCGCTGCGGCCGAAGCCGTAGGCGGGGGCGGTGTCGATGAGGTTGATGCCGTGGTCGAGCGCGGCATGGATGGCCTGGATCGATTCGTCGTCGCGCGCGTCGGTGCCCCAGATGGGGCCGCCGCCGAGCACCCAGGCGCCGAGGGCGATGATGGAAGCGGAGGGACCGGATTCGCCGAGAGGTCGGTGGTTCATAACGAGAGGACGTAGGCTGCGAGGTCGTCGAGATCGGCCGGCCGCAGATGGGAGGTGCGACCGTGGCGATCCTGGGGATTCCGATCCGAGAACAGTTCGCGCACGGTCACGGCGGAGCCGTCGTGGAGGTACGGCGCGGTGCGCCAGACCTCGATCAGGCTGGGCGTGTCGAAGCGGGGGACGTCGCCATCGAGGGCGTTCTTCGTTCCCACATCGTAGGGCTTCAGGTCGGTGAAGAGTCCGGAGGGATGGCAGGTGGCGCAGCCGACCTTGTCGTCGTTGAAGATCCGTCGACCGCGTCGGGCCGCGGCGGACAGCTTGCCCTTCTCAAGCAAGGGACTGGGCACCGGACGAAGCGACTTGAGATAGGCATCCATGGACTGCGCGACGTCGTCGGGCTGGACGGTGAAGAGGATGTGGCGGATGCCGGCGCGGACGGCGACTTCGGCGGTGTCGCGGATGGCGAGGCTCATGGCGGGCGGGGTGCGGTGGGAGAGCAGGAGGCTCTTGTTGTTCTTGGGATTGCCGAGGCCGTCGTTGAGCAGGTCCCAGTTCAGGGCGTCGACCCGGGCGTCTCCTGGGTGGCAGCTGGCGCAGCTTTGCCAGGTTTGGAAACAGATTTTCGCGTCGTTGAACAACCGTTCGCCGCGGCGCTCCGGTGTCTCCGCGGGGCGCGGCCCGAGGGCGAAGGAAACCGGCGCTGTCGTCGTCGGTTCGGTCAGCGCGATGGCGGTCAGGGAGTCGGAGAAATAATTCGCTGCGAACACGCGGGATCCGAGGATCGCCACAGCGCGGGGTCCCTGGTCCGACTCAGGCAGGCGGATCCGGCGCCGCACCTCGCGGAGGAAGGCAAGGTCGTTCGGAACATCGGACTGGATGCGGGAAGCGGCGCTGGTGTCGGTGTCGCGAGTGGGATCGGGGGCCACGGGGAGTTTGGCGAGTTTCGCGAGGAGCGCGGGGAAATCGATGATGCTGACCTCGTGCGTGCCGGCATGGGCGACGATCTGGGTCCGTCCGTCCGCGGACCACGCCACGCCCCAGGGCACGGCGGCGCCGCTGTCGACGTCGTCGAGCAGGACGGTGTTCAGAATGGTGAGGGTCGCGAGGTCGACGAGGGTTTCGGCATTGGTGTTGACCCAGCCGCGTTCGAGTTGGGTGGTGGGGAGGTGGAACCGGGCGAGGATGTGGGTGACGACGGCGTAGCGTCCGTCGGGGGAGATCCGGAGGTCGTTGAGCGCGCCACTGCCATTGGGCAGGGCCAGTTGCTTGAGCACCCGGCCTGCGGCCACGTCGATGACGGTGACCGAGGCGGCAACGGTGTCGATGTCGGCGCGGTCGTTGTGGAGATGGTTGGCGACGAGCAGATGTTTCCCATCGGGGGTGAGGGCGGCGGCGACGGGTTCGCGCACCACGGGGATACGGCGGATCTCTTTGCCGTTGGTCAGGTCGTGCACACCGATGTCGTCGTTGAACCGGTTGCAGACGAACAGGGTACGCCCATCCGGGGAGATCACCGGGCTGAGGGGGGTATGGCCGGCAGTGAGGCGCTGGGCCACGGAGCCGGTGGCGGTGTCGAGGACCAGGACTTCGCCTGCGGGACCGGCCAGGGTGACCACGAGACGTGTGTCGTCGGGGGAGAGGGCAACTCCGGTGGGGGCCGAAGGGACTTTGAGGGTGCGCACCACGGCGCCTTGAACCGGATCGAACTGGAGCACCCGGTTTCCCGTGGCGCAGGCGACGTAAAGAGTTCGTCCGTCGGAGGATGCCGCCAGGGCCGTGGGGGAGAGCCAGTCCGTCGGGCCGGTCGCTGGCGCGGCTGCGGCTACGGCTGGGACGGCGCAGGGAAGGAGGCTGAGAGCCAGGCTGGCGAGGAGGGCGAATCGCCGGAACCGGGTGGGGGCAGGCGGGAAGGGGGGTCGCTTGGGGGAGGCGCTGGTGCGGTTCATGGGCTTTTTCCCGGCCGGTCGCGAAGGGGTGGGGGCATTCCCGCAAGGAGGGGAACACGTCCCGCCGTTTGCGTGGGACCCGGGCCTTCATGGGGCACGCTAGGAAGCGGAGCACAACCGTCAACGACCTGGGGACGGGATGGCGGGGAGGGGGTGCAGAGAGGGAGAAGGGAGAGGGGAGAAGGGAGGATTAAGATTACGAATAAGATTCTGATTGAGAGGGCGGGGCTCCGGGTTGGCGACCGGGGGGTGGGGTTTCCAAAGAGCCTGTCCCCCAGTACGCACTATCAGGCGGAGACCAAAGACCTGTCCCCCAGTCGTCGCGCGCCCCCCACCCCTACGCCGGAGGACTTCCCCCGGCCCGTTGGGTTCTCGCGCAGAGGCGCAGAGGCGCAGAGGAAGAAAAGCGGCCGGGGATCGAATGGGGCTGGCCAACGCGCGACCAAAAGCCTGTCCCCCTATCCGTGGACACCATTCCCGGGGCTGTGGGCTATATCGAGCCGCGGAATCTGGGGTGCCGACAGGGGGGACAGGCAATTGGGGTCCCGCTCCAACGAAAAGCCTGTCCCCCTATTGCCCTCGGATCAGGGGGATCCGGGAGCGGTTGGGGACGGGTTGGCGGTGGGTGCGGGCGTGGGGGTGACGCGGCTGCTGGCTTCGGTGCCCAAAGTGTCTGTCCCCGCCGTGCAGTCCCCGCCGTGGAAGGGGCCGTAGCCCAGGCGGATGCCGTGGGACGACCAAAGACCTGTCCCCTAGTCGTCGCGCGCCCCCCACCCCTACGCTGGAGGACTTCCCCCGGCCCGTTGGGTTCTCGCGCAGAGGCGCAGAGGCGCAGAGGAAGAAAAGCGGCCGGGGATCGAATGGGGCTGGCCAACGCGCGACCAAAAGCCTGTCCCCCTATCCGTGGACACCATTCCCGGGGCTGTGGGCTATATCGAGCCGCGGAATCTGGGGTGCCGACAGGGGGGACAGGCAATTGGGGTCCCGCTCCAACGAAAAGCCTGTCCCCCTATTACCCTCGGATCAGGGGGATCCGGGAGCGGTTGGGGACGGGTTGGCGGTGGGGGCGGGCGTGGGGGTGACGCGGCTGCTGGCTTCGGCGTAGGACGAGGCGAGGCGGTCGACCATGGCGCTGTCGACCTCGACGCCGGCGGCGGTGAGGGCCAGGGCGGTGGCGCCAAGCAGGGGGGCGAGGCGCATGGGGGCGTGGACCACCGGGAGTTCGGCGGACATGGCGCGGAACAGGCTTTCCCGGACGATGTTGTTGCAGCGGACCACCGAGCCATTGGTCCAGACGGGGATGGGCCGAGCCTGCAGGTTCACGAGGCGGGCGGCGGCGATGGCCTGGCGGGCGAGCTCACGACCGGCGCGTTCGCAGATGTCGTTCCAGATGGGATCCCCCGGGTCGGCATGCTGGGCCGCGAATCCAGCCAGGGCGGCGAAGCGGTCCTTGGAGTATTTCGGCTGGTAGATGATGGCGACGATGTCGGTGAGCACCTTGACGTCGAACCAGCGGAGGACGGTTTCGAGCAGGCAGGTGGCGGGTCCGGTGCCTTCCGAGGCGGCGATGGCGGCCCGGATGCATTCCCGGCCGATCCAGTAGGCGCCGCCTTCGTCGCCGAGCAGGTGGCCCCAGGCGCCGACCTGGGCGAATTCGCCTTCCTCGTTCCGGGCGAGAAAGCTGGAGCCGGTGCCGCCGATGATGAGCACGCCGGGTTTGCCCAGGCTGGCGGCGTGGTAGGCGGTCATGACGTCGCTGACCAGCCGGGTGGCTTCCAGCGGCACGATGCCTCGGCAGAGAAGTTCCTTTTCGCGGGGCGTGCCTTCGGAGAACAGCGCGGCACTGCCGATGACCGTCTGCAAAATGCGATTGCCGAGAGGCAGGGAGGTTTCGAGGGTGCGGACCAGCTGGGTGAGACTGCGTCGGGCCTCCTGAAGGCTGGTTCCAAAGAAATTGAGCGAGCCCGCCTTGGCGGCGGCAAGCGCCTGGCCGTTGAGGTCGACGGCGACCCCGAAGCTGTAGGTGGCGCCGCCGTCGATGCCGATGACCACCGGATGGACTTCTGCCATGCGCCGACTTTTCCGGCGGCGGGTGCCGACAGGCAAAGCGAAAACCGCGCATCCAGGCGTGAGGCTTCCCCGGCTTCGACAGCTTCGAAAGCTTTGACTCCGGGCGGACGGGGAATAGCCTAGGGGCACACCGACTGCATCCGGCATATGAGATTTGGCATCAATTCCTTCCTGTTTGTTTCCCCGTTCACCACCGAGAGCGTGAAGCTCTTCTCGAAGTTCAAGAAGTGGGGCTTCGACACCGTGGAGTTGCCGATCGAATCGCCGGAACACATTGATGCGGCGAAGGTTCGGGCGGCAGCGGACAAGGCGGGTATCGCCATTGGAAGCGTCTGCGCCTGCATGGGGCCGGGTCGTGATTTCCGGGGATCCGAGGCCGACCAGCAGACGGCGATGACGTATTGCAAGACGTTGATCGATCAGATGGTGGTGCTGGGCTGTCCGTCCCTGATCGGGCCGGTTTACTCCGTGGTGGGTCTCATCGGGGCGCACGACGACGCGGAAAAGAAGGCGCAGTTCGCGCTGGTGGTGAAGAACCTCAAGGAGCTCGCGAAATACGCTGAATCCAAGGGGGTCCAGATCTGCGTCGAACCGCTCAACCGGTTCGAGACGGACTTCCTGAACACCTGTGATCAGGCGTTGAAACTGCTCAAGGCCGTCAACAGTCCGGCTCTCAAGCTTCATCTCGACACGTTCCACATGAACATCGAGGAGAAGAACCAGGCGGCGGCCATCCTGAAGGCCGGCAAACATCTCGCCCATTTCCATGCCTGCGGCTCCGACCGCGGCACTCCCGGCAACGATCACATCGACTGGAAGCCGATCGTCGCCGCGCTCAAGAAGATCAAGTACCAGGGCGACGTGGTCATCGAATCGTTCACCACCGACGTGAAGGTCATCGCGCGGGCGGCGGCCATCTGGCGGAAAATGGAACCGACGCGTGACGAAATCGCCACCAAGGGCCTCACCAACCTGAATAAGTTCTTCAAGCGCTGATCGCACGGCGAGGAGCCGAAAGGCGTGTCGTTTGTCGAAGGTGGTAGGTCGCTCCGAACGCCAGACCCCAGACCCCAGACCCCAGACCCCAGACGCCAGACGCTAGACGCCAGACGCTAGACGCTAGACCCCAGACCCCAGACCCCAACAGCCAGACGCCGGTCCCCCATCCTCATGTCCCTTCATCCCGCTGCCAGCCACGCCGAATCGGTATCGACCTTCATGGTTCTTGGGGTCGTTCATCGGGTGCTTTTGGATGGCAAGCAGACCCATGGCACGATGTCGATGGTTGAGCTTGTGACTCCGCCCGGCGGCGCCATTCCCCCGCACACTCATCATCGGGAGGAGGAGATCTTCCACGTGCTTGAAGGCGAGTTGGAGATTTGGTGTGGCGGGCACACGACGCAATTGCGCGCGGGGGATACGTTCTTCGCGCCGCGCGGCATTCCGCATTCGCCGCGGACAGTGGGGGAATCGCCGGCGAGGGTGTTGGTGACGCTGGTGCCGGCGGGTTTTGAGCGCTTTTTCCGGGAAGCCGGCGAGTTGGAGGAGCGGGGTGAAGCGAGCCCCGAAGTCCTGACCTCAATCCTGAAGGACCGGTACGGGTGCGAATTGCTTCCGCCGCCCGGCGCCGCGGCTCCCTGAAGCCTGGATGGCAAGCCCGACCCCGACCCCGACCCCGACCCATCGTCCATTCCAATCCCGTGCTTGATTCCACCGGTTTGATCAACCCCCAATCCCGAACCTTCAAAGGCTCTCCGACATCCATGAAACCGTCGTTTCTCTCCACTCTGGTCGCCGGCTTCGCGCTGGCTCTCTCCTGCCACGCCGCGGAAGAGGGATTCACTTCGTTGTTCAATGGCAAGGATCTCGATGGCTGGGAGGGCAACCCGGCCATCTGGTCGGTCAAGGACGGCGCCATCACGGGCACGACCACCCAGGAACTGGGGCTCAAGCACAACACCTTCCTGGTGCGGAAGGGGGACGTGCTGGAGGACTTCGAACTGCGCTTGAAGTACCGGATCGTGGCCGGCAACTCCGGCATCCAGTACCGCTCCAAGGTTTACGAGCAGGGCCCGATGGGTCCGATCGTCGGGGGGTACCAGGCTGACTTCGAGGCCGGCAAGACCTACAGCGGCATCCTCTATGAGGAACGCGGACGCGGCATTCTCGCCCAACGCGGGCAGAAGACCACCCTCCGATCCACGGCCGACGGCAAGCACAAGGTCGAGGTCACCGGTTCGGTGGGCGAATCAGCGGCCATCCAGGCGGCCATTCGCAACGAGGACTGGAACGACTACGTCGTGATCGCGAAGGGCAATCACCTGACCCACATCATCAACGACAAGACCACGGTCGATGTGCTCGACGAGGACGCCGCCCATGCGGCGAAGTCGGGCATCCTGGCGCTTCAGGTTCACGTGGGTCCGCCCATGGTGGTGCAGTTCAAGGAAGTGCGGATCAAGAAGCTCGGGGGCGGCGATCAGGCCGGGGCCTCGGATCTGGACAAGATCCAGGGCGAATGGGTGGGCGTCAGTGGCAAGCGCGATGGCGACAGCGTTCCGCAGGAATGGGTTTCGTCGCTGCGCCTGACGTTCAAGGGGGAGAAGTATGAGATCGCGTGGACGGATGGGGGCGACTCCGGATCGGTGAAGCTCAAGCCGGGCACGACCCCGCGGCAGATGGATATCTCCAGTGACGGAGCGGGAGCCTTGGAAGGCCTGTATGAGTTGCGCGACGGCCAATTGATTGTTGCTTACGGCGTGGATGGCGGGGCGCGGCCGAAGAATTTCGCGGCTGAGTCCGGTGCCTCAAGCCTCGTGGTCACCTACCGTCGGAAATAATCCTATTCATTTCGCCGCAAAGGACGGCTTTGCGTTGATGCCATGAAACACGGATCAAACCTGTTATTGGCCGGTGGGAGCGGGCGGCTGCTCCCGGCGGTGTGGTCGCAGTTCCGGGTGTCGGTCCCGATCGGCCGGCTTTTCTCCTGGCTGGTGTGTCTCGGTTTGCTGGGCTTCCTTGGAACGGGATGCGCCAGCCGTCGGGTGGATTGGCAGGCCCGGGTGGGAGCCTATTCCTACGACGACGCGGTGCGGGAGATGGGGCCTCCGGAGAAATCCGCCAAACTGACCGATGGCTCGGTGGTGGGCGATTGGATGACCAACCGGGGCATGCGTAGCACGGCGATTTACGGCACGGGTTGGCACCCGTACAGCCCCTACGCCTGGGGCGGCGGGGGACCGTTGGTGGTGGACCAGGGCACCCCCGACCGCTTTCTCCGACTCACCTTCGATCCCCAAGGGAAGCTGGCTTCCTGGAAGCCGCTCTATAGATAATCCCCGCCATGCCTCGCCTTTTCTCCCTATTCGTGGCCGTCGCCGTGATCGTGGCGGGAATTGTCACCAGCCTTCCCCTGTGGCGTGAGAAGGCTTTCCAGAAGCGTCAACTGCTCCAGCTCCAGGAGGAACTCCGGATGGAACAGCAGCGCACGAAGGAGATCACCGACAAGATCACGGCGGTGAAGTCGGATCCCAAGACGGTCGAGCGCCTGGCGCGGGAGAAGTTCGGGCTGGGCCGCAGTGGCGAGGTGATTTTCAAGTTCCGCGGTGATCTGCCCCCTGTGGCCGCCGGCCAGAGCGGGCTCCGTCCGGGACAGAGGCGCTGAGGAGGCGAGGGAGCGGTGCTTTGGAGTGCTGCGACCTCTCGCAACTTTCGATTCGCCGAAACGTCGCCGCCCGATGTCGGAACACGCACCGACGTCGTTTCCCCAGCCCGCGCCGAATCCAAAGCGGTGACATGTCTCCGCAGTCCACACGCCAAGTTCGCTCCTTCACGCGGCTTGGACCTCGTTCGGAGCGGTGCCCGGCCCTCGAAGATCGGCGGCTTTCGTCTCGTCTCAGGAGGGACCTTTGCCTTGAATCCGCATCTCCCATGAATCCCCTCCGACCCTTTGCTGGCGCCGTGCTTCTGGCCGGTGCGTTGTTGGCCTCCCCACCGTTGTCCGCCGCTGAGCTCCCGAAACCGAAGGTGGGCCAGTGGGTGCCGTTGTTCAACGGCAAGGACCTGGACGGCTGGATCCCGAAAATCCGCGGTTACCCCGCTGGGACCAATTTCGCGAACACCTTCCGGGTGGCGAACGGGGCGATCCAGGTCGGGTATGAGAACTATGATGGCGGGACGTTCCGCGAACGGTTCGGGCATCTCTTCCACAAGGATTCCTTCTCGAACTACCGGATTCGGGTCGAGTACCGGTTCGTCGGTCCGCAGGTGAAGGACGGCCCGGGTTGGGCGTTCCGGAATAGCGGCATCATGGTCCATGGCCAGACGCCGGAATCCATGGAGCTCGATCAGGATTTCCCGGTGTCGATCGAGGTCCAGTTGCTGGGAGGCAGCGGGACGGGGAAGCGGACCACGGCCAATTTATGCACGCCGGGTACCGATGTGGTGATGGGCGGGAAGCTGATTCGCCAGCACTGCACGGAATCGGTCTCCAAGACTTATCACGGCGACTCGTGGGTGACCTGTGAGGTGGAGGTGCGTGGATCGAAGGTCATCAACCACTTTGTCGAGGGCGATCTGGTGCTGAGCTACACCGAGCCGCAGATCGATCTCACCGACAAATATGGCAAGAAATGGGGTGAAACCCACCCGAAGCTGATCACCAAGGGCACGATCAGTCTTCAGTCGGAGAGCCATCCGGTGGAGTTCCGAAAGGTCGAGATCCTGCTGCTGGAGGAGTGAGCGGGGAGGCCTGCGGGGAGCCAGTTCCGGAAGGGGGCCGATTCCGGCGTCGCGCCGCGACGCACCCGAAATTCGCACCGGTCCAGGGGCTGAAGCCCCTGGCTACCATCCTCCAGTCGCTCCGCGACGTCACCTCAGGCCCCATTATGCGATCCCTGAGGGATCGTCAGAGCCTGCCCGGTTCTCCACGTCTTCCCATGGATTCTGGGGCAGGACCCTGTCCTGGAACCCGGACGGTGCCGGAGTCTGACCCGACACCCACAAACCGGGGATGCCCCTGCGCGACCCCCGCTCGCGTTACTTGGCGGCGCGGGCTTCCAAGGCCTTCTTCAAGGTTCCCGCCAGGGCCGATCCCCGAAGATCACTGGTCAGAGCCACGATCTTGCCGGTGTCGCCATCGACCAGGAACACGCGGGGAATGGAATCGATGGCGTACTGTTGGGCCAGCCGGGTCTTCCAGCCGCCGCCTTCGTAGACCTGATCCCACTGGATGTCGTGCTTGCGAAGGAAGGCCTCGACCTTTTCCTTGGCGTTGTCGTTGTCGAGGGAGATGCCGAGCACTTCGACGCCTTTGGAACGAAACTCGGCGTAGGCGGCCTTGAGGTTGGGCAGTTCACCCACACAGGGACCGCACCAGGTGGCCCAGAAATCGAGCACCACGAGCTGGCCCTTGTAGGCTTCGGGGAATTTGAGGTCCTGGCCTTTGAGCGTCTTGGCGGTGAAGGGAGGAAACGGCTTGCCCACCGCCATGGAGGGCGGCGGCGCGATTTCGTCGACGCTTTGCGACGACTTGGCGAGGCGGAAGCTGCCGCCGGACCAGGAGAGGTCCGCGAGTTCCCAGGTGGTGCCGCCGACGTTGAACGGCTTGCGCACGTCGAAGGATTCCCAGGGACGCCGGTCAAAGAGCCCATCCGCATTGAGATCGAGGGCGAGGCGCGCGCCGGAGCCCTGTTCGCGTCCGGTCTTGCCGCGGAAATCGCCGGCGGTCAGGTCGTCGGTGAGCAGGGCGGGAATCTGTTTGCCCCCGAGTTCGACGGTGCCGCGGCGGGCGTAGTCGCCATAGTAAAGGACGGTCGATTTGAGGGCGGCGCGGCCGGGATCGCGGGCGTCGAACCGGTAGAAATTGACGCGGACGCCGATGGATTCCTCGCCTTTGCGAACGGTGAGACGGGTGCCGCCGTCGTGCATCTTGAGTTCCTTCCCATCCTGGGACTTGTAATCGCGGCTCTTCCATTCCACGGCCGGGTCATCGGTCAGGTCGCCGTTGGCATTGGCATCGATCCAGCATTTGGCGGGGCCGGATTCGGTTTCCTCGAGCACGATGGCGATTTTGGCGGGGCTGTCGGAGGGGCCGAACGCGAGCACGCCGAAGAGGGCGCTCTTGGCGTCGAGCCCGGCGGGAGCACGGGTGATGGCGGCGGGTGCTTCCGGGGTGAGATCCAGGCGCTGGGGCATGTAGCCGCCCAGGAGTTTCATGGCGTCCTCGGGGACAAGTTCGAGACGGGTTTCCTGGGCGAGGCCGGTGGAGGCGGAACCGAGGAGGGTGAGGGCGCCGAGGAGCGAGTGGCAGTGCCGGAGGGCGCCTGGGCGGGTGGTGCAGGGCGTTTTCATGGCCGGTGGCAGGCTGAACCGGTCGAACGGGAGACGCAATGGCCGCGTAACGGTGCTGGCGCTTGGAGTGAAGGAGGAACAAGGTCTCGCATGGAAAAGCGTCCGTTCGGGGAACTCGGAGTTTCAGATGAGATACTCAAGGCCGTGGCCCGGCTTGGCTTCGAGGAGGCGTCCCCGATCCAGACGGCGGTGATTCCGGTCGCGATGGCGGGCCGCGACGTCGTGGGCCAGTCCTCGACCGGCTCGGGCAAGACCGCGGCCTTCACCATTCCGGCCCTGGAACGCGTGGATCCCAAGGTGCGCGCCGTGCAGGTGCTGGTGTTGTGCCCCACGCGGGAACTGGCCGTCCAGGTCTCGGAGGAAGCCGGCAAGCTGGCCTTCTTCAAGCGGGGCATTCAGGGCGTGCCAATTTTCGGCGGCCAGAGTTACGAGCATCAGTTCCGGGCCTTGCGCGCCGGAGCCCAGGTCGTGATCGGCACGCCCGGTCGTGTCATGGATCACATGCGCCGGGGCACGCTCCGTCTGGATCAGTTGAAGATCGTGGTTCTCGACGAGACGGATCGCATGCTGGACATGGGATTCCGGGATGACATCGAACTCATTCTCGAGGCCGTGCCGGCCACGCGGCAGTTGCTGTTCTTCTCCGCGACCATTCCCCGCGCCATTCGCGATCTGATCACCCGTTACTCCAAGGATCCGGCCTGGATCCGGATCGAGTCGGTGGCCCAGAACGCGCCGCAGGTGGAGCAGACCTATTTCGAGATCGAACGCCGTTCGAAGGTGGATGCCTTGACGCGGCTGATCGACATGAACGATTTCAGCTACGGGATCATCTTTTGCAGCACGAAGGTGATGGTCGATGACCTCGATTCGCACCTGCATGCGCGGGGTTATTTGACGGATCGATTGCACGGCGACATCACCCAGGCGCAGCGGACGCGGGTGATGGAGAAGTTCCGGCGTCGGGGCTTCGAGTTCCTGGTGGCGACGGACGTCGCGGCGCGGGGACTGGACGTGGACGATCTCGAGGTGGTTTTCAATTTCGACCTGCCGAACGACGCGGAGGATTACACGCATCGCATCGGCCGGACCGGTCGTGCCGGTCGCAAGGGTCGGGCCTTCACGTTTGTGAGCGGCACGGAGATCTACAAACTCCAGAACATGGTCCGCTGGGCCAAGCTCGACATCCGCCGCGGCCGGCTGCCCTCGATCGATGAGGTCGAGGAGGCGCGCACGAATGTGTTCTTCGAAAAGATCCGCTCGACGCTGGATGGCAAGCAGTTCAAGGCGCACGACCGGATGATCGACCGGTTGCTCGAGCAGGGGTATCCGAGCACCGACATCTGTTCGGCCCTCATCCATCTGCTGCAACAGGGAACCTCGTCCAATCCCACCGCGCCCGCGGGTCCGGCCGGGCCCGCCGCGCCGAAGGTGAAGAAGACGGTCGTTCCCGCCACCCGGCCCAAGCCCGCCGCATCCACGGCTGGCGCGGCGGGGGATCCGGTGCGACCGGCTGTTCCTGCGGCCTCGGATCTCCCGGTTGCCGCGCGGGTTTCCCCACCGGCGCCAGGGGTTGGCCAGAGAGACGAGGGAGTTTCCGGGGACGAGGATGCGGGCGAGCCCGCGGTGGTTTCCACCCCGGTGGCCAAGCCCTTGGCGACGCCGTCCAAGCCGATTGTCCCGGAGTCCCCCGACTTGGCGACGGAATCGGAGGAGACGGAGGAAAAGGTTTCACGTCCGACGCCTTCGGCCCCGGTGCCGGTAGTGGCGGCAGCTTCCGCGCCGGTGACGACTCCGCCTGCGCCGCGGCCGCGGGCCGTTCTGCTGAGGGATTTGGCGATGGGCCGGCCGGTGTCCAAGGACGTTGTTCCCAAGCGCAGGGAAAAAGGCGAACCGCCCTGGCGGACGGGACGGGAGAAGGGCTGGGTGACGTTGAAGTTGAACGTCGGCAAGAAGCACCTCGTCACGCCCGCGGACATTGTCGGGAAGATCGCGGGATTGACGCGTCAACCGGCACAGGTCGTGGGAGCGATCGATCTTTGTCCGCAGTATTCGCTGGTGGACGTGGAGCAGGACGTGGCGGATTTCGTCATCCAAAAGCTGCGCGGCATCAAGATGAAGGGCGTCGTGCTGGCTCCGGCGCTGGCGAAAAAGGAAGAGGGCTGAACCGGGGTCCCCAATCCCCGGATAGGAAACCACGAAGCGCACGAAGGCCACGAAGGTAGGCTCGTCGAAAGCCACCCGAACTGATGCCTCCGACCCGGCAATTCCTTCGCGCCCTTCGTGCCTTCGTGGTGAGATCCGCATTTCCGTCGGTCCCTTACGCGGGGACGGGAGGGCCTGCGGACTTGCCAGAGACCTCGGCTCTATGACGATCTAGGGGCGTGGCTCAGTTTCCCTGTTCCGATCCGTCCCTGCCCGCGACGGAAGCGACGCGCCAGAGTTTTCTGGAGCGGGTGCGGGTCATGGACCCGAACGGCTGGGAGGAACTCTATCGCCGATACCGGCTGATGATCATTTCCCGGGCGCTCCAGGCGGGCCTGGGATCGGCGGATGCGGATGACGTGGTCCAGAATGTCTTCGCGGCCGTGGCGCGGAATCCGCCGGGACCCAGCCCCTGGCCGGGGGCTTTTCGATCCTGGCTCTGTGAACAGGCGCGGTGGCGGATTCTCGACAAGCACCGGGAAATGGGTCGGCAAGTCGGCGAATCGGCGATTGCGGCGGCCGGGAAGGCCGGGCCGGTCCTGGGAGCGGCGGCATCGAATGGGAAGGTGTCAGGGCTGGAATCCATGCCGGCCCAGGACGAGTTTGCCCGCCATTGGGACGAGGAATTCGCCCGTCACGTCACCGAGGTGGCCCTGCGCCGGGTCGCCGCCGAAACCACCGCTGAACACGTCCAGATGTACCAACTGCTGGAGGAGCAGGGCTGGAAGGTGCGGGAGGTGGCCCGGCAATTCCGGGTGACCATGGCGTCCGTTTATGTGGTGAGGCACCGGGTGGGGACAAAGCTCAAGAAGCACGCCGCGGAAATCCTGAGGCAGCTCGACGAAAAGGGCCTGGCCTCGGAACTCGCGACCACGCAGGCGTCGGAGAAACCCGGCGTGGCATCCCCGAAAAAGGGATGAACGAATCGGGGAGGTGCCGGTCCCGGTCCGGGTCCCCTTCCTCGTCCAGGTCCACGTCCACGGATGGGTTCACTTCCCCGCGGTCCAGCCCCCGTCGACGAGCAGCGACGTTCCCGTGATGGAGCCTGCTTCGTCGCTGGCCAGGTAGAGCGCGGCCGCCGCGATTTCGTCGGGACGCGCCATGCGCCCGATGGCCTGGGTCGATTCCATGTCCGCCCGGGCCTTCGCGGGGTCCGGATACTGCGCGATCATGTTCGTGACGAACGGGGTTTCGACGCGACCCGGGCAGATGCAATTGCAGCGGATTCCCTGGCGCGCGTGATCGAGCGCGACGGCTTTGGTGAATCCGACCACGGCGAACTTGGTGGTGGTGTAGGCGAGACGGTCGCGGACGGCCACGATGCCGCCGATGGAGGCGATGTTGACGATGTTGCCCGCACCCCGGGCCAGCATGCCCGGAATGAAGGCGCGGGTGACCTGGAACACCCCCCGGACATTGACCGCCCAAAGCCGTTCGAGGTCGGCGGGCGTGGTGGTGGGAAGGGTGCCGACGTGTCCGACTCCGGCGTTGTTGACCAGGATGTCGAGGCGCCCATGACGTCGTTCCACTTCGCTGGCCAGGGCGAGACAGTTCGCGTCGTTGGCCACGTCGAGACCGTGGGATTCCGCGGTGCCGCCGGTGTCGGCGATGCGGCGCGCGACAGCTTCCGCGGCATCGGCCTTCACATCGGTCACGAGCACGGTGGCTCCGGCTTTGGCGAAGGTTTCGGCGATGGCGGCTCCGATGCCGGAACCGGCACCGGTGACGAGAGCAATCCGGCCCGCGAGGGAGAACATGGTGTGAGAAGTCTGCCCGGGTTGGGGGATGGGTTGAACCTGAAAAAGAGTGGGCACCCGGAGTGGGGAGTCGGGAGTCGGGAGTTTGGAGTGCTGCGACAGGTCGCAGCTTTGGATTCGCGGTTCCGTTCGTGTCCGAGGTCAGAACGCCCACCGACGTCGGTACCCCAGCCCGCGTTGAATCCAAAGCGGTGACATGTCCCCGCAGTCCACGAACGGGAAGAGTTGGGTAGGGCGACCTCTCCGAGGGCGCCCTGGAGATTGGCCATTTTCGCCCACGCACAAAAGTCGCGGAGCGACGGGAC
>CAYZAE010000143.1:0-17820 GCA_964476125.1 uncultured Verrucomicrobiota bacterium | reverse complement strand
ATCACGCCCAAAATCCCTCGCCGCAGGACCCCACTCACTTTTCAGACGGGCTCTTAGGACTCAACCGAAGCGCCAGGCTGGCCACGCGGTGACCAAGCATTTGGCCGGTGCGCTTGTCCTCGGCGTTTGGAGCTTCCGACGGTGGCTCGAAGAGGGCCACACCGGCGGCTCCGAAGTAAAAACCGAGACGGTTGTAGCCTTCGCCAGTGACGGGTGACTCCGCCACCCCCACCCAGATCATGCCGTGCTGCATCGCGAAGGTGGCGCAGGTGAGGAGTGATGCTGTTCATCAAAGGAGTCGGCGTTTGATGGTCAAGGCTTCGCGCGGGTTCTCTATCAGCATCTGGTTGAAGTCGGCGTCGGTAAAACCCTTCGCGCGCAGGTCAGGCAGCAACCGGGTGAAGATCGATTCGTAGGGTGCCTGGTTGCCGTTGCCGAAGAGCGTGAGCCTGTTGCCGCTCGGGGCAGCGCCGTCCACGGCCCAACCGTCGTCGTGCGACAGGAGAACGCGGTGCAACGTGCCCGCCTCGTGGTGAGCCTCCACATACTTGGGGAACCGAAGAACGTTGTGCGGCGCGAGCGAATAGCCGTCGAGGCTGATCCACGCCCCCATCTTGGCGGCCTCGATTTGAATCGGGCCAGGGTCGTTCATCGCGTGAACCCAGATGAGTGCGGCGGGCGCGACGCCTTCCTCGCGGAGGAGTCGCAGTTCGTCGAGAGCGGCCGCGCCGTTCCCGGTGTGGATGGCAATGGTCAGGCCGGTTTCGCGATGCAACCGGGCGGCGGCGCGAACGAGCTTGGCGTCCACGGGCGGTAGCGCTCCGTTGCCCGTGCCGAGTTTAAGGAACCCCGGACGGATGCCGGTGCCTTCGATCCCATCGTGCCACTCGTCCATCCAGCGCGTGGCGATTTGCTCGATTGATTCCGTCTCCGCCTCGGGCGGCAGGAATTTATGGTCCACAGCGGCATACCAGCCGGTGTTGGTGATGATTTGCACGCCGCTGGCGCGGGAGAGTCGTTGGAGCAGGGCTGCGTCGCGGCCAATGTAACGCGGCGTGCATTCCACAAATGACTTCACCCCACGGTCGTAAAGCTTCTGGAAGTGCGGCAGGGCGGTCTGGAACGCCCATTCGTGGTCGTAGCGTTCGGGCGATGTGCTCGCCGCACCAATGAAATCCACGACGACGTGCTCGTGGATGAGCGTTCGTCCAAGTTCGTCGGGCCGGATTGGACCAGTGACAGTCATGAGGCGCCCTTCGGCCGACCGGCCCGGCGCCGCGCAACCACTCAGGGCCGCCGCAGAGGCCAGTGCAGCCGAGGCGAAGAAGTCGCGGCGATTCATGGGTTGTTCCAGTTCATTGTCGAGCATGGGTGGCAGAACCGATCCGCGTGGATTGCTGGCCGAAATTCATCCAACGCGAGGCTGAAGCGAAGGTCTTCCAAAGTGAGGGTCTGCACGTGGCGCGCGTAGAGCCCCCACGCCGGGAGCGAACGCGCATCGACTCCCGGACGTTTGACCGACTGCTGGGCCTGTGCCGCCGTGACGCCGCCGGCGAATTCCACCTGCACGTCGCGCAGCACGACGTTGGTGATGGGCTCGTCCGACCAGCTCTCGACGGAAATGGCGGAGCGATAAACGCCCGTGGCGTTCAGGCCGCTCACCGTGACTTTGCCGAGGGTCTTGCCGGGCTTGGTCCCGAGCCTCAGGGGCGAAACTGATAGGAGTTTGCTTTTGACGCTCCGCGAAGAGAGTTGATGCGCGGCGTGGGCGCAACCACCGTGCTGACACTCGGTGCTGTGTTGATGCTGTGGCATTGGGACTCCGGCGCGCGCAGCCTTGCGGGAATCACGCGGTGCGCCGCAGCCGCCGATGATTTTGATGGGTGACCCTTCGGGCAGCACGGGAAGCGGCGGCGGCGCGTGGGGCGCGAACTCATCGGCCGCGTGAATAGTTTTCCCGCCGACGACGGTGAGCACGGATTCGATGGCTTTGATTTCTTCTCGTGAGCCAGTAGAGCGTGACCCACGGATTTTAGCTCGCCACGCGCGTGGCGTCCGTGCGCGCGCCGACAGGTATTCCAAGCAGAAGCATCTTGGAGAGCAGCACAAAGTCGGAGGTCGGCGCCAGCAAGTCTTCGATGGTTCAAGTGCCAACCATTTGTAAAGCGTTGGAAATCAATGGATCCATTTTAAAGATCTTCACAACCTAGCAGCTTCTAGTCAGTCCCACGCGGGGTCCCTCCAAATACTCAGTGGTAGAAGCATGAGCCGATTTGGCGTTGGTGGAACAGATCCGCAGGATGCGCCAGGCTCTGGATGAAGCAGGGCTGGAACGTCGCGATTTGCTCTGTGCCGATCATGCAGGAAAGGGGCCCAGGATGCCTCTCCGTCGCTGCTCCCTTCGTAGCTCTTTCGCCACGGTTCCGCATCGAAAACGCGATGAATCGAAGCCAAACCTTCACAGTCCGGGTCTTCCTTCTGTTCGTGTTTCGCATCTCTAATCGGAGCGAACAAACCAACGGACGGCATTACGCCCGAACAGGTGATGCATCTCCCGTTCCACTCCGCTCCACGATCATGAAATCCCTCATTTCGATCGCACCCCGTGCTCCCCTGAGCTGGTTCGCCGCGGCGACTGTGCTCGGCGTCGGTCTTGCACTTCCCGTCCAGGCGGCCTCCAGCAAAGTCATTCTCATCTCCCTCGACGGTGCCACGCCTCGGTTCGTCGATGAATATCTTGCGTCGGGTGCCATTCCGGCGAACGAGGGACTCGGCCGCCTGAAGGCCACGGGGATTCACGCCCGGCGCGCCATCACTGTCAGCCCCTCCCTCACCGCCGCAGGCCACGTGGCTATCGCCACCGGCACCACCCCGGCGAGGAATGGTGTTGTGGCCAACAGTTTTCATCTGCTGGCGAGTCCGTTCACCGCAAACGTCAGCGGATTCGGGGCTCCCATCGGCGGGTATTCCGTCGACTGCCCGGCCGGATGCGTCGTTGGCACCGCGGAACCGCTCTGGGTGCGCGCCCGCGCCGCCGGAAAGAAAGTCATAACGGCCACTTTTCCGGGCGGCGATGGTGCCGTGGTCACCATTCCTGGACGCACCAACAGCCCGATCATCCAGTCGCCTGCGGATCGGACGGTGGACTTCACCGTGCCCTTCGGTGCCTTCGGGGGCGTCGGTGCCGTCGGACACTCCCTGACCAATGCCTTCAACGCGGCGCCCTCCGAGGTCGTGGACCAGCTCATCGCGGCCGGCCGGGTGTCCCGCAGTCCGGTGATGCTGAAAGCCAATCTTGAAACCCTGGCCAGCGGCGGTGCCACGAACGTGATTCATGTCGCGGCCCTGGACACCACCGATGACGGCACGGCGAACTACGACACCCTGGTCTTCTTCGACACCGTCCGCGGCATCGGGCCGGGGCCGTTCGCACGCCCTTCGACCGGACCGGCATATGTCCGGGTCGCCGATCAAACCTCGGTTCAGTTCTATCTCGAGGGGAGTTCCGGGAAAGCCGGATGTTCGTATTATGTGACCCACCTCGCGCCGGATCTTTCGCGGGTCCGGATTGTCCGGTACGGGGCGAACTTCATTCCGCGCAACGCCGCGGTACTCGCCGATGTGGACGACATCAACACGCAGGTTGGTTTCTGGCTGCCACAGCCCGATTTCCGCATTCCGCAACGTATCAGTCCAGGGTTCGGCCCCTTTCCCGATGAAGAACTGGAGGCGGTGTATGCCGATCAGGTCAAGACCTTCACTGACTACCAGACGGCGGTGGTTTTGCGCGCGATGCAGCGGGTGCCGGACGCGGATCTGGTACTCACCTATTTCGAGCAGCCCGACGGGTCGTTTCATCAGTTTCTCCTCGTGGATCCCCGGCAGCCGACCAATCCGACTGATCCGTCCAGCATTCTGACTGGACAGGATCCCGCCCGGATCGCGAGATACGCGACCTATCGGGAGCGCGCCTATCAGGCGGCCAACCGAGCTGTTGAGCAAGTCATCCAGCAGGTGGGTGTCGACGGGACCGGCCGCCCCAAGGCCAATGTGATCGTGGTCTCCGATCATGGGTTCGCTCCCTTTCACACCGCGGTCAATCTTTCCTCCTATCTCGCGCTCCGCGGTTTTCCCACAGCCAAGGTTCGCGCAGTGACCTCCGGCCCGGCGGTGAATATTTACATCAGCCTCGCCGGACGGGAACCGAATGGGATTGTCAGCCGCGCCGAGTATCGTGACCTGCAGCGGCAGTTGGTCCTGGCTCTCGAGACTTTGGTTGATACCAATCCCAGGTACGTGAGGGCCGGCGAAACCGGTCGGGTGTTCGAAAGTGTCGTGGCCCGGCCCCTGCCGCCTTCCGATGAGGATCCCTCCTTCGGCCGTGGCCAGAATGAGTTCATCGGTCAGGATTCCGGTGATGTCAGCGCCATCCTCGCGCTAGGCTACAACTTCGACGGCGTGCAAAGCCCTGTGATCCAGCGTCTCGGTGATCCTGCGGCGGCCCAGAACATTGTTTTCTCCGTGCCCAGCTTCTATGGCGCCCACGGGTACAATCCGAATCTTCCCGAGATGAGTTCGATTCTCTACGCGGCCGGTCCCGATCTCGGCCGCGGAGCGTTGCTCCACCTTCGGAATATTGACCTGGCCCCGACCGTCCTGGGTCTCCTGGGAGTGGGAGCCGCGCCATCCATTGAGGGCCGGCATCTGGGCGTCAATCCGCTCGAATCCCAGGTCGGCTTCGCGTCGGCGTCGCCGGACGCCGGGACTTCTTTGCTGGTTTCGGGAGCGGCAGGCTCCAACTTCATCCTTCAATCGTCGCCGGACATGCGGACTTGGACTCCCATGGGAAGCAAGATCGGGACCAACGGCTGGGTTGAGTTCACACGCCCGACGGTTGCTCAACCCACCCACCTGTTCTACCGGGGCGGTGTTTTGCCTTGAACACTTGTTCATGGATAGCCGAGCAGGATTGACCCGACTGACTCGCTTCACCACGCTCGCTGGGTTGAATAACCAGTCACAACCGGTGAGCGGCCCGCCGCATACTTCCAAAACCGCCCAGTTGCCAGGATTGGCACGCCTGGCCCGATGGGCAGCCAAAGCGGTGGTGGTGATGGTCTGTACCGTCGTCCTGGCCCTCGCGGTTGCCGGTTCCCTGAGCCGAGATCGGATCGAGATCCCTCCGAATCGTCCCGGCCAGTATGTTGATCTCCTGGGGGATCGTATTCGTGTCCACCAGACGGGTTCCGGTCCGGACCTTCTGATGATCCATGGAATGACGGGATTGATCGAAGATTGGGAACCCGTGTTCGGTGGCGCGACCAACCGTTACCGCATCACGGCGTATGATCGGCCGGGTCACGGCTACAGCAGCGCGCCGGAACAATACACCCTCGCGCACAATGCCGACACTGCCCTCGCCCTCATTGATAAGCTCAAGTTAAAGGATGTCATTGTCGTGGGGCACTCCTATGGCGGGGCGGTGGCGGTGGCGATGGCTGTGCGCAATCCTCCGCAAGTGAAGGCGTTTGTCCTGCTGGGCGGCTTGACCACCTACCACGATCACGGACCGACCGTGCTTGATCTGCAACGGTTGCCTGTCGTTGGTCGCGGGATTGCAGTGGTCGGTTGTCGGTTCATCGGCGAAGGCATGTTGAAGGGAAGCTTGAGCCAAGTGTATCACCCCAACGAGGCACTCCTGACCGAGGATGTTATAACTCTGAGAGCCCCGGTTTATCTGCAGCCGAAAGTCGCCATGTCCATCTCGCGGGAGGTGGCCGCCTTGAAATCCGATCTCGCAATCATCCAAGGGCGGTTGCCGATGATCACGCAGCCCCTCCATCTTGTTCACGGCGAGCAAGACCGAATACTTTCAGTGGAGGATTCGTTGCGGTTTCATGAACATTTTCCAGCCACCCGACTCACCGTTCTCAAGGACACCGGCCACGCGGTGATGTCAGCGCATCCGGAGACCGTTTTGGCCGTGATCGATTCCCTGGCCAAATGAGGCGGTCGCCTACTGGAATATCCGATCGAGGTCCGGATTGTACTCAAGGAACGACCGCAATGCCTCGCGGTACAGTGCTTCGTTGATGTTACGCAGATCCGAGGCCATTCGGCGCAGCACGTCGGGCGTGGCTTTCTGCGCGCCGAAGAATCCCGGCCCATACCTTGCCTCCAACTGCCTCACCCGCTCCTCGCTGCCCGCAGGAATTCCATAATTGGAAGTACCGGAGCAGCATGGCATGCCGGTCGGTTGGCCCGAGTTCGCTCAGCGCTTCATCGAGGATCGGCGCGATCTCCTTCCAATGCGGGTCGGTCGGTTCATCGGGTTCAGCAGTTCCGGGATGTCCATGTTTCGCGAATAGATCGGCACCCGGGTGCCGAAGCGAACAGGAAATCTCGGGCAGGCACAGGACGGCCCGGCGGGAGGGGGCCTTCGTGGGTTGACGGCCGTTCGAAGGCACAGCTTCGTGCGCTGAACTGCCCGACAATAGATCCGATCAGGACGGCACGGTGGCCCCAGTGTCCTGGATCAACCCCCGACTTTCAGGATGAGCTCGACGTGGATGCAATGGGTGCCGCAACGGAACCCGACGGTTCGCCGTTCCGAAGAGGACGCCGAAACGACCACCAACCCGCGTCCCCGCACCACCGAAGGAATGGTGAGCACGCAGGGAAAGCCCTGGTCGCAGAGCTTCGATTTCACGGAACCGACGAACATGTTGGTGAGCTCGCCGATGACATCGGTGATCAACTCCGGCACCACTTCGTGCTCCGACATCCCCAACATTTTGGAGGCGAGAACGCGGGCGAACTTCTCGCCGATCTGGACGTAGACCACGCCGGTGACGCCACCGGTAAAACCCACCGAACCGGCGACGCAGGAGGGTTCATCCACCTTGTACTCCTCGGCCGAACCGGGAACGGCATCGATGCCAACCATCGTGGCCAGGGCGTTGCGCACGCCGAGGATCACCATGTCGCGAACCTGATCAATTTTTGGGGAACTTGTGGCCTGCATGATTTTGTACCGCGACACCCGGATCCGGGTGGAAAGCGGTCGGATTCAAGGCGGACGATTCAAAGGTAAACCGGAACCACTGGCGAGACCTGTTCCGGGATGGGGCTGGCGGGGGTGGAAGGGCTCCTGAGAGGGGGGCCGGGCTAGCGGTCGGTCCGCACCCACTGCCGGGCCGAGTCCAGAAGGACGGCGAGAAAGACAATCGCGCTGGTGATGAGAGGGTAGAGGTAGGGATCGGCCTGGGTGATGACGAGGCCGTTGAAGAGGCTCTTCAGGAGCACTGCGCCAAGGACAGTTCCAGGGAAGACCCTGCCCCGACCTCCAAAAAGGCTGGTCCCGCCCAGCACCGCCGCGGTGATGGCGTCGAACTCGTAGAATTCGCCGAATCTGGGCGAAACGGCGCCGAGCTGGGCCAGCGCGAGCATGCCGCCCAGGCCCGCGCACAAACCGCTGATCACATACACGGCGGCCACCAGGCGGGTCAGGCGGAGACCTGCCTTGCGGGCCGCCTCGGGGTTGTTGCCTAGCGCGTAAAGCTGATGGCCGAACGGCGTGTTGGAGAGGACGGCCTGTGCGCACAGGACAACCCCGCCCGCGATCCATAGGGACAGCGGAACGCCCAGCACCTTGGCAGAGCCGAAGGCCAGGAATTCGTCCGGCAGATTGATGGCCCGCGTTTGCGTGATCCATCGTCCCGTTCCCCGTCCCATGTGAAGCGTCGCGAGGGTCGCGATGAACGCCACGAGTTTCAGTCGCGTGATGAGCAGTGCATTCAACACCCCGCCCAGCAGGCCGACTCCCAGCATCGCGAACAGACAGAGTCCAAGGGGCTGCCCCGCGAGTGCCATCTTTCCGGCAAGACCCGCGCCCACGAACATGATCGCGCCCACGGATAAATCCACGCCGGCGGTCAGCAGGACGAAGGTCATGCCGGTGGCGACGATGACCGTCGCCGCGGACTGGTTGAGGATCTGGGTGAGGTTGGCGACGGTGAGGAATTTGTCGGAGGTCAAACCGAAGGCGATCAGGACCCCGGCGAAGAGCGCCACGGGTGCGAGGCTCAGCAGGCGCTGCAGCGTGTGTGTGGGCGGCAGGCTCATCGATCGAAGGGGGGCAGTGCCGCCGCGAGAATCTTCTCGCGATCAAACTGGTGCCGTTGGAATTCGCCCCGGATCCGACCCTGGCTCATCACGAGGATCCGGTCGCAGATCCCGATCAGCTCCTCGATTTCGGAGGAGATGACCAGCACGCCGGCGCCCCGGTCGGCCCGCTGGTGGATGAGTTGATAGATCTCGAACTTCGCCCCCACGTCGATGCCTCGCGTCGGTTCGTCGAGGATGAGCACGCTCGGTTCCGCCAGGAGCCATTTTCCGAGGACGACTTTCTGCTGGTTGCCTCCGCTCAACGTGCGCACGGGCTGCGCGTCGCCCGCCGCGGGCGAAAGGCGGACGGCCTCCCGCATCCGACGGATCGCGGCACGAATCCCGGCGGCATTCAGCCATCGCACGGGCGTCCGGCAGTGCTGCCGGAGGGTCACCAACGCCATGTTGTCCGCGACGCTGGCCTCCAGACAA
The DNA here is from genome assembly GCA_964476125.1 of uncultured Verrucomicrobiota bacterium. Classification (GTDB taxonomy): domain Bacteria; phylum Verrucomicrobiota; class Verrucomicrobiia; order Limisphaerales; family CAIMTB01; genus CAIMTB01. Next base: position 9,222 of record CAYZAE010000143.1, on the reverse strand, counting down.
AGCCCCTCCTGGCGTCGATCCTCGGTCAGGAAGGCGAGTCCCCGCTGGATACGTTGCCGCGCGTTCCCTTCAAGCCGGGCCCCTTGCAGCCGAATTTCGCCGGACGAATGGGGATCGAGGCCGAAGAGTATCCGGGCAAGTTCGGACCGACCTGCACCCATCAATCCGGCGAGGCCCAGCACTTCACCTGGGGCGAGTGTGAAGGAGACATCGTGGACGACACCGGGGCGGGAGACGGACCGGACCTCGAGGACGGGCCCTGGCTCAGCCGGGCTGGGTCCGGGAGTTTCAAGGCCCTTGGGGGCGTCACGTCCGGCGTGGCTCGCACCTGCCCGGGAGCGTTCGGGGTAGAGCTGGCTGAGCTGCCTTCCCACCATCAGGGCGACGAGGCGGTTGTGGTTGAACTCCCGGGCGGTGCCGCCTCCCACCTTCTCCCCATCCCGGAGGACCACGAGTTCGTCGCACCACTTCAGGATGTCGCCGAGCACGTGCGAAATGTAGATCAGGGAAAGGCCGCGTGAGCGTAGCTCGTTCATCAAGCCGAACAGCCGTTCGCATTCACGGTGGGAAAGCGACGTGGTGGGTTCGTCGAGGAGGATGACGCGCGCGTTTGCGCCCAGGGCTTTGCCGATTTCGAGCAACTGACGTTCCCCGGTGGACAGCCGTTCAACCCGTGTCTCCGGCGGAAAATCGAGGCCCACCTGGCGCAACAGTCCCGCTGCGCGGAGATGAAGTGCACGGCGGTCGATCCAGGGAATGCCGCCACCGGACCCTCCGAGGCAGGGCAGGCTGGCGAGGAATAGGTTCTCCGCAAGGCTGAGGTTCGGAAACAGGCTCAGTTCCTGGTGAACGAAGGCGATGCCGACGGCCCGGGCGTCGTTCGGGTCGCGCGGGGCGTACACCCTCCCATCGATCCGCATCTCCCCGGCGTCCGGTCGGAGATTGCCACCGAGCAGGTTCATCAGGGTCGATTTTCCCGCGCCATTCTCGCCGACCAGACCGACGATCCGTCCGGTACCGACGGTGAAGCTGACGCCCTTGAGCACCTTGACGCCGAAGAAGGCCTTCTCGATCCCCGCGAACGAGACGACCGGGGCGGGGTCGGCTGCCGGCTGGCTGCTGTCGGTGGGGGATGCGCTCATGTTGCCGGGGGAGGGAACTGGGCCCTAGGAACCGCGCAGGATCCGGTTCCTCCATCCGTCGAGCAAGGCGGCCAGGAGGATCACGCCGCCCTTGATGATCGTGATCAGAAAGTCCGAGACGTTGAGCAGGTTCAAACCATTTCCGAGCAGGGCCAGGAAGAGCACGCCATGAATCGTCCAGAGCACCTTTCCCTTGCCGCCGAAGAGGCTGGTGCCGCCGATCACCGCCGCTCCGATGATGTCGAGCAGCAGGAATTTGCCGTGGTTGGGCGAACCGGTTTCCAGCCGTGCGGTGAGCAGGAGGGAAGCCAACGCCGCGTAAACGCCGCTCAGCACGTAGGCGGCGATCGTGACGCCGGCCACGGGGACTCCGGAGATGAGCGAGGCCCGGGGGTTGTGGCCCACCGCATGAAGCCACCGTCCGATCAGGGTTCGCGTCAGCAGGAGATGCCCGAACAACACGGCCAGGCCGACCAGGAGGACGGCCAGGCCGGTCTGATGCCCGATCCTGAGGAAGGCCGGCGGCAGGTTGTAGATGGTCTCGGCGTCGACGGCTCTCTTGGCCAGCCAGACGGCCAGACCGCTGAAAAACATCATCGAGGTGAGGGTGACCATGAAGGCGGGCATCCGGAGCAGGGCGATGCACACGCCGTTCAGGAATCCCACGAGCGCGCCGGTGCCGAGCATGACGGCGACGGCCACCGGCACGGCCAGGGGACTCCCCCGCAGCCAGCCGGCCTCGCCTCCCATCACCAGCGAACCCAGCACGCTGCCCAGCCCGATCACCGCGGCGGCAGAGAGATCAATCCCCGCCGTGATGAGCACCAGCGTCTGCCCGGTCGCCAGCACGAGCAACGGCAGGCAGGCGACGAGGATGTTGGCAAAGTTGCCCGGGGACACGAACCCGGGGGCGACCGGAGCGAACACCAGAAACACGGCGAGGCAGAGGAGGAGCACGAAGGACTCGGAACCGGCGAGCAACGGCATCGTTCCGGGGCGGCGACTGGCGGCAGGCGGGTCAGCAGTCACGGGTCGTTCTCGTTCGTGGTTGTCCCCCGTTATCCGTGGCCAAGCTTGATCTTTCCTGCGGAATCCGATGTCCGGACTGGAGGGAAGGGCTACGGCTTTTTCTTCGCCACCACGGCACCCCACATCCGTGACTCCATCTCCTTCAAGTTGGCCTGGGTGATGGCAAAGCCCTTGTCATCGATGCGGGCGGGGACCGGTTTGCCGGCCTTGGCGTCCACGATGGCCTGCAGGGCTTGTTCCGCCTCCCAATAGACATCCTGCACGCCAGTGGCATCGACACCCCCCTCGACCATGAACCGGTAGGCGGTGGCGTCCCCGTCGAATCCGCCGAGGATGATGTGGCCGGGTTCGTTGTGCTTCTTCCATCGGCCCAGGCTGCTGAGGACGGACTTGATGCTGGGGAACATGAAGTCGCTGGAGGCGAAAATGAGGCCGATGTCCGGGTGCGCCTGCATCGAGCTTTGCATGCCGGCGAGCGCCTTTTCCTGGTTCCAGTCGGTGGGAACGCGTGACACGACCTCGACGGCGTCGCCCGCCTCCTTGATGGCCGCCTCGAAACCATCCCGCCGACCGATGGCGTTCACGTCACTCAGATCGCCGAGCAGGATCATCGCCTTCTGCTTTTTTCCGGTCTGCTTCGCCAGCGAGACCAGGTAGGTCACGGTTTCCTTGGTGATGGCGAAGTTGTCGGGGGCGACGGCGGTGTGCCGTGCGTCACTCGGGTCCGCCGGCCGGTTGTAGAGCACGACGGGAATGTTGGCGGCGTTGCAGGCCTTGATCATCGGAATGACCGTCTTGCCGTCCTTCGGCACAATGATGATGCCGTCCACCCTCCGATTGATGAAGTTCTTCACCTGATCGAACTGCCTGGCCGCGTCTCCGTCCGCGACCGCCTCAAGCAGGGTGATGTTTCGGGCGAGGCAATCGGCCTTCATCTTGTCGATGGCTGCCACCCAGAACTCCGTCATCAGGGTCTCGAAGGCAACTCCGATGGATTTCACCGGGCCGGCTGTGGGCGAAGGGGGGGTGGAGTTGGGTTGGGCCGGGGCGGGTTGCGAGGGACGATCGCAGCCGGCAAGGAGGAGTGCGACGGCGGCAACCACGAGGGGGAGGAGGTACTGACTTGTTCTTTTCATGGGACTGCGGGGTTTGTTGCACGTCGGACGTTCGGTGAGTTCAGCGAGTGCACTTTGGCATGCCCGGGACGCGGGGTGTCCATGGGGATTCAGGTGTCGAGGTGGATCACCTTGTCCTTGGTCGCACTCTCATAGGCGGCGAAGGCCAGTTCCAGGGTTCGAAGGTTGTCGCTTCCGGTGGTTTCCGCAGCCCGTTCACCGCGGAGGGCTCCCAGCAAATCACGCAGGCAGGGAACCATGCTGGATTGAACGATTTCGTAACGCGGATCGGCCCAGGCGTAACGCGGTGGCGAATGCCGCTGGCTGTGGGTTCCCCGCTTCGTCGTGGTGCGCAGCCAGTAGTCGCCGGTGAGCTCCAGGCTCCCCGCCGGTCCCTCCACGAAGGCCAGGGTTTGCGGGAAGACTTCCCGTTCGAGCGGCGTTTTCGCGTACGCCATTTCGAGGACCACGCTCGTCCGCGCCGCACCCATCGCGAGCAGGGCCGTGGCCACGTTCTCCCCCTTCACCGAAGGCAGCAACGTGCGGTGGGTCTGGCAATAGACCGAACGCGCCTCCCCGAAGCAGGCCCGGGCGGCATCGAACAGGTGCACCCCCAGATCGGTCAGGATGAACTGCTCCAACCCGCGCAGCGTCGGCTGGTTGGCCCAGACGTCAAAGCCGGAGACAAAGGTGAAACGGGCCCGGAACGGGGTTCCCACCGCACCCGCCCTCAGCGCGTCGATGAGCGCCCGCATCGGTGTCTGCCATCGGAAGTTTTCGTGGACCAACAACGGCGTTCGTGCCCGGGTGAATGCGGCGACCATCGCGCGGGCGTCGGCCACGGTCGGTGCCATCGGTTTCTGGCAGATGCAGGGCACTTTGTGGCGGGCGCACAGGAGCGAGAGGGGCTTGTGCCCGCCCACCTCGGTGATGTTGTCCACGAAGTCGGGTTGGACCTCGCGGAGCAGTTTCCCGGGGTCGTCGTAAATGGCCGGAACGTGCAGATCCCGGGCGAAGGTCTCGGCCCGCGGGCGTGTGCGGTTGTAGACGGCCACGCACTCGGTGCCGCCGAGTTCCCGCCAGGCGGCCAGCTGCACGCGCGCCCAAAACCCGGCTCCGAAGATGGCGAATCGAAGTGGCTTCATGGGGAGTTCAGCGACCACGCAGGACCTGCCGGAGGTACTGCACCCCCTCCTCGCACCAGGCGCGTTCCATCAGAATCGTGTCGGCAAGTGCGCCCGCCGGCGGCACCCAGTTTTCCAGGATGAGGTTGAAGGGGTGTGGACTGGCGGCGAGCTGGTCGAGCACCCACGGCACGTCAAGCAGGCCGCGTCCGGCGGGACGACCCTCCAGCGTGAAGCCCAGCCGATGCGACATGCGGCGGATGGAGAAGTCCTTCACGTGCAGGCAGGCGGTGAATTCGGCGAGGTTTCGGACCACGACAGCGGGTCCTTCCATGGCTCCAAACGAGTTCACGGTATCGAGGCAGATGCCTGCCCGGCTGGGACCCAGTCGGCGGATGATCGACGCCAGGGTGGCACTGGGGAAGCGGTCGTGGTTCTCGATCGCCAGGAGCACCCCTGCGGCCTCGAACTCGGGAAGCAGGACCTCCAGACGGGACACTACTTCGTCCGGACCGGGTTCATCGCCCGGGCTGTCGAGCACGAGGCGGAGAAAGCGGCAGTGAAACCGGCGCGCCAGCGCGAGATGGGACCGCAGGTTCGCCGGATCCATGCCCAGCGTGCCCAACTCGACCCCCACATTCCCCGCGCGGGCACGGGCTTCAAACCGGTCGAGGTCTTCCGGCGTGAGGACCGTCAACGGCAGGTTGTCGCACAACTGAATCAGTCCCACACCCAATCGCTCGGCCTCGGCGAGCAGGTCGAAGACGGTCATGGCCATCGCGGGTGGATGCCCGGGAATCCCGATGGACCAGGGATAGGCGTAGGAACCAAGGCCGGGTTGCATGATCATTTCCGGTCGGTGTCGGGCAGGCGGCCGGCCACGATCGTTTCGACTTGTTCCTTCACACTGGCTGGCTCGAAGAGCTGCAGCCAGTCGTCACGGAAGATGCGGCGCTTGCCGTACTCGGCGATCAGTTTCGCGCCATCGGAGAACGGAAAGGCCGCCTTTCCAAACCCGATGCCCAGTTCAACCTTCACGTGGCCATGCATGAAGTCCTCCGCCGCCTCGCGGGGCACCCCCCGGCGCACCGCCTCCTCGAGCGCCTCACGCAGGGCCAGGACCAGGGCAATCCCGCAGGTCTCCGCCATGGTCGGCTCCAGGATGGCCATCTGTTCAACCGTGATCCGATGGCTCCGGGTCACCGGGCCGTAAAACTGCCGGGCCAGTGTCTCCCCCAGCTCGTAGTGCGCCTCCGGACCCTGCATCAGGGCACACACGATGGCCTGCCGCGCCCGGATCCCCCCAAAGAAGTCGTCGCGCTCCGCCGGGGTCTCGAAATGGTCGAACACGCTGGGATGACACGGATGCGTGACAAAGAACGAAATGTCGGGCCGTGGAGCCAGTCCGCCCGCGTGAGCCACCGCCGGGTCCAGGGTGATGACCAGGGTGCCGGGCCTGAGCTGCGGGATCACCTCGTGCGATATCCCGCCGAGCAACCGGTCCGGGAGCGCCAGGATCACCACCTCCGCAGCCGCCAATGCCTCCGCCTGCGCGGTGGTCTGCAGCCCGCGCCGGGCGATGTTGGCCCGGCCGGACTCGCTGACCTCCACCAGGTGCAGCGCGTGGTCGAATTGGATGAGGTTGTCGGTGAGCCGGCAGCCCATCTTGCCGCCGGCTCCCAGGATCGCAATGGATGACATGGGGTGATGCTGGGTTGGATTAGTTTTTCGGCTTCCACCGGTAGAGCAGGACTTTTGCGCGATAGTCCTCCTCGACGAAGACCAGGTACTCGCCGTCTTTGCGGCGGTGCGCGGTGATGCCGGTGAGGAGGTCGATCCAGCCGGTGGCCTCGACCCCGCCCACGGTTTCGCCGGGTTCGAACACGCCCACCGGCGCGCCGTCGGTGATCCGGTTCACGAAGATTCGTCCCCGTTGCTTCCAGCCTCCCGTGAACACGTAGTCCCCAGCCGCGGCGAGGCATCCGGCCTCCTTGCCGGCGCCGGACTCGAACACGACCGGATCGCGGTTTCCCGCAAGGTAGTCGCGGCAGATGAGAATGCGCCCGATATGCCGCATGTCCTGTGCCTCCTCGGCGACAATCAACGTGTCCGTCCCATCGAGGTAAACGACGCGCGCGATCCGGCCGGCGCCCTTCGGCGGATCCAGCACCGTGATCCTGTCGGCGCTGTAGATGGGGTTTCCTTTGTCGTCGAGGCCCTGGCAGTCGTAGCGGAAGAAGCCGTAGGCCATCCAGAGGTTGCCCTTCGCGTCCACCCAGAAGGGCCCGGGATGCACGCGGGGCGTGTTCGGAAGGAACTCCTCGGCCTGGTAATCGCCGTCCCCGTTCGCATCGCGCCAGATCGACGCCCCGCCTGCCGGCTTGTTGGGCGGCCACTTCTGTTCGGTGCGATAGAGATTGTTGCCCCACTGAAGAATCAGCCCCGACGGGATCGCGATCTCGTCCTCGTACCGGAAGATGTTGATGAAGTTGCTGGCGAACATTCCGCCGACGAACAGGAATCGACGGCCCTGGATGTAGACGACCTGGGGCGAGGTGAGTCCGTGCTCGCCATTCTGCTTCACGAAGGTCAGGCCGCGTGGATCGTTCGGGTACTTGTGGCGGTTCAGCGAATAGCCGATGAGTCGGGCCTCGCGACCCGCGGCCTGCGTGTAGTCCATGCGGTAGTGCTCCTGCACACCCCACACATCCAGCCCGTCAGTCGTCGGATCCGCGCTGACGACATCGACGAAGAAATCGCCCCGCAGCTCCCACAGGAGCCGGCCATCGGGAGCGAACTTTCGCAGGCAGGAACCCATTTCGCTCATCGCGACGTAGATGTTTCCCGCCGCATCCATGCCGCACCCGCGAATGCCCCAGAACTTGGTGGGCGCGACAACGCCGGGTTTGCCGCTGGCAATGCCGCCATAGTCACCGAAGGCGCGGGTCAGGATGGGCGCGCGGAGGTCGCTCACGTCGTAGAAGAGAATCTGCTGTCTGGGACCGGTCTGTGAGTCGGCGACCATCAGCTCGCCGTCCTTGGCGAGTGCGAGCGCCATGGGCATGAAAAGTCCGGGCAACTTCACGGGTTCGCCATCACACGTGATGGCCTTCGGATGGATGTCGTACTCGTGGAACTCGGGCTCGACGTAATCAAACTCGATCTTCCAATGGCGGCCCTTGCGGTCGGTGACCGCCAGGCTGTTGGGGTTGACGTTGGTGTTTCCGAGGACCTCGCCGTCCCGGTACACGCCGAATCGTTTTCCTCCCTCATCCCAATGGCTCCACGTGTTGACCACGCCATCGGGCAGCACCGCCGTATGGATGAAGAAATTCTGGACCCATCGGTTGCTGGCGCCGCCAAAGGAGTTGCCCAACCAGGAGACCTGGCAGTCCAGCGTCGGTCCTGGCGCGGCTCCCTGCGCGCCGCCCGGCAGATGAACCAGAACCAGAACCAGAACCAGAACCAGGGCGAGAAGGGCTGCAACCGCGTTCCGGATGGAATGTGGACCGGGGAAGGGCATTCGGGTGGTCCGGGGTTGCATGACCGATTGGTACGGCAATTCCCCGGGCGCGGCTTGAATCGCCAGATCGAAACCTAGAACGAATCCGACTTTCGGGCGGGCCGGGATGCGTCACTGCGGTGCTCGGCCCGGTACCGGCTCGGAGTGCGCCCAAAGGACTGGCGGAACCGGCGGTCGAAGTGGCTCTGGTCGCTGAACCCCAGACGGGAGGCGATCTCGGCGATGGAGTCGGCGGTTTCCTCCAGAAGCTCGATCGCGTGCGTCATGCGCACCTGATTGAGGTAGCGCCTAAGGGTCATTCCCGAGGCCTTTCTGAACGTCCGGGTGAACACCACCCGGCTCATGCCGCAAAGGGCCGCAGCGTCGCCCAACGCGATTCGATGGGCATAGTGCTCGCGCACGTGGTCGAAAAGCGGCTTCAGCCGGTGCACCTGCTCCTGACGCCGCAGGAGTTCCACCCGTTCAAGCGCCGAGTCCCGAAACTCATGGATCAAAACGTGAAGCAACACCAGGAGCCACGCCTTGCAGCCGGCTTCGCGATGAACCCCCGGTCCTGCGAAGCAGTGGGCGATCAGTTTTCGCAGGGCCTCGTGCGCCTCGTCCGCCCGCGCCGAATTCGCCCTGAGCACCTGCGGTCGTCCCTCCACCTTCCGGTAGAAGGGAAGCAGGAAGGCGCTGTCCGCCGGAGGACAACCCGGGGTAAACACGCACTCCGGAAGAAACGAGATGACCAGAACCCGCGTGTTCAGGCCGGGAAAATTAACCGCCTGATGCGGCTTGAGATGGTCGACCACCAGAATGTCCCCGGGCTGAAGGTCCACCAGAAAATCCCCCATCCGCTCCCGCATTGGTCCGTCCAGGGGCACGAGCAATTCGAGTCGTTCGTGCCAGGTCAGCCGCCGGGTCACACCCCCTTCGCGAAGGCGAAAAAGGCTGATCGCGAAAGGGAATGCATCCGGCAGATCCAGATCATGCCGGCCCTTCGCGTCGAGCAGATGCGCGATCTGATGGGGACGAAACGTCAGTCCGTCGGCCACCGTGCGCAGGAGCTCCAACGGGGTCTTTGGGACATGTTTGGCCATCAATGGAGAGCACACGAAGCTGCACCGTTCCTCGGTGCCGGTTCAACCTCCTTTGGGCACCCGTGCATCCACGAGATAAACCTCGGATTCGGCTGGGTTTTAGTGCCACTCCAAAGATTTCGCTCCGGGGTTTACTCGAACGTCTCGTGGGTCTGGGCATCGAAAAGCACAGGATTTCCCTGAAATTCCCCTTGGCACCCACCGGCA
>CAYZAE010000142.1:0-17824 GCA_964476125.1 uncultured Verrucomicrobiota bacterium | reverse complement strand
GTGCGGGTATGGGGAGGCGATGGCAGGCGTCAGCGCGGCTCTGGAAGGGGTCCAAATCCTGGCGAAGGCCTTGCAGGGAGGGCGGGAGGAGTCCCCGGCCGGATCGCTGGAGGTTTACCGGAGGCACCTCTACCTGGAGGGGGATGAACGACGGGAGGCGGTGGGTCCGGACGGCCGGCCGGTGCGGGGTGCGCTGAGCGCGGAGGAGGTGGCGAAGGTCCTGGAGGCCAAGGGGAAGCTGCCGTTGAGCGAGTATTTGAAGTGCCGGGTGAGGTACTTTTGCGACGGAGCGGTGTTCGGGGGGCGGGAGTACGTGGAGGGAATCTTCAAGGAACACCGAAGTCGGTTTGGGCCGAAGCGAAAGAGCGGCGCACGGCGCGTCCGGGGATTGTCAGACGCATCGCTGTACACCCTTCGCGCCCTTCGGGTGGGTGTTTTTGGCGGGACGGGATCCCCGCCGACAGCGTGACATCAGAGCCGTCCCAGGGTTTGGGTTTCCGGGTCACTGAGATCCGAAGATGGGTGGGTCACCGAACGAGGCTTGGAAACTCAAGTCCGCCAGGCCCCATCGGACCGGCCTTTGAACCTTCCGAGAATCCGCTCGCACGGAAGGCTCCGGAGGTGTTGGATTGCCCTCCGATGGCATCCGAGAAAAGCCCGCAAAAGACCCCCTTCTGGAAGTCCCAGTACCGCCCTGACCGTCCCGCCCGACCTGCCCGATCGGTTCCGTCCGATGTCCCGGTTCGCTCGGATCGTTCCGAACGTCCCGACCGCTCCGAGCGACCGCTTCCGGCCGACCGGACCGGCCGCCCTGCGCGTCCGTCTCGCGCCTTCGGTTCCGACGCTCCATTCCGCCCAGCCCGTCCCGAACGGCCATTCCGCCCGGACCAACCTGAGCGCCCCCCTTTCCGGCCGGAACGCCCGGCCCGCCCTGGACTTCGACCTGATCGTGCCGGCCGCTCGTTTCGCCCGGGACCTCCCGCGTTCTCGGCGGCTCCAACTTCCCCGGCCGTTCCCGCCGGCTCGCAGGACGCGCCGGCGGCGTCCACGGCTCCGGTGCGTCGCCCCTTCAAACCCCGGCCGAAACCGGACTTCATGCGGGAATCCAGTTCCGACCGATCCTCGGAAGGTTCACGTCCGACTTACCAACGCACTTTCGCGCCGAAGCCGAAGTTCGAGTTCCACCCGGGTGAGGAGGACATCTCGGACGCCCTGCCGACGGTGTATCTCAATCCCGGGGAAGCGGACCGAGTTGTGATGGGCCATCCGTGGGTGTACGACGGGTCGGTTCTACGGCTCACCCGCGAACCGGCCGACGGCGATGTGGTGCAGGTGAAGGATCACCGTCGTCGACTGCTTGGGGTCGGCTTCTACAATGCGAAATCGAGGATCCGCATTCGCGTCCTCGCCCCCGAGCGGGTCGAGATCGACGAGGCGTTCTTCGAGACCCGCATTCGGACGGCGCTCGAGCACCGGAAGCGTTTCCTCCCTGATGCGACGTCGTTCCGGGTGGTGAATGCCGAAGGCGACCGCCTGAGCGGACTGATCGTGGACAAGTACGAGGACGTGCTGGTGCTTCAGACTTCCTCGGTGGGCATGGACCGCCGGAAGAACACCATCGTGCGGGTCCTGGAGAAGCTCCTCAAGCCGCGCGCGGTCCTGGAGCGGAACGACATGGGAGCCCGGAAATTTGAAGGATTGCCGGATGCCAACGGCATCCTGGCGGGCACCCTGTCGGAGGAGGAGCAGGCGGCCCTGCCCATCCGGCTGAATGGCCTCGGGTTTGAGATCAACCTGCGGTCGGGCCACAAGACCGGTGTTTACCTCGATCAACAGGTCAATCACGCCCTGGTCGCCTCGCTTGCCCGCGGCGCCCGCGTGCTGGACGCATTTACATTCCTGGGCGGATTCGCTCTCAACGCAGCCCGTGCCGGGGCGCATTCGGTGATTGGCATCGACCAGAGCGAGGAGTCGATCACCACGGCCCGGCGACTCGCCCAGGCCAATCGCCTGGACAACATCTGCTCGTTTGAGGCTGGAAATGCATTCGACTGGCTGCGCACCCGCGCGGCCGTGGGTGCCTTGGGAGCAGAGAATCCCGGGGTCGCGCCGGAACCCGCCTTTGATCTGGTGGTGCTGGATCCGCCGTCGTTCACGCGGAATCGCGCGTCGATTCCCGACGCGCTGCGGGGCTACAAGGAAATCCACCTGCGCGCCATGAAACTCCTCCGCCCCGGCGGAATCCTGGCGACATTCTGCTGCTCCCACCACGTCGATGCGCGGATCTTCGAGGCTGCCATTCTTGAGGCCTCGTTCGATGCCCGGCGGCAGCTGCGCAGGATCGCGACCTATACCCAGTCGCCGGATCACCCGATCATTCCGGCCATCCCGGAAACGGAATACCTCAAGGGCTATGCCTACGAGGTTTTGGGAGGCTGACACCGCCCTGGCGAGGGTCCCGGCCACCGCCGCGACCCTCACTCATTTCACCAGCGCTTCGGCCTGCCACGACATCAGGGAGGTCTTGGTCCAATCGCCAAACTCGGCCAGCTCCAACAACTGGCTTCGGCTGGCAAGGAAGGACGGGTCGAGACCCAGTTCAGCGGCACGCCGGTCCCTTTTTTCCCGCAGGGAGGCGGCCCGGCGCCCCACCGCGAGAGGAAGGCGCTTGTGTTCGTGCCGGATTTTTTCGGGCAATTGATCCGGAGGCAGGGTCATCGCCTCTTGGATCACCTCGGCCAGCCCCTGCTTGCGCCGGGGCGTCAGGTACTTCGGAAAATGTTGAGGCACGGCGCCCCAGCGGGAGGCGGCGGCGGCCAGTTCCACGGCCCGATCGTGGTTCAGAATGTGGAAAGTCGGCCGGTTCGCCCGAACCGCTTCCTCCTCGCGCCAGCGCCAGATGGCCCGCAACACAGCCAGACCGAGGCGATCGAGTGCGTGACTGCCGCGAAGGCGCCACACGACGTTCGGATCCGGAGCCACCAGATGGGTGGCGTCCTCGACGATCCGCCGGCAGACCTCCCGATGCCACTCGACCCGGCCCAATCGGACCAATTCCGCGGTAAGCTTCTCCTGAAGCCCCCGCAGGTAACGGGCATCCGCCTCCGCGTAGCTGATCATCCGCTGCGTCAGCGGCCGCTGTCCCCAATTCGCTTTCTGCGGCCCCTTTTCGAGGGTCTCTCCCAGAAACTGCTGAACCAGGTCGGTCAGGCCGAAACGACGGCAACCCACCAGGCGCGCCGCACTCATGGTATCGAAGATTTCCCGCGGCACGAACCGCCAGCTTCGATACATCAGGCGCAGATCATAATCGCCCCCGTGCAGGATCAGGACGTGGCGTCCGAGCACCTCAAGCAGCGGACCCAAATCCAGCTCCGCCAGGGGATCCACCAGGAGTTCGCCTCCCGGATGGCTTAATTGCATCAGGCAAAGCTTCTCAGGATACGCATGGAGGCTGTCCGCCTCGGTGTCGATCCCCAACCACGAGGCGCGCTCGAGTTCCTTCAATGCCTCGTTCAGCCGTTCGGGGGTGTCGATCACGCCCCCGATTAATGCCCGATCCCGTTCCGGCAGACAATCCTCGCCCTCACACCGCCTGACTTGACGCCGCCCTCGGCGCACTCCATGAAGCCCTCCACCCGGATCACCACGCCGCCCATGACGCTGACCCAAGCCTTCCTCGATACCGCTGCCCGCATGCCCGAGGAACCCGCGATTCTCCACGCAGACACCCGCCTCAGCTACGCCGCCCTCGCGCGTCAGACCCTCGCGCTGACCCATCATCTGCTGGCTCTACCCCGCCTCACGCCCGGCACCCGCATCGGCCTCTGGCTCCGTAACCGTCCCGAATTCGTCCCCTCGCTGCTCGGCAGCCTCCATGCCGGCGCCGTGGTCGTCCCGATCAATTCCTTCCTGAAACCCGACGAAATCGCCTACCTCCTCGCCGATGCTGGCATCGACCTGGTCATCACCGAGGCGGATCTGCGGGCGGATTTCGACAAAGTCCGGGCGCTCCACCCCCGGTTGGAGGCCTGGTTCGTTGAGGATTTCGCCTCGCTCCCCGAGCCCCCTGTTTCGCCGGTCCGATCCATTCCCCACCGGTCCCCTGATGATCTGGCCGTGTTGATCTACACCTCCGGCACAACCGGCCAGCCCAAGGGCGCCATGCTCAGCCAGGGCAACCTCCTGCACAATGTGGAGAGCTGCCGGCAGATCCTGGAAGTCGTGGAGTTCGACCGCTTCGTGCTCATGCTTCCGATGTTCCACAGCTTCATGCTCACGGTCTGCATCCTGCTGCCCCTGCTGACCGGCGGTTCCATTGTGCTGATCCGTTCCCTGCATCCGCCCAAGGCGCTGGTGGGCGAATTGATCGCCAACCGCGGCACCGTGCTGCCCGCCATGGCCCAGGTCTTCCGGGCTCTCGCCCTGCTCCCGCCCGAAATCAAACTCCCGCTCCGCCTCGGCATCAGCGGCGCCGGCCCCCTCCCCGCCGAAATCCTGCGGATGTTCAACCAGCGTTTCCCCGAAATCCCCCTCATCGAAGGCTACGGTCTCAGCGAGGCCAGCCCCGTCGTCTCCGTCAACCCCATCCACGGCCCCTGGATCGCCGGAACCATCGGCCTGCCCATTCCCAACGTGGAAATCTCCATCCGCGACGACGACGGCCAGCCCCTGCCGGACCTCGTCGACGGCGAGATCTGGGTCCGGGGCGGCAATGTGATGCGCGGCTATTGGAATGCCCCGGAAAAGACCACCGAAGCCCTCCGGGACGGCTGGCTGCTCACGGGCGACGTCGGCCACCGACGGCCCGACGGCTTCTTCGTCATCACGGACCGCAAGAAGGACATGCTCAAGCCCAACGGCATGAACGTCTATCCGCGCGAGATCGAGGAAGTCATCTTCCGGTTCCCCGGCATCCGCGAGGTGGCCGTGGTGGGCGAACCCGACGAACGCCGCGGGGAACGGCCGGTGGCGTTCGTGGCCGTCGACGAAGGGGTGGTATTCGACGAACGCGCCCTGATGGCGTTTCTGCGCGACAAACTGGCGGACTACAAACTTCCGCGCCGGGCCGTCCAACTCCCCGCCCTGCCTCGAAACGCCACGGGAAAGATTCTCAAAATCCGCCTCCGGGAAATGCTCGGGGCCCGCGAAACACCCTCCCAGGGTGAGGGTTCGACAAGATCCGTGTAGCTGCCCCCGGCCTTCCGTGGCTTCCTGCTCGCGGCACGCTGATCCGGGGGCCACTCCAAGCCACCGGCCCGAACAACCCGAGGTGGCCCCGTTCCACGACGTAGGTCGAGTCGAGTTACCCCGGATCAGCATCCAGAACTGGCCCTGTCGGACGATGGGTGACGCGGAGGCTTCGGCCGGACGTCACCGAAGGTCCTGAAACAGGGCCTTTTCTTTGAAGAAGGCCGGTTCCGGTTCCTGTTCAGGTTCCGGCTACGGCTACGGTTACGGCTTGGCGGGGGCCTTGGTGATTTCGGCCGCGAGCAGTTCGCGGATCCGGCTCTTGGCCTCCGCCAGCGGCACTTCCCCGGCATCGATCTTCGCCAGCACGGCTTTCTGTGCCGTGTAATCGCGGTTGGCGACGCCAGCCTTGCTCTGGAGCATGCGCCAGGCCTTCCGGCGTTCGACACCGAACAGCACCATCTGACGGCTGACGGAGTAGAACTTCGTCTTGCCGCCGGACTCCACCTTGATGAACGCACCGAAGTTCGGCACGAAGCTGCGGTGGGCCGGGTTGAACACGCGACGATGGATCACGTCGTCCTGGGTGATCAGCACCAGCAGGTCGCTGAACGGCACCAGCTTCGACGCCTCCTCCTCGGTGATGGACTTCACGTGCTTGCGGAACCGGTCCTCGGTCACCGCCCAGTGAGCCACCGTGAATTCGTATTCCTCGCCGGTGGCGGCGAACTTCGTGCGCCACCAGTCGCGATCGAGGGTCGGGTTGCCCTTGAGATCGAACGCCTCGGCCGAGGTCTCGCCGCGGCGCGGGTTGAAGACGAACTCCGGCATGCCGCGCGCGTCGCGCACGAGCTTCGCCTGATCCGCCGACATGTTGTCACCCACGCCGTGCTCCGGCTGGCAGGTGGTGTAGCACTGGAAGAAGGCCGTGCCGCGATACTCGAGGCCGTCCAGCATCGCCCGGTAGAGCTTGGCCGAGTTCGCCATCGAAACCTGGGCCACGAACGGCGAGCCGTGCCCGCTGGTGAAGGCCTCCGCCACATTCTTCTTCTCGATCAGCTTGCCCTGCGACGCCACGCCGAACTGGTTCATGTCGTAGCCGCCCAGCATGGTCGAGGAATCCGAGTTCTGACCGCCGGTGTTCGAGTAAACCTGGGTGTCCAGCATCAGGATCTTCACGTTCGGACGGTTTTGGAGAACCACCTTCGAAACGTTCTGGAAGCCGATGTCGCCCAGCGCACCGTCGCCGCCGATGGCCCAAACCTTGGGAAGTTCGCGAATCTCCTGGTCCGTCATCGAGGCGTCATCGAGATGCGTGAGCAGGAAGACGTCCGCCTCGCCCACCGCACCCGCCTGCTCGCCCAGCAACGCGTCCGCCAACCGTTCCGGCACCACCGAGCGCCGGGCATGATGCACGATGGCCGATTCCGCCATCAGCCAGGAAATGGTCGCACCATCCTGGAAGAGGGAGTTCATCCACGGATAGGGATGCGGATTCGACGGCGGCGTCGAGCCGTACACGGTGTTACAACCGGTGCTCGCACCCATCATCATGACCGACATGCCGTTCGCGAGCCGGCCGTCGGTGGCCTGGAGATCCTTGTGCGCCCGGGCATCCGTCCGCAGCACGGCCGCCAGACCGGAGATGACCTGCGCGGCATCGATGACCCCGTCCTTCACCTCGTGATCCGCGATTCGCAGCGCGGTGTCCTTGTCGTTCTCGCCGCCCAGGCCCATGACGACATGGGCAAAGAGTCGGCGGTAACGGTCGAACAACGCCGCATCCCGGGTTCGGAGCGCCTCCAACCGGGTCGCCCCGTCCTTCTCCAATTGATCGGCCTTGGACCGCAACCGGTCCGCCTTGGCGTGGTAGATCGGGCGCATGTACGCCTCGGTCACCGACGCGGCGGCCCGCAGCACGCTTTTCTCACCGCAACCCGCGCAGGCGCCATCGCCGGAGACCAGCGCCTCGTAATTGCGCCGGACCATCAGGTGATTGCGCAGAGCCGCCTCGCGCGACTGCTCGGGAGCCGCGTCGTTGTACAGGCCCAGGTACTTCTGGGGGGTGTCCGGCAGGAGCCGGGAGAAGATCTGCGCCGTGGTCAGCTGGGCGTTGAGATCCTCCGTCTCTCGGGTCATTCGCAGCGCGTCGTGATCGCCGCAGACCTGCACGCACTCGCCGCAGCCTTTGCAAAGATCGCTGACGAAGATGGAGAACAACCCGCCCGCGCCGGCCGACTTCTGCTCGGGCGACCGGAAGATCGCGGCCACGTTCGAGTAGGCCAGCGGGAGTTGATCCACGATTCCCGTGAACTGCTTCCGGGCCTCCTCCGACATGCCCGCCACCGATTGCACCTCGGCCCGGACGATGTCCTTGAACGGAACCGATTCCCGCTTCTTCACCGCCTCGTTCATCCGCGCCCGAGCGCGATCAACCAGGGCCGGGAGCCCGGCCACCAGGCTCTGGCGCGAGGCCGGATCCTGGACGTAATGAAGGGCTGCGGTCCGCAGCACGGTGCCGATTTCCTGCGCCGTGTTCGGCAATGCCGTGTCCGGGCAGGCCGTGATGCACTCCATGCATTGGGTGCAGTTTTCGGCGATGTAGACCGGCGTCTCGCGGCGCGCGACATACTTCGACTGCGTGGCGCCGGTGCCCGCGCCCATCACGCCCAGGGAGGCGAACGCCCCGGAAGGCTGGTGATAACCAAGCCCGGAGCGGAACTCGCTGTCGAACTTGGACAACGACTGGAACGGGGCGCGGGTCTGGCCCGCGGGCATCGGGACCGCGCGGGTGGCGGTTCCGCAACCGGCGGTGGGAATCAGTGGTGCGTCGCCGATTGGCCGAACGGGCGCATTGCGCATCGAGGAACGGTCGGGTTCATCGATCTCGCCGTAACGGATCTCCTGCACCCGGGCGAAACCCTCGGTCATGACCGTCATGTTGGACGACACCACCGCATCGCCAAAACGCCCGAACTTCTTCACGTACTGCTTGTGCACCACCTTCCGGAACTGCTCCTCGGTGATCGCGTAACTGCCAAGGAAGGGACTGACCCGGAAGAACGCGCCAAGAAACGAGTTGCCCTGCATGCGGAGCTGAAGCTCCGGCTTCGAGGTGGCGGCACGGGCGATGTCGAACCCGGGCAGAATGAAGACCCGGATGCCGTGCTCACGGATAAACCGGCGGTGCTGGGCCGGAATGCGCTGCCATGCGGTCTCGGGCGTGTCACTCGATTCCCAGACAAAGCTGCTGCCCTTCTTGAGGCCATCCAGGGGATTGGTGTGCGTGAACGCCTTCGGATCGCAGCACAGGACGACATCGACGTGGTTTAACTCACAGTTCACCCGCACCGGTTCGGGCGCCACGGTGAGGTAATAATTCGTCGGCGCGCCCTTTTTCTCGGAGCCGTACTTCGGGTTCGCCATGACGAACAGGCGCCGCGGATTCGGCAGCGCGACGTCGCGCTCGCTGATGAAGGCGTCGAAATCACCGATGATCGACCCGAGATTCTTCCCGGTGGTGATCATGCCCCAGCCGCCGATGGAGTGGAACCGCACCGCGATCGCGCCCTCAGGCAGGAGCGACGGCGTGTCCTTGCTGATCACCGCGTACGGATGATCCACGCCCACCACGAAATAGGTCTCGCCGTCCGCCGCCGTCCGGCCGTCCTTACGCGCCCTCTGGCCGATCGCGAATTCGTAGGCGCCCAGGCTGTGTTCGGGCCGGAAATCCCGGGAGCCGATGCCGTACGAGCCGCGGAAAATGCGCGGGGTCTCCGACGGCTGGAGCGGGGGCAGCGCCCCACCGAACTTGGCCGCCTCCTGGGCTTTGCCGAACGCCGACCGGATGTCGCGCGCCAGCGGGTTGTCGCCCGCCATGCCTTCGTCGGTGCGCTCCATCACGATGATCGCCTTGCGGCCGCGCAGCGCGTTGACCACGGCCGCCTCCGGGAAGGGGCGGATGACATTGACGTGCAGGGATCCGACCTTGGCATTGCGCTGTTCGCGCAGGTAATCGCAGGCGGCTTCGATGTTCTCCGAGGCGCAGCCGAGGGAAACGAAAACGACCTCCGCGTCCTCCATGCGGTGCTGCCGAAGCAATCCGTAGCTGCGCCCGGTCAGGCGGCCGAACTCCTCATACGCCGCCTCAAGCATGCCCAGGATCGGCTCGTTGAAATTGTTCCGCCGGGCCACCACGCCGTTCATGTGGTGCTCCTGGTTCTGGACCGGCCCCAGCAACAACGGGTTCTGGAGATCCATCATCTGCGGCACCCGGCGCCGCTTCGGCCCGAACAACTCCCGCTGCGCCGGAGTCGGGCAGTCGATCATGTCGTCCGACGCCCCGAGAAACTCCCGGAGCAGCTCCGCCTCCGGCGCCCGGTACATGCGCTCGGAATGGGTGGTGAGCATGCCGTCCTGGATGTTCATCCCGGGATTCAGCGAGAGCTCGCAGACCTTGCGGAGGATGATGCCCTGGTCGGCCGCCTGCTGCGCGTCCCGCGCCATGAGCATCGTCCAACCGGTGTCCAGCGCCGCGTAGAAGTCGTCATGGCCGCAATGGACGTTCAGCGCATGCTTGGTCAGTGCCCGCGCGCCGATCTGGAGCACCATCGTCGAGAGCTTTCCGGGCGCATGGTAGTACTGCTCCATCGCGTACACGATGCCCTGGCCGGAGGTGAAATTGACCGTGCGCCGGCCCGTCACCGCGTAGGCCGTCGCCCCGCCCTGGGCCGCGTGCTCGCCTTCCGTCTCGATGGCGACCTTCTGCTGGCCCCAGACGTTCAATTCGCCCTGCGCGTACGACTGCTGGTAAATCTCGCCACCCTCCGTCGAAGGCGTGATCGGGTAAAACACGCCGCCCTCCGTCACCCGCGTCTCCACCCACTGCGCCACCAGCTGGTTCCCGTTGCACGTCACCCGTAGACCCGGGTACTTCGGCGAACCGCCGCCGCCGGCTGTTCCGGGTTGGGAGGACGAACCGTTCGTCTCCGCAGCCTTGGAGGCTTCGGGACGGTTCGGCGGAATGGTTGGAATGGAGCTCATGGCTGGAACTTCTGACATCAACGAGGATCACGCACCCTATCCAGTCGCGTTCTTTCGACAATCCCAAACCCATGGAGCTCGAAAGGGTCCTCGAGGATTGCCGCACTCCAGACCTTTGGACTGCGGCAGCCCCCTGCCGCTTTCCACACCGACCGACGTCCTTCCACCTCCACCTCCCGCTCCCCCGTTTGCAGTCCCTGCGCTCCCGATCCCTCCGCTCGCCACGCCAAAGCGGCAGAGGGCTGCCGCACTCCATATGCTCCCGCCCTACCGCTTCCAGGAAGCCTGGATCTGTTCCAGGGTCCGCCCCTTCGTCTCCGGCACCATGCCCAGCACGAACAGCAGGCTGAGCAGGCTGAATCCTCCATAAACCCAGAACGTCTTCGCCGGACCGATCGCCTCCAGCAGCATCGGGAAGGTCTGCGAAACCACATAACAGGCCAGCCAGAGGAGGAAGATCGACACCGCCATCGCCCGCGCCCGGAGTTTCGTCGGGAAAATCTCCGCGTTCACGATCCAGGAGACCGGTCCCATGGCCATGGCGAAGGCCGCCACGAATACCAGAATTCCCGCCAACAGCAGGGAATCCTTGCGACCGCTGTAAAAACACCATCCCACCCAGGCGTGCGCCAGCATCTGCACCCCCGTCCCCACCACCAGCAACGGCTTCCGCCCCGCACGGTCCACGAACCCGATGGCCACGAAGGTGAAGGCGAGATTGATCACCCCCACCGTCACGGTCTGCACGAACGCCGCGTCCTGGCCCGCCCCGGCTGCCTTAAAGACCTCCGGTCCGTAGTACATGATCGCATTGATCCCGCTCAACTGGCTGAACACCGCCAACAGCGAACCCACCAGCAGCGCACGACCGTAACCACCCTGGAACAACTCCCCCCAGCGCCCCCCCTCCTCCCCCAACGCCCGCTCGATCTCCCCCATCTCCCGCGCCGCATTCTCCCGTCCACCGACCCGTTCCAGCACCCCCTTCGCCGCCTCCCTCCGACCCGCCTTCATCAACCATCGCGGACTCTCCGGCACCAGCGCCATCAACCCGGCAAAAAGCACCGAAGGCAGCGCCAGCGACGCAAACATCCAACGCCAGCCCATCGACACGTTCCAGGCCTCGTCACCCAGACGCTGAACCTGGAGGTTCACGAAAAACACCGCGAGAATCCCGATCACGATCGCCAGCTGGTACAAACCAACCAACCGGCCCCGGATCCGTTCCGGCGCAATTTCCGCGATGTAGATCGGCGACAGGATCGAAGCCGCCCCGATCGCCAGGCCCCCGAAAAACCGCGCCCACGCAAATGCCCCCAGCGACGCCGGAACCGCTGAAGCCACCGAGGACGCCAGGAACACCGCCGCGCACAGAATCAGCCCCGGCTTGCGCCCGATGCGATCCCCCAACGGCCCGCCGAACATCGCCCCAAACATGCACCCCACCAACACGCTGGACGCCGCCCAGCCCGTAAGGTCCGCGGTAAGCTGGAAATGCTGACGCAGGAATCCAATTGCCCCCGACACCACCGCCGTGTCGTACCCGAACAGGAAACCGCCAAAGGCGGCCACCAGACTGATCAGAACGATGTACCCCAGATTCAGGGACGCTTGGCTTTGATTCATTGCAACAGCCCCCCACTCCCCACTCCCGACTCCCTACTCCCCACTCCCGCCCCAGACGCCAGACGCCAAACCCTAGACGCGAGATCCCAGACCCCAGACCCCAGACCCCAGACGCTAGACGCCAGACCCCAGCCCCAGCTCACGCCGCCCGCCGAAGCACCTGCCGCGCGAGTGCCACAGCACCCACGGCGTTGTCCGCGAAACCATCGGCCCCGATGTCTTCGGCGTACTTTTTCGAGATGGGAGCGCCGCCGATCAGCACCTTCACCTGGTCGCGGATCCCGGCGGATTTGAGGCTTTCGATGGTGGCGCGCATGGAGCCCATGGTGGTGGTGAGCAAGGCGGACATGGCCACGATGTCGGCCTTCCGATCGCGGGCCTCGCTGGCGAACCGTTCCGGGGAAACATCAACACCCAGGTCGAACACCTCGAACCCGCTGCCTTCAAACATGGCCGCGACCAGGTTCTTGCCGATCTCGTGGAGGTCCCCCTTCACCGTCCCGATCACCACGCGACCGGCCCGGGGAACATCGCTCGCCGCGAGCAGCGGCTTGAGCGGTTCGAGAGCAGCCTTCATCGCCCGGGCTGCGAGGAGCAGGTCCGGAACGAAGTATTCCTCGGCTTCGAACCGCCGACCGACCTCCGTCATCGCCGGCACCATGGCGCCGTCGACCAGTTCCATCGCCTTGGCTCCGGCGGCGATGGCTTTGTCCGTGAATTCGCGGGCCGTTTTGGCGTCACCCGTCAGGATGGCTTCGTGGAGGGGCTGGAGGTCTTGCATGGGCAGGGCTGTTGGAGCGCATTCCAACCACCCCCCGGAGCCCTGACAACCAAGTTGGGGCGAACGACGAGTGTCGCGAAAATCCGCCCTTCAGCGGGGCGCCAGGTCCTTCATCCACTCCGGCCAGTCGACCGGCCGCTTCATGCGGGCGAGCAGCACCACCGTCTCATCGCCATCCAGGCTCCGCAGCAGGTAGCGCCCGGTCGCCGAAGGCACCACAAAGGTCTCCGCATGGCTGTACACCCGCTTCTCCCCCGCCCCCGTATCCACCTCCACCCGCCGCCCCGACACCAGGCTGTGAATGTGCACACTCCAGTCGTTGGCGATCTCCAGCTCGCGCCGGAACCGGAACCGGAACACCTCGTAAAAATGATCCGGATGCGTCGGCAGATGCTCCTTCACCCAGTCATACCCACGATCCACCTCCACCGGGCGGCTGATGAGCTTCGACTCCACCTCCGCGCCGCTGCGCGAAAAATCGAGGCACTCCATGCCGCGTTCGATGTTCAGCGGCCGCGGCCGCCCGTCCAGGTCCGGCCTCAGCCAGTCGTAGAGTTTGAAGGTGAAAATGTACGGCGTGGCACTGATCTCCAGCACCAGGTTGCCCGCCCCCGCCCCATGGATGGTCCCATGCGGAATCAGGAAGAAATCATCCCGTTTCGCCGGCAGAGCCTGGACGTACCGGGACATGTCCAGCGGTGTCGCGTCCCGCTGGCTCTGCTCCAGGGCCGCCCGGAACTCCGCCGGATCCGTTCCCTCACGGAACCCAAGATTCACCACCGCATCGGAATTGGCCCGAAGAATGTAATAGGCCTCGTCCTGGGTGAACCGCTCACCAAAGTGGCTCCGGATGTATTCCGGCCCGGGGTGGACCTGCACCGACAGATTTCCGCCCTGCACGGTGTCCAGGAAATCGAACCGAATGGGGAACTCATCCCCGAACCAGGTCGCGCATTCCCCCAAAACCTCCGGACCATGCCGGAACATCAGCCAGTCGAAGGAAAGCTCCATCAACCGGCCCGCCCAATCGCGGAACAACAGGCCGTTCTCCGGGGCGATGAGCTCGAAGGACCACGCATAATTCGGCGCCGGCGGCAAAGCCCGGATATAGCGCCGGCACCATTGCCCACCCCACGCTCCCGGTTCGAACCAGGGACGGACCCGGAACGAGTGCCGCGCCATGTGGGCCAGACCGTTGCGGAGATGCTCCCCGGAAACCACCGCCGGCAACGCCGTCCGCTGGCCGTCCACCACCAGATCCACCCGCCACACCAGCGACTTCTTGTGCGCGTTCAACGCCGGCCAGTCCACGAAGTACGCCCGCTTGTACGCCGCCTTCGCCGGCAGGGCCTCCCGCAACCCCAGGTTGGTCGGCATCCCGCCCCGGGCCCGGTACTGAACCTCGTTCTTCGGCAAATCGACGTACACCAGGAATCCGTCCGGAACCGCCAGCCCCGCCCCACACCCGTACACAATCACCAACTCCCCCAACCCGCCCGCCCCACACTCCTGCAACCGCACCGGATCCAGGAAATCCGACAGGGCCCCCGTGTACCGTCTCCCAAACAGCGGATCCTCCCCCCCTAGAAAATCCGCGAGCAACGCCGTCAACTCGGTCTCCGTCTTCCACGCCGTCGACAGATCGACCCACCGGACAGCCCCCGAAACCCGACGCCGCAGAGCCTCCCCCAGCAACCGCCGGAACTCCTCCCAGGCAATGCCCGCAAAACCATCGATCGCCACCCGCCCACGCTCCGGCAATTGCGCCGCAATCGCGTCGTAACCCAGGTCAATGTTCCCCTCCGGCAAACGATGGCTCGGAAAGAGGTGATACGCCCCCGGAGTCTCCTCGGGAGCATGACTGGGCGCCTGGCCCTGGGTCGTCACACGAATGTCGCTCATGCGCAGGCAGTCCCCCCAGCATCCCCCACCCAACCGCACGGCACCAGCTTCCGCTCAACTTGATTCCACCTCCAACCCCATCCTGCTAATCCTGTTCATCCTGTCGAAAATCACCCAGCGCTGCCGCAGGTCTGCCTCCACTGCGCCCCCCCTCGAAACCCTCTCGCCTCCGACCTCCACCCGGCACATCCTGCCCCCAACACCCCGCCTCTCCACGTTCGTTCACATCAACGTCCACCCTCTCACCCACGCCCAAGTTCCATGAGACTCCCCCAACCCTCCCTCTCGTTGGCTCTGCTGTTCGGACTGGCGCTCCTCCGCCCCTCCTGCCCCTCCGCCTCCGCCGCGGAACCAGGCTGGCGGACCTTGTTCGACGGCACCTCCCTCAACGGATGGCATCCCAGCGCCCAAACCGGCCACAGCCGCGCCAGTGGGAACAAATCCGGCGGCAAATGGGTCCTCGAAAACGGCGCCATCACCGGCTCCCAGGACATCCCCGGCAACGGCGGAATCCTGCTCACCGACGAGAAGTTCGGCGACTTCGAGGTCTCGCTCGAGATGAACAACGACTTCGGCCCCGACAGCGGCCTGTTCCTGCGCAGCACCGAGGACGGCACCGCCTACCAGGCCATGATCGATTACCATTCCGGCGGCAATCTCATGGGGATCTACGGCGAAGGCCGCCTGGGCGGCAAACCCGGCCTCATGAACTTCCGGTTCCTCGAAAAGGTCACCGACATCGTCGCCGTCACCAACGCCCCCACCGCGCTCCCCGTCAAACCCGAGTCCTGGCCCTTCTTCTGGCGCCACGGCCAGTGGAACGAACTGCGCGCCCGCATCGTCGCCAACCCACCCACCATCACCACCTGGATCAACGGGGTGAAAATCATGGAATGGACCGAAACCCAGAAGCGACACCCCGACACCGGCAGCATCGCGGTCCAGGTCCACGGCGGCGGCGATCTCACCCGCCAGTTCGTCCGCTACCGCAACATCCGCGTCCGCCCCATCCCCGCCCAGCCTTGAGGCCCCCCGCAACCAGCCCTTCCGCCCTGATTCACTGCGGTGAGACAACCGCGCCGCGGGCGCTCTGGGAAGCTGGAAAGAGAGGGTGACCGGACGAGGTGCCCGGCACACCGGCGCCCTCGGAGAAGCCGTCCTACCCGACACGCCAGATCCGCGTGGCCCGGACGTCGAGGGTTCGCGAGAAATGCGCCAGGGGTTCGCCCCGGAGTTCAAGGCCCAATCCCTGCGTCATGCTGTTCGTCTCCACCACCGCCTCCGCCGCTTGCAGGGGCCAGGGCGCATGCTCGATGTCGCCCCGATAAATCCCCCCCGCCGCATCCGCCGCAAACAGGCTGTACCGCTCGGTCAGCCACGCCTCCAGGCTTCCCGCCCGACTACAGGCAACCTCCCCCTTCGGCCGGTACCGGGCCGAGAACTCCGCCGGCGGCGCCCCCGCATGCGTGCGCCGACTCCGATACTGGATCCATCCCTCCCGCTCCGCGCATTCCATCCGGGCATCCAGGTAATTCAGGTGATACCCCGCCCGCGCCACGCGTACCGCCAGTCGATGCGCCGCATCCAGGCTAAAAAACCAGACCCCCGACCGATCCCCGCACCGGACATACGTCCGCACGTTCAACTCCGGAAAAGCGTCGGTGCCGGGAATCGGCGGAAGCCACCGGAGTCGAATACCCGTCATCCGGAACGGCACCACGCCCAACCACGCTCTCCCCTCCCAGGTCTCCAGCTCCAAACCCCGTGGAATCCAGCGCGCGAGATCCGCAGGCGCCACCGGCCAATGCAGGAAAAGGAGATCCTGCCAGCCCATCGACATGACCCAGGGGCGCGCCACAGGAGGGATTCGTGCCGGCTTCAGATCTGGGAGTACGCCGCCGGCCGGAGAATCTGATTGCTGATGTCGGTGACGATCTCCGGATCCGTGAACCCCGGCGTGGAACTGAGTTTCTTCCATTCCGGATCCCCGGCGAAGGAGCGCCAGGCCTTGTCGCGCGCCGCCAGGTCGTCGAACACCAGCATGTAGGTGAGGTTCGGAATCCGGCTCCCGATCAACGTTTCGCCGAAGAACACCGGGGCCAACCCGGCCTTCCGGAAGAGCGCCGTCTCCCCCACATCGAACATTTCGATCTTCTTCCAGTTCGCGCCCTTGCTGTGGCTCTCGTAGGTGCGCAACTCGAAGATCCGCCCCTTGCCCTCGCGGGTCTGCGTCGGAACCTCCAATTTTGGCACGCTCGCGATGGAACCCAGCAACCAGCTTTCGTTCCGCACATACGCGGGATCGCTCGCCGGCGCACCCCTCACTTCCGTCCCCGCCTTCCTGTACTCCTCGTCGGCGCGCAGCTTGCCCGAAAGCCCGGCAAAATCCTCCATCGACTTGAACGGTATCAAGAGCCACACGCTCGGGCTCTCCGCCCCGATCATGACGTTGAACACCCCCACGGGGCCGATTCCCTGCCGCCCCAACGCCGGCAGGTAGGCCTCCTTCAGGTAATCGTCGAACAACTTCTGCTTCGGTCCGCGCCGAAGATGAATGCGGCGGAGTTCGTAGAACTCCCGGGTTCCCGTCGTGGACGTCGCAGCAGCGGCTGCGGCATTCGGAGCAAGGGCGGCGGTCATGGTGGCGGCCGTCACCGTAGCCGCAACCGCTGTCGCACCGGAAGAAGTGGACGAAATGAAATCACGTCGGTTCATGGCGCAACAGTTCTACCCCCCACCCCCTCCCTCCGTCGATACACCGGGGCCATAAACCGCGGCCACGCCCGCGCCCGTGGTCTTGCCGGGGTGCGGAAGAGCGGCCAGATCCGCCTCAATATCCACGTTCCGACTGGGTGATCGAAACATTGAGATTCGTTCCCACTGTGACGCCTATCCGGGAACCCCCGCCCGACTCAAAGTACCCCTGCGCCCCGGAATCCACCTGCCGGCCACCCGCCTCGAACGCCAGGCGAACCCCCGACTCCCCCCTGGGTCGAACCCGCCGATGAATCTCGGCCCCGTGCGGCAGGTCGGCCAACCGCTCCGAAAACCCGGTCCCTGAAATCACCACATTGCTCAAGGTGCACCCCGACTCATTCCTGACGGTGATGACAGGGGTACGAGAACAACCCTGGGTCCACCCCAGAAGAAGGAAAAACGCGACGACAAAAACCCTCCTGTGCCACATGATCATAAGCTTCAAAAACACTGACTCCTGCTCACGACGAAAATCCATCCCCAAAAAATCTTGCCTCTGTCTCTTGTGAAACCTAAGAGAATCCC
>CAYZAE010000141.1:0-17824 GCA_964476125.1 uncultured Verrucomicrobiota bacterium | reverse complement strand
CTCTGAACGGCGCACACTTCGAGAGCCGCTTCCCCACCTCCGACATCCCCCAGTTCTTCCGCCTGCGCCGCACCCCCCCCCTGACCTCTCCGCTATCCCCTCTCCCTTCTCCCCTCTCCCAACTCCGAACTCCAAACTAAGGGCGCATCCCCGACTTGCGGGAGGTTCACCACCGAGGACACCGAGAGCACCGAGAGAGGGTGGAGAGAGGCCATCGCACAGGTTGCAGCAGTTCCTCTTCTGGAATCACGAAACCCCAGGGATGATCCGCTGGCACCTCGCCGATCCAGATCCGAATCCCCTCCCGCTTCCTCTGTGCCCTCTGTGCCCTCTGGGGTGAAGAACAACCCAGGCGCCCCCTTCCAGTGGAATTGTCGAATGTGGGTACTTGACCCCACGACTCCACGAAACGCACACCGGATTTGCCCCCGGGACCCCGACTGCGCTTCACTCGGGCTTCCATGAAACTGCGCCACGGACGCCACCTCGCGTACTGCACCAACATTCACCGGGGTGAAACGTGGCCCGAGATCTTCGAGGCGCTCCAGAGGCATACCCTGGCAGTTCGCGCGGCCGTGCCGGGCGCCAGCCAGTCCCCGTTCGCCATCGGTCTCCGTCTCTCGGCCATCGCCGCCCGAGAACTCTCCGATCCCACCCACCTCTCCGCGTTCCGCACCTGGCTCGACCGCCACGACGCCTACGTGTTCACCATCAACGGATTTCCCTTCGGTAAATTCCACGGCACCCGGGTCAAGGAACAGGTGTACGCGCCCGATTGGACCCATCCGGAACGCGTCGAATACACGAAGCTCCTGTTCGATCTGCTCGCCCAACTGGTCCCCGAGGGCGTCGACGGAAGCGTCAGCACCGTCCCCGTCTCCTTCAAAGCCTTCGGTCTCGATGCACGCGCCCTCGACCGCGCCCGGCAGAATCTCTGGTCGGTCGTCGAGCACATCGAACGTCTGAGCCGCAGCTCCGGACGTCATCTCCACCTCGGCCTCGAACCGGAACCCCTGTGCACGCTCGAGACCAGTTCCGAGGCGGTGGCATTCTTCGAACGTCTCCGGGCGGATCGGCCGGGGGACCTGCGCCTGAACGAACATCTCGGACTCAATTACGACTGCTGCCATCTCGCTGTGGAGTTCGAGAACGCCGCCGAGGCCCTGGAAAGACTTCGGCGGAACGGAATCCTGCTGAGCAAGATCCACCTCAGCAGCGCCCTGCGCGTCCGACCCGCCACGGACTCGCGCCTGGCCCTCGCGGCCTTTGCCGACGACACCTACCTCCATCAGGTCGTGCAACGGTCCCCCGACGGATCGCTCCGCCGGTTCATCGATCTTCCCGACGCCCTGGCCACGGCGAACCTCCCCGAGCCCACCACCGAACACGAGTGGCGGATCCATTTCCACGTCCCACTCCATCATCCGCCCGGACCCTTCTTCGAAACCACCGCCGACCATGTCTCCGCGACACTGGATTGGTTGAAGGACCATCCGGGCGAGGCGCAGCATCTGGAAATGGAGACTTACACCTGGGAAGTGCTGCCCCCTGAACTCAAGGCCCGGGGCGTGGTCGATCAACTGGCGGCCGAGTACGCCTGGACGCTGGACCAGCTGCGGGCCCGTGGGCTGGCCTGACGCCGCCCCGCCCTCCGCGTAAGCGAGAAAATCGGCCTGTGGAGTGCGGCAGCCCCCTGCCGCTTTCGATCACAGCCCCTCGCCCCAAGACGCCGGCGCGTCGCCCAACGTCCCTGCCCAGCCCGGCGGCCCATCCAAAGCGGGGACATCTCCCCGCAGTCCACACGCCAAGTCCGCTGGCTCACTCAGCCTGGATCGCGGCAGGAGCCCGGGGAATCTGCCCGACAACAACTCGGAGATTGGCCGTGGACCGCAGTGATTCCCGACTTATGACTTGCAATGATAGGAACGATTCTAGGAGTTTCCCACTTACAAGCCAGTTACCCAAACCCTAAAAACCCAATCTCAACCCCCCATCCTCCCGTGAACTGAGACCCGGGCCGGGGAGATAGGACCGTCTGTGAACTGTGGTCTCGGCAGTTTTGCGTTCACCTGGGCCATCGGCGCCTCGTTTCATGCCCCGGATCAACGACTGACTCCGGTCGGATTTCTGGATCAGGCCCGGCGTCTGGGCGCCACCGTGGTGCAGGTCTGCGAGAATCTTCCCCTCGTGGATCTGCCCGAGCCGGAGATTTGCGATTTCCACCGGCGGGCCGAGGAACTGGGCATCGCCGTGGAACTCGGCACCCGCGGCCTCGACACCGCAAACCTTCACCGTCACCTCGCGCTCGCCGTGGCCCTCGGCTCCCCGCTGGTCCGGGTGGCCGTCGACCGGGGATTCGACGAGCCCGGTCCCGAGGAGATCATCCGTCGACTGCGCCCGCTGCTTCCCGACTTTCACGCCACCGGCATCACCCTCGCCCTGGAGAACCACGAACGTCTCGGAACCCGCACGCTCGCCCGGATCATCGAGGAACTCGGACCCGATGATGTCGGCATCTGCCTCGACACCGCCAACTCGCTGGGCACCCTCGAAACTCCGGAGAACGTGGTCGAGACCCTCGGCCCCTACACCCGCAGCCTTCATGTCCGTGACTTCCATGTCCACCGCGCCAGCCACCAGATGGGATTCGTCATCGAGGGTTGCGCGGCGGGCCAGGGCCGACTTGAACTCTCCCGGATCCTCACGCGCCTTCGCGGCCTCACCCCTTACTCTTTCAACGCCATTCTCGAAACCTGGGTCGCCCCAGGTCCCAGCCTCGAGGAGACAGTCCTCCGCGAACGAACCTGGTCGGAACAGGGATTCCAACACCTGATCGCCACCGCGGGCACCCTTGCCCCGAGAATGCGGGTTCCACGCGAGGAAATGGCCATTCCAACCTCGGCAGCCTGAACCGCCGGAGAACAGGCGCCCCGCGGAGCGCTTCGTGAAAGCAGCCTTCCGCCCGCCCCTTCGCACACCCGATCACTTGACGGGCGGGACACCCTTCAACCGGGTCACGAACTCCGCGAACCCCGTCACCTGGCTGCGCAGGCGTCCGACGAGTTCCGCATCCTTGAGATGCCCCGAGGCATCCAGCAACTCGTGGATGCGCGGGAGGAACACGCGCTCCGGGAAAATGTGCGCGTTCCGGTACCCGAAGATCGCCTGCAACTGTTCCACCGGCCGCAGCGCCCCCCACATGCCCGCCGCCACACCCGTGAAGCAGACCGGGCGACGCTCGAAGCTCTCCGGGAACTTCAACATGTCGATGAAGTACTTCAGAACACCCGGCACGCTCCCGTTGTACTCCGGCGTCACCACGTGCAGGCCGTCCGCCCGCAGCACCGCCTCCGAAAACGGCGCGAACGCCGCCGGTTTCTCGGCGTAGGCGGTCGGAAGGAAGAGGTCCAGCGGCAGACGGGCCAGATCCAGAAGTTCCACCGGCACCCCGGATTCGGCATAAAGGTCGGCCAACTGCTGCGCAATCTTGCGCGTGTTGCTGCCCGGTCGATTCGTCCCTGCGATGATGGCGATCATGAGCCCGGACAATGCCGGATTCCCGTCGTCATGCAATGGGGTGCCGGTTCCCAAGAATCCCCGGATAAGGAACCACGAAGGGCGCGAAGGCCACGAAGGAAAGTCTCTCGAGAGCAGCCCGAGTGAACCGGCTTTATCGAACTCCCAAGAACCGCCCTCCCCGCATTCCCTTCGTGCCTTCGTTGGTTCGCGCATTCTTAGCGAAAATCGCATTTCCATGAGTCCACGACGCAGGGATCGGGCAGCCCCCTCACGCAGCCGGGGCATCCCGGAATCCTCAATTTTCTCACTCCCTTCGCGCTCTTCGTGTCTTCGCGGTGCCATCCGTAACTCCGTCGGTCTGTTCCAAGGGGATCGCCGGCGCGGGTTCCCGTCTTGCGACAGCCACCTCCCGTCTGCTACGCCCTCAAATTCATGTTGCGTCTGCTTCTGTTTCTCACGCTGCTCGCCCCGGCCCTGCTCCTGGCCGCCTCGCCTGAGACCGCCCCAGCCGCCCCAGCCGCCGCCGCCTACCCGCCCACCCTGGAATCCTACGCCGACACCCAGATCTCCGGGCTCGGCGCGATTCTCCGCCACCGGATCCAGGTCCAGCCCTTCAACCTCGTCGCCACCCTGATTTTCGCCCTGGCGATCGTTCACACCTTTCTCGCCGCGAAATTCCAGAAGATCGCCCACCATCTGGAGGTCACTCACAAGGAACGCTGGTGGAACTCCGTTCAGGCCGCCGAAAAGGCCGGACAACCCGCGCCCCGCGAAACGGTGTCGGTCGCCGCGCGTCTAATGCACTTCCTCGGCGAGGTGGAAGCGGTCTTCGGGCTCTGGGTGGTTCCCCTGCTCCTGCTCATGCTGGTCCGGCTCGGGCCCGGCACGGTCATCGACTACATCGAGCACCGTGTGCATTTCAACGAACCGATCTTCGTGGTCGTCATCATGGCTCTCGCCGCCACCCGGCCGATCCTGGAACTGGCCGAACGGTTCATGCGCACCTTCGCCAACCTCGGCGGGGGCTCCCCCGTCGCCTGGTGGTTCTCCATCCTCACCCTCGGCCCCCTGCTCGGCTCCTTCGTCACCGAACCCGCCGCCATGACGATCTCCGCCCTGCTGCTCGGACGTCAGTTCTACCGGCTCAACGCCCCCAAACGCCTGGCCTACGCCACGCTCGGACTTCTCTTCGTCAATGTGTCCGTCGGCGGCACGCTCACCCACTTCGCCGCACCCCCGGTGCTCATGGTCGCCGGTCGCTGGAACTGGGACACGTTCCACATGATCCGCCACTTCGGCCTCCAGGCCGCCACCGGCGTCGCGCTCTCCAACCTGCTGGTTTACCTGGTGCTCCGACGCGACTTCGTGGGGCTCGCCGACCCCTGGGAGTCCGAGGCCCTGAAGAAGGAACACGCGGAACGGTCGGCCCATGTCATCCCCACGTGGGTCACCGCCGTCCATCTGCTGGCCATGGCCTGGGCCGTGCTCAACGCGCATCACCCCGTCCTGCTCGTCGGCGGCTTCCTGTTCTTCGTCGCCTTCCACCTGGCCACCGAGGATTTCCAGACCCGGCTCGACCTGCGCGGGCCCATTCTCGTCGGCTTCTTCCTCGCCGCCCTCGTGGTGCACGGCGGACTTCAGCAATGGTGGATCGCCCCCACGCTGGGAGGCCTTGGCGAATGGCCGCTCTTCTCGATGGCCACCGTGCTCACCGCCTTCAACGACAACGCTGCCATCACCTACCTCGCCTCCCTGGTTCCGGGATTCACGGAGACCATGAAGCACGCCGTGGTGGCCGGGGCCGTGACAGGCGGCGGTCTCACCGTCATCGCGAATGCACCGAATCCCGCCGGGCAATCGATCCTGGCCAAGTACTTTCCCGGGGGCATCTCGCCGCTCGGGCTCTTCCTTGGCGCCCTCGGACCCACCTGCGTGGTCGGCGCCACGCTCATGCTCCTGGACTGATCCTCCGCCCCATCGGCCCTTCCCGGTAGTGGGTTTTGCGAAGACCCGGGGTGGGCCCGCCCGTCGGCGTTGAGTCCGAGAGTCTGCCTTTCCTCAGCGCCTCTGCGCCTCTGCGCGAGCTCAACCCCAACGCCGGCAAACCCGACCCACTGCCCTCGCCCCAAGCCAAAGCCAGAGGACGTCCCACGGCTTCTTCTTCTCGCGCCGAGGCGCCGAGGCGCAGAGGGGAAGACGGGAAGAGTTCCCTTTTGCAGCGAGTAGAAGGTGAGGTTCCTCGGGGAATCCCAGGGTATGGCGTCCCGCAGCCCCGGGGTTGGACCGCGACCGCGCGGGCCTACCCCGGGAACCACGCCTCCAGGTGCCAACCCCTGAAAGGGTTTCGTCCACCCAGCCGCCACGCCAAGTCTCACGCCGAGCCGCCGCAACCTCGTTCGAGGTTGAGCCGCCCGCGGAGCGGGCGCCCGACCCGGATGACTTAATGCCGCCGGAAAATCAGCCGGTGATCGATGCGCTTGGTCTGGTGATACGGCAGGGGCGGCAGGTCGGTTTGGGTCGGGGATTCGGTCTGGTGCAGAATGCCCTTGGCCATGGCCTGGAATGCTGTCCATCGCGGCCAGTCCAGCACCGGCGCGTGGGCAATCTGTCGAAGCAGACTCCGCCACTCGATGATCAGGCGGTCAACGTCCCCCTCCCCCAACCCTTCCACCGCCACGCGGTGACGGCGTTCGGGATGTTTATGAGCGAGCTGCACCACGTCATTCGCCCCGGCGCCGTAGCGCGGTGGCAGGCCGTTCTCCAGGTAACCCGGCACGTTCAACATGCCGTAGGCATTCTGGCAGGCGATCGCCAGCCGCCCGCCCCACCGGCTGTCCTCGCCGGCAAACCGAAACCCCGCGTCCAGGTTCGCCATGTCGTACACGAGTTCATCCAGGGGATACCCCTCGTCCTCGAGAGCGGCCGACAGCGCCAGACCGACGGTCTGCGACAACGACGCCACCACCCGCCCCCGACGCGTGGGCACGCCGCGTTCGTTGACTAGGTTCAGCCGGCGCCACAACGCCGCCGTGCCGGACCCGGGCGACAGTTCACGACAGGCCGACTGGAACTCGCACCCCACGCAGGACGGCTGCGGCACTTCCCGTTCCTCCGGCCGCCACAACCCCACCCCGCGGGAATCCACCGGCACCTTCACCGGCATGGCGGCGAGACTCACCGACACCAGCAGCCGCTGTTGTTGGCGCTGCACCCGTGCGACCGGCGTCCGCTGGGCGACCATGGCCGCCTCGAACGCCGGCAGAATCTCCTTCTCCCACTCCTCCATCGTCGCCACCCGTCCATGCCAGTCGATCAGGCGCCGGATCCACTTCACCAGCACCAGCCGTTCGCCGGTCAGCACGTCCGCCACCTTGAACGAGCGCCCGTAAATCCGCCCGTGATCCGTGTCCTGCAAGGCCACGATCCACCCCTGCCCCACGCGGTCGAATGCCGCCTGCACCGACAACGCCGAAACCCATCCCGCCTCCCCGCTCTCCCTTCTCCCCTCACCCTTCTCCTGCCTCTCCCCACTCCCGACTCCAGTCTCTCCTCTCCCCACTCCCGCCTCCGCACTCTCCACCGCCCGATCCACGCGGCGGCGGGCAAAGACGAGACCAAGCGGCACATCCTTGGCTTTCGGCAGGGTCTCCCATTCGCCGGCGCTGTTCCGCATCTGCCGCAACCGGCTGCGCACATGGCGGGCGCGTTCGGAGTCCGTCTTCAAACCGCAGGGAGCGACGGGATGCTTCAGGGATTCCTCGACGCCCAGGAAGATCGGTTTGCTGGTGAAGAGCCGTTGCTGGACGCGAACCGCCACCTCAAACGGGTCCTCGCCCCGTTCCGCCGCCCCGTGCATCACACTGAGCAGCGCCCCCCAATCCACCAGACCGCTCCGCGCCAACTGGCTCGGATGACCATCCCGCAACCGGATCTCGTTGCTCGAGATGAGCAGGTAACCCATGTCGTCGATGCCACGGCGTCCCGCCCGTCCGACCATCTGCAGGATTTCATCAGCCCGCAGCGGTTGCTCCACGAAATCGCGCCGGTACGAGTCGCCGGCCAGGGCGACGCTGCGCAGGGAAAAGTTGATCCCGGCCGCCAGCCCCATGGTGGCCACCACCACGCGCAGTTGTCCGGCCTTGGCCAACGGCTCGATCACACCCGCGCGCACCGCATAGCTGAGGCCGCTGTGATGGTAGGCGATCCGGTTCTTCAGCAATTTCGCCAGGGAATCACCGACCAACTGCTTCTGTTCCGTGGTGAGGTTCAGCGGATCCGGCGTCGGCAGGTGGCGGGCGACCTCCGACGCCAGTTGCTCCGCCGCGTTGCGCCGGGGCGCGAACACCAGCACCGGCCCCAGCCCCTCGGCAAGCGCCTTGGCCAGGAACCGCGGCCAGTACCCCTTGATCTCGGAGGGAAGATGGAAGTTCAGATTGCCCGCCCACACCTCGTCCAGGGGCACCGGCCGTTCATCATGGCGCACCACCACCGCGTCCCGTCCCAGGCGGCGCAGCCAGTTCGCCACCTGCTGCGGGTTGTGCACGCTGCCGCTCAACAGGAGCAACTGCGTCTTCGCCGGCGCCAGGGCAATGGCGATCTCGTAATTCAGGCCCCGGTCCGGGTCCCCGATCATCTGGTACTCATCCACCACCAGCAGCCGCGGACCGTCCCCGCGGATCAACCGGTTCTTCTGGGTCTCCAGCGTGGCCACGAGCACCGGGGCGTCGAGGTTCTCCGCCAGATCGCCCGTGGCAATGCCCACGTTCCAGCCGCGCGACCGCCATTCCGCGAGCTTGTCGTTGGCCAGGGCCCGCGTGGGCACCGTGTAAATCGACTGCCCCGAGGCACGGCCATCGTTCGACCAGAGTTCGAAAACCAGCGTCTTGCCGGCGCCAGTGGGGGCGTGAACCACCACATCGCGTCCGGCACGAAGCGCGGTCACGGCCTCCTGCTGCCAGAGATCCGGAAGCCGGATCTGGCCGAGGGACGTGAACGCATCGAGTTGTGCAGCCAGGTCCGACACGCGCGCAACGTAGCCCGGTCCCATGCCGTCGTCAGCGGACATCTCGATTTTCCCGAACGTTGCGCCGCTGCACACGGCGCTACTCGTCGCAGCGCGACGAGTTCCACCCCCCGCAAACTCGGCGAGGCGTCCGATGCACGATTCGCGATTCGTGATTTCCTCAAAAAACCCGCTTGCACCACCCCCCGGAACCCGGGTCTAATAATCGTCCGCGGTGCATCCGTAGCTCAATTGGCTAGAGCATCTGACTACGGATCAGAAGGTTCCTGGTTCAAATCCAGGCGGATGCGCCAACTTCTCTCGCAACGGGTTAATTCGGATGTCCTCATCTCATCGAAGGCGAGGCCCCATGCATTTTCGGAGCCGGATCTCCTGTGCTTGTCCACCGCTTTCGAGCTCCGGTGATTACCAATAGGCGAGTACTCGACGTCTGAGACTGTCGTCTCGCTTCGCCCAGACTCACTTGTCCGTTCGCCTGCGGAAGATCAGGGCCCGCGGAAGTTCCATTACCGGCTCGGCGGCGCGATCATCGACAATTGCGCCGGAGAATCCTCTGCCGCTGCCAAATGCCTAGGAGCAGTAGAAAGCTGAGAAGGGAGGGCACGAAGAACCAGCCAATGCTAACGCTGCTCCCACCAGACCAACCGTCGCGCAAACAGGCCTCTCCGAACACCACCAACGCCGCGATGCAGGACACGGTCGCCCCCACCGCGCAAAAAAGGTCAACGCGCCCAATCCAATAGCAGGTCCGAGCATCAACTGGGTTGAGGGCGAGAACCTTCTGGTAAAGTGGGTCTTTGTGGTGGCTGTTTGAATCACTCATGACGTTTCATGCCGCCCAACGACAAGCTCTCCGCCGCCAGGCAAAATGTCCAGTCCACTCAACTCCCTCATAACCGGCGGGCAATGGGGTCGCATCTAAATTGTTGATTTTTGGACTCCCCGGCAGATCGCACCTTGCGACCAAGGTCGCATGGCTGGCGACATCGAACTCTCCACTCCACCTCAGGCCCCCCACCAGAGTCCCATACTTCACGGCGGGGCGAACTGCTAAAGAAGGGGGCGCGCATCCGCTGATCCGATGTTCCAACTTCTCCGCACCCACACCGGTCTGGCCATCGTCATCGCACTGATGCTCGCGATGGCGGTCGTGCTGACCGTGGTCGGCGTCATGATGGCCGGCCAGGGAGGTTCGCTCAAACCGATCTATTGGATGGCGGGCTTCGCCCTGCTCATCGTGGGCCCCCAGTTCGTCGGGCATCTTTACCGCGCCCTGAACGCCAGTCGCCAGGCGGCACCGCGGATCGCCGCCCTACGCGAACTCGCCACGAGCACCGAAATAGAGACACGTCGCGCGGCTGCCAGACAGCTTTTTGGCCCCGACGCCGAGCCCCATCTCGTGACCGATGCCCGGCGAACATTCATCGAGTCCTTCAAAAGCGCCGATCTTGCCCAGTACGCCATTCTTCCCAACGGCGAAACGGTGCTGCTGGCCAAATTCGGAAGTGGCTCGGCCGCCGAAAAAGCCTGGGTCCAATACCTGCGGGAATCGGGCCTGAATCAGCTGGGGGGTCAGGGCGACTCCCAACGGGGCTATGCCGTCACCCGTCTCCAAATGGATCGCGCCTACGCGATTCATCTCAACGACATGGTCGGTGTCTGGACCGGACGCGACGACGCGGCCATCCGGGCGCGCATGCGGGCCGGGGGTTTCGTGGTTCCCTGGCGGGCCCCGCTCGCCGAGGCCACCGCCTCCACCACCACGCCGGATAAGCCGGCGGCCTCGGAAGGTTCGGCTCCCCGTCCCCGCTTCGGACTCATCGCCACGGGACTGTTCCTCTACCTCCTCGTCGTTTCGGCGTATTACTTCAAGGGGGCGTCCTGGGCGGGCATGCGGACCGCCCGCCCCGGAACTCCACCCGTTTCCGCCACGGAACTGGCGTCACGGCTCGCGGCCTTCAATCAGGCCGAGGTCCCCTTCCACATCGAGCCCGGGCAGAACCCGGGCGAGTTCTTTGCCACCTGGCGATTCGCCGACGCGAAGTGGCTCGATCTGGCCCGGGCGCGGGGCATGCGCCGTACGTTCCGGATCCGACTGCGGCTGGATGAGGCGAATCGCACGGTGCGGACGATGGACTACGAGTCTTCCTTCGAGGCGTCGGCCGGGAGGGGCGGGGCCAGCGTGGAATGGAAGGCCCGGCTGGGCATTGTGTTTTTCCAATACGAGCACCAGCGCGTGCTGGGGCTGCAGTTGGACGAACGCGGACGCATCACGCCCGACCTGTCCTACGCCTACACCTTCCGTCTCGAGGAGATGAAGGGCCCCCTGACCGAAGCGGTCACGCGTGCCGGCTGGAACTGGCGACCGATGGTTTGGGATGGGCCAGCGTGGCTGCGTTGGCTGACGGAATGAAACCCGTGACTTTCCCATCACGCGCATGACCTGGTTGATCTCCCTTGGGGTGGCGTTTCTGACAGCGGTGGTGGGGCTGTTTGTGGCCGGCCTCATCGCAAACGCCACGGTTTCCTGGTTCCACATCCCGAGTCGCGAGGGTGCCTCCGGCTATCACGTGCTCTTTCTGGCTCTGGCAGGCGGAATGGCGGGCTTCATCCTCGGGCTCGTCACTTCACGGCTGATCGCCAGTCAGTATGGACCCGGTTTCGTCCGGGAGCTGGGAGCAGCCTTGGCCGTCGTCTTGACGCTCGCCGTCATCATCGCTGGGATCTGCCGACTGGTGGCGGATGTGCCTCCCCGACTCGACGGGCGCAAGCTGCTGCTCGAGGTGGAGTTTCGATTCCCCGCCGGCACCAACCCCGCCCGACGGCCCACCGCCGAGGGGGAATGGAGGTTCACCCTGGGCTCCCTTGCGGGGCGAACGCGCCGCACCTTCGAATATGGCCAGGTCCGATCCAAGGACGCCCGCCTGGAAGACCAGCGCTGGATCGTGCCCGCCGAAGTGCTGCTGTTCACGGAGCGCGGCGGTCGAATCATCAACCTGGAAAAGGACAACCGGGACGTGGGCGGGTTCCTGGTCTCGCTGCCGTCACGGCCGGGGCCGAAGTTCCTGGAGTGGAGCCCATGGCTCCCGCACCAGCAGGCCGACGGTCGAGGCTGGCCGACCACCCGGATGTCGTACCGTTTCCGTCTACGGAAGGAACCACCTCCCGTCCCCCCTCAAAGCCCGGCCGATTTTGAAGCGGAGAAGGAGGCCGAGCGCGAAGCGGAGTTCGCCGCGATTCCCGCTGACGCTCCGATCGAGCGCTGGTTCCCCTACCTCGATCAGAAAGCCCAGTCCGAACGGGCGCTTCAGCGCATCGCGGAACGACCGGGTCTGGCGCAGGAACTCCGCCAACTCGCCCTGGGCGAGAACCCCGAACTCGCGGGCAACGCACTACGCCTCATCACCCGACTCCCCAACCCCAGCCCCGATCTGATTCCCTTTGTCACCGAGACCGGGAATGACCTCGCGGAAAGGATCCGCCGGTTCAACGCTTCCACGGTGGAGACCGACCCGCACTATCTCGGGGCGGCCGACGTTTCCCAAAGGTTTCACGGCTGGATCGATGCCGTCAGCACGCTGCGAACGAAGTGCCAGGGCGACTTCACGCCGGAACTGAAAACGATTCTCGAACTCTCCAGGATCCGGCCCGACAGCCATGCCATGCGCACGGATGTCTGCCGCGTGGCGAGCTACTACCTGCACCAGTGGGCTGGAATCCAGCCCCTCCCCACCGACCCGAAGCCCCGATAGCGGCACGACTGCTCAGAAAACCGCGAGGACAGGTTCTTCCCCCCCGGCGAGGCCCTTCATCGAGGGTTCAATAGCGAATCAGCCTGCCGAGTGCGCTGAGCTGCCAGGCAGGGTGCCGGTCTCACGCCCAGCATCCGCCCAGCAGACGCCGTAGAGCCGAGGCCAGAGGGACAGGTCTTCCATCGCTCCGGAACTTCCCGACTAAGGGACAGGTCTTCAATCACTTCTGAGATCATGCTAATTGCCTGTCCCTTAGTCTTGTGAGGTGTGGACACAACTTTTTGCCTGTCCCTTAGTAGAAAAGGCTTGCCGCGCCGAGGGCGGAGGTGGTTAGCCGGCGACCGCCATGAGGACAGCCCGACTGAAGGTTCCCAAGGATCATCCCACCGGCTTCTACCACTGTCTTTCCCGCGTCGTGGACCGGCAGTTCATTTTCAATACCGCCGAGAAGGAGCACTTCCTCGCCCTCATGCGGGAATGCGAGCGGTTTTGTCGCGTGCAGGTCCTCACCTACGCCCTCATGTCCAATCACTTCCATATCCTCCTCGCGGTCCCCCAACGGCCCGCCTCCCTCCCCGGGCCCGAGGAAATCCTCGACGATCTCAAGCGCCTCTCCGGCCACCAGTTCCCCGAAGCGGTCCGTCAACGGTTCGCAATGTTTCGCGAAGCGAGAGACGACGCCGGGCTGGCCGCCTATCTGGAGACGTTTCACCGGCGTATGTACGACGTTTCCGCGTTCATGAAGATGCTCAAACAACGGTTCTCCCAGTGGTACAACGTCCGTAAGGGCCGCAAAGGCACGCTTTGGGAGGAGCGGTTCCGGAGTGTCCTGGTGGATGGTGCCGGGGACGCCATGGTGACCATGGCGGCCTACATCGATCTCAACCCGATTCGGGCGGGGGTCGTCAAGGATCCCAAGGATTACCGGTGGTGCGGCTATGGGGAGGCGATGGCGGGTGTCGGCGCGGCTCTCGAAGGGGTGCAATTCCTGGCGGCGGCGTTGCAGGGTGGTCGGGAGGAATCCCCGGCCGGGTCCCTGGAGATCTACCGCAAGTACCTGTACCTGGAAGGGGATGAACGACGGGAAGGCGTGGGTCCGGACGGTCGTCCGGTACGGGGATCATTGAGCGGGGAGGAGGTGGCGAAGGTCCTGGCGGCCAAGGGGAAGCTGCCGTTGAGCGAATACCTGAGGTGCCGGGTGCGGTATTTTTGCGATGGAGCGGTGTTCGGAGGGCGTGAGTACGTGGAGGGGATCTTCAAGGAGTACCGGAAGCGGTTCGGACCGAAGCGGAAGACTGGGGCACGACCCATGCGAGGATTGAAGGATGCACCCGTATACACCGTTCGCGATCTGCGTCTGGATGTGTTTGGGGGTGGAACCCAACCCACCTCCCCACCTCCATCCCCCGCGGCCCCTGAGTCGATGTGAGGCATCCTGGGGAAACAGGTTTCTTATCGGGGCCTCGTGGCCCCCCGGGCCAAGGCGTGCCTGCGCCCGAGGCCCGGGGGGAAAACCGGTCGCTCGGATGGGTTGAGTGTTTGCGGTCCCGCGGACGCCTGACCTAGGCTCCGCGTCATGCCCCCGACCGCCAAGCCCCTGCGCGCGCTGCTGATCCTCGGTTCCACCCTGCTCGGACTGTCCCTCCAGGCCGAACAAAACGGCCCCCCACGTCGCCTGCTGGTGGCCGATGATTCCACCCGGCGCCTGGCCATCGTCGCCCCGGATGGATCCCTGGAATGGGAACTCAAGATCGGCGCCATCCACGACGCCCACCTCCTTCCCAACGGCAACATCCTCACCCAACTCGGCTGGCAACGCGTCGTCGAAGTGGCCCCGGACAAGCAGGTCGTCTGGGAATACGACTCGTCCAAGATGAACGGGAACACCGGCAAACCCGTTGAGGTGCACGCCTTCCAGCGCCTGGAAAACGGGCTGACCATGATCGTCGAGAGCGGTCCGGGCCGCATCATCGAGGTCGATCGCGACGGGAAGATCCATCACGAGGTGAAGCTCAAGGTGGGTCGACCAAACGCCCACAGCGACACGCGACTGGCGCGCAAGCTGGCCACCGGGAATTACCTCGTCGCCCACGAGGCCGACGGTGCCGTGCGCGAGTACGACGCCACCGGCAAGGTGGTCTGGGAATACGACATCCCGCTGTTCGGCAAGGAACGCAAGGGCGGGCACGGTCCGGAGGCGTTCGGCAACTCGGTCTTCAGCGCCCTCCGCCTGCCCAACGGCAACACCCTGATCGCAACCGGCAACGGCCACAGCGTGCTCGAGGTCACGCCCGCCAAGGAGATCGTGTGGAAAGTGGAACAGAAGGATCTCCCCGGCATCACCCTGGCCTGGGTGACCCGCCTCGAACGTCTGCCCAATGGCAACACCCTGATCGGTAATTGCCACGCCGGTCCGGAAAACCCCCAGTTCATCGAGATCACCCCCGAGAAAAAGGTGGTCTGGACGTTTCGGGACTTCAAAAACTTCGGCGACTCGACTCCGATCCAGATGGTGCTCGGCGCACGCCCGGTGAAGTGAAGTGATCCACGACCATTGACGGACGGCGGCGATCCCAGACGTATGAGGGCTTCCCAAAGCGATCCGCAGTCCCGGCCCCGGTCTTCCGGGACGGATACCCCGTCGACCGCCTCCGTCCGCTCCCTCCTCG
This sequence comes from uncultured Verrucomicrobiota bacterium, assembly GCA_964476125.1. GTDB lineage: Bacteria > Verrucomicrobiota > Verrucomicrobiia > Limisphaerales > CAIMTB01 > CAIMTB01. The sequence goes on along the minus strand of CAYZAE010000141.1, from coordinate 2,861 downwards.
TCTTCGCCTCCCTGGCACTCGCCTTCCTCCAGATCCCCAGGGCCTCAGGGGCGTCCGCTGAGGAGGGCATCGCAAACTTCGAGCGCAGGATCCGCCCCCTGCTGGCTGAGCACTGCGTCTCCTGCCACGGCGCCGAGAAACAGAAAGGCGGGCTGCGCCTCGACTCCCCCGAAGGCCTGCGAACCGGCGGCGACAAGGGTGCGGTTTTGGTGGAGGGACAGCCCACGGAAAGCCTGCTCATCCGCGCGGTGAGCTACACCGACGAAGAACTCAAAATGCCGCCGAAAACGCGGCTGAGTCCGGCGCAGGTGAAACTGCTCTCCGACTGGATCGCTTCGGGCGCACCCATGCCCGCCCCCGCCCCAGGCAGTGTCTCGCCGGCACCGCGCGCCTCCGGCTTCACCATCACTCCCGAGGCCCGCGCCCACTGGGCCTTCCAGCCCGTCGCCCGCCCCCCGGTCCCCGCGGTCCGCGACTCCGCCTGGGTCCGCAATCCAATCGACGCCTTCCTGCTCTCCAAGCTGGAGGCCCGTGGTCTGGCCCCGAATCCCACGGCACCCGCGGAAGAACTCCTTCGCCGCGCGACCTACAACCTCACCGGCCTTCCCCCCACCCCCGAAGCCGTGCGGGAATTCGTCGTCGACCCTTCGACCAACGCCTGGTCGTCGCGGGTCGATCGCCTGCTCGATTCGCCCCAGTACGGGGAGAAGTGGGCCCGGCACTGGCTCGACCTGGTTCGGTACGCCGAGAGCAACAGCTACGAACGCGACGGCGCCAAGCCCCACGCCTGGCGCTATCGGGATTACGTCATCCGCTCCCTCAACCAGGACAAGCCCTACGACCGCTTCGTCCGGGAGCAACTTGCCGGTGATGAACTACCGGAGGCCGACAGCGACGCGCTCATCGCCACCGGATTCTTTCGCCTCGGCATCTGGGACGACGAACCGGCGGATCGCGAACTCGCCCGCTACGACGCGTTCGACGACATCATCACCACGACCGGGCAGACTTTGCTTGGCCTGACCGTCGATTGCGCGCGCTGCCACAACCACAAGATCGACCCCATCTCCCAGGCGGATTACTACCGGCTGCTCGCCTTCTTCCGGAACATCCAGCACTACAAGAACGGTGGTCCCACCGACGAGGCACCGGTCTTCCCGAACCGTCAGGCCCGGGAAGATTACCAGCGCCAGACCGCGGACCTGGAGCGGGAGCGGACCGAAACCCGGGAGGCTCTCGCCGCGCTCGAAAAGGCCTTCCTCGAACGGCACCCGATGGAGTCGGCCGACCGGAAGACGGTCAAGGAAGCCCTGGAGAAGGAGGGCGCCGCGGTGTTGGGACCAGAACTTTGGGACAGCTACCAGGCGGCTCGCGAAAAGCTCAAATCCCTCGAAGGCCGCACGCTCCCCGTCGAAAAGGCCCTGGTCGTCACCGAGACCGGCCCCACCGCCCCGGAAACCCACGTTCTGCTCCGGGGCAACCCGGGAGCCCACGGCGACCGCGTGGAGCCCGCGTTCCCGGAGGTTCTGGGTTCCCCTGCCCCGAAACTTCCGACGCCGGCCGAAGGCGCAACAAGCAGCGGGCGACGGCGCACGCTCGCCGATTGGATCGCGTCCACGAACAACCCCCTGGCCGCCCGGGTGATCGTCAACCGCCTCTGGCAGCACCATTTTGGCCGCGGCCTGGTGAAGTCCCCGAACAACTTCGGTCTCCAGGGCGACCGACCGACGCACCCCGAGCTGCTCGACTGGCTGGCGTCGGAGCTGGTTTCCAACGGCTGGAGCCTGAAGGCCATTCACCGGCTGATCCTGAACTCGAACACCTACCGGATGTCCTCCCGCGGCCGGCCGGACGCGCTGGCGGCGGACGTCGAGAACACGCTGTTCTGGCGTTTCAACATGCGCCGACTGGCGGCGGAGGAGATCCGCGATTCGATCCTGGCCGTCTCCGGACAGTTGAACCCGCGGAGCTACGGCCCGAGCGTCTACGTCGAGATCCCCAAGGCCGTGCTCGCCACCCAATCGGTGCCGGGCAACGGCTGGGGCAAGTCTTCCCCCGAGGACCAGGCCCGCCGCAGCATTTACATCCACGCCAAGCGATCCCTCATCGTGCCTATTCTCGACAGTTTCGATCTCGCGGAAACCGACCGAACCACGCCGGTGCGGTTTGCCTCGGTCCAACCCACCCAGGCCCTGGGCATGATCAACAGCGAGTTTCTGAACCAACAGGCCCGACACCTGGCGAAGAGGCTTCGGACCGAAGCTCCCGGCGACCTGGCAGCCCAGGTGCGACGCGGGTTTGCCCTGGCCACCTCGCGTCCCGCCCGGGAGTCCGAAGCCGCGGCCGGCGTGGCGCTGGTGGAAGGTTGGAAATCCCGGAACCAATCCGGGGGGAGCGCGGATCAGGATCGGGCCCTGGAGAATTTCTGCCTGCTCCTGCTGAATCTGAACGAGTTCATGTATCTCGACTGAACCCACGAGGAACCCACCCTTGAACACGCCCCCTCAACATCCCAAGGACGGATCCTCCGGATTCTGTGGCCGCACCCGGCGCGAATTTCTCTGGCAGGCCGGCGGTGGCTTCACGGGATTGGCGCTCACCGGATTGCTCAGCCTGGACCGGTTCTTCACCGGAAAAGCCCAGGCCGCTCCCACGGGCTTCGCCAATCCGCTCGCCCCCAAGGCCCCCATGCGCGCTGCCAAGGCGCGGAGCGTCATCTTCCTGTTCATGTATGGCGGGCCCAGCCACGTCGATACCTTCGACCGCAAACCCGAGCTCCAACGACTCGATGGCCGTACCATTCCGGTGAAGACCTTCGGCCGTGGCGGCAAGCGGAACGAGGGACGGGTGGTGGGGCCGAA
>CAYZAE010000140.1:0-17939 GCA_964476125.1 uncultured Verrucomicrobiota bacterium | reverse complement strand
CGGCCGTTGCACAGGGCGAAGTTGTTCGTGAGGATCGCCACCAGGCGTTCCCGCGGCGAATCAATGATCCGGCACGCCGTCACGCCCGCCGCGTTGCAGCCCCAGCCCATGGTCATGGTCAACGCCTGCTTCCCATGCGCCCCTGCCTTCTGAAACAGGCGGTCGAGGTTGAACGCCACCCGCGGCAGATAACCGAAGTCCTCCAGCAAGGTGAACATCGGGAAGAAAATCGCCATCGGCGGCAGCATCACGCTGATCACCCACGCCGTCGTCAGATACACCCCATCCACCAACACCCCGTTCAACCACCACGGCACCCCCACCCCCGCCAGCCCCGACTTCAACATCGGATGAAGCGTGTCCACCAAAAGGCTCGCCAGCATGCCCGACGGCACGTTCGCCCCCACAATCGTCAACCACAACGCCACCGCCAACAACGCCACCATCGCCGGAAATCCCGTCCAGCGCCCCGTCAGCACCGCATCCAGCCGCCGCTGCCAGGTCCGCCGTGAATCGTCCCCCTCCCGGGCCACGTTCCTCGACGCCACCTTCGCCGATTCCCCGTAAATCTGCTCCACGCAGCGCTCGTGAAAATCGGGAGGCACCCGCCACCGCAATTCATCCGCCAACGACAAAACCCCGGCCACCGCCGGAGTCACCCCCGCCGGCATCATCCCCGCCCGCGACGCCCTCGTTTCCATCGGTTCCATGATTCAACCCTTCCCTTTCAAGCCGCCGCCTCGACCGGCCCGGAGGCATGGTCAACCGGCAGCCGCCCAAGTTCCCCGTTCTCCAAAGCCCGACGCACACTCTCGTCCCCCTGCAACAGTCGCAGCGCAATCCACGGAGCATTCGCAATCCCGGGCACCGCCGACTCCACCGCCGCCGCCAGCCGTTCAATGGACGGACGCAGACCGGGAACGTCGTAACCCAGCCGACGCGGACGCGCCACCGCCCGACCCGTGGCCACCAGTTCAATCTCGTTCAATAATTCCTCCATCCCCTCCTTCTGCCGCGCCGCCGTCGCCACCACCGGCACCCCGAGATCCCGCGCCAATCCACGAATGTCGATCCGCAGTCCATGCGCCTTCGCCTCGTCCATGAGATTCACACAGACAATCGTCCGGTCGGTGATCTGGAGCACCTGCAGCGCCAGATTCAGGTTCCGCTCCAAGGCCGTCGCATCGACCACCACCACCGTCACATCCGGTTCCCCGAACAGAATGAAATCCCGCGCCACCTCCTCGTCCGGCGAGGACGACAACAAGGAATAGGTGCCCGGAAGATCCACCAGCTTGTAGCGCCGTCCCTGGAACGAAAACCCGCCCTCCGCCCGCGCGATGGTCTTGCCCGGCCAGTTCCCCGTGTGCTGCCGCAACCCCGTCAGGTTGTTGAACAACGTGCTCTTGCCCGTGTTCGGATTGCCCGCCAGGGCCACCACGTGATCCCAGTCGTCCAGCCGCAGCCCCAACCGCTGGAGGCTCGCCGGATTGCGCCCCGTCGCGCAACTGCCGCATCCACCCGTGCCACATGTGCTCATCAGGAAATCTCCTTTTCTCCCACGCCCGAGAGCGAGGGACTGATGTAAACCTGCTCCGCCTGTTCACGTCTCAACGCAATCAGGGACCCACGCACCCGGTACGCCGACGGACTCGCCAGCGGACTCTCAAAACCAAGCTCCACCGGACTGCCCGGAACGAATCCCAGATCCAGCAACCGGTTCCGCTCCCGTCCCCGGATCGCCGGCGACAATCCCCGGATCTCCGAGATCTCACCCTGCTTCAGATCCGCCAACCGCCGCGTCGGAACCTCCGCCATCGGCGCCTGGTCCGATTCCGTCACCGACACATTGCCCGCCACCGTCCGCGGCAACACCAGCGACCGCCCCTCGCTCCGCACCAACACCCCGTCCCCGCTCACGCCATCCACCACAATCCGCATGCCGGGCATCAACCCCAGGTCCACGATCTTCGAATAAATCGACGCCGGCTCATCCTCCACGTGCACAATCCGCGCCTCCACCCCCGGGGGCCACTCCGACAACGCCCGCCCACGCGCCGGCGGAAGCTCGCCCGTCGAGGTCGGAATGGGATCGCCATGCGGATCGTACCTCGGATTCCCCAGGCGTTGCGCCAGGGCATCGACATGCGCCGGCGTCAGCTTGTGCTCGTCAACCTCCGCCCGGAGATGCCACTCGCCCGATCCCAAACCGGTCTCCCGCGCCAGAAAGGTCTCGTAAAGCCGGTGGGCGCGCAGGATCTGGAGCGCATACTCCCGCCCCGACACCGTCAGGTGCACCGCACCACCCTCCGTGGTGACCAGTCCCGCCGCCCCCAGCCGATCCACCAGCAGCCGGGCCGCGTCCCGCGTCAGCCGCAGCGCCCCCGCCATGCTGTCCGCGCTCGCCACCAGGCGGTCGTATTCGCACTGGAAAACGTGCTTCAAGGCGTCCTCCGACAGCACCCGATCCTGATAGCTCGCGTTCATTCCGGGATCCCCGTCCGACCCGCCGAATTGTTGACACTCATACCAAACGTAGGCTCTACTACAACCGATGCGTGACCCGGTCAAGCCCCGTCGCCCACAATCAACTCCCCGCCTCCCCAAGGCCGAGGTCCAGGCGGTCCATCATCGGCGGGTGCGGCAGCAGAACAGGTCGGAAATCGCCCAGGATTACGTGGAGGCGATCGCCGACCTGATCGATTCCTCCGGGGAAGCCCGCGCCGTGGATGTCGCCCGCCGTCTGGGGGTGTCGCACGTCACGGTGATCCAGACGGTGCGGAGACTTCAGCGCGACGGATGGGTGACCTCGCAGCCCTACCGTTCGATTTTCCTCACCGAGAAGGGGCGCGAACTCGCCCTCGAATCCCGCCACCGGCACACCATCGTGGTCGCCTTCCTCGAGGCGGCCGGCGTGCCCACCCGGTCCGCGCTCGCCGACGCCGAAGGAATCGAGCATCACGTGAGCGCCGAGACGCTCGCCGCCTTCGAACGGTTCATCGCCAAAACCGCCGCCGAACGGGACGAAAAAAAACCGGCTACTCCTTGATGGTCACCGGCCGGTCGTCCCGGGCCCTCAACAACTGCTCCAACCGCTCCATCCGAACCCGCCCACCCGCGTCGATCAGGACCTCCTCCCCCCTTCGCCCCGGTCTCGGCAGCACCTCACCCCACCGCACCCGCGCCTCACCCACACGCCGTCGGCGCTCCTCCGTCGGCGCCAGAAAATCAAACTTCCATTCCTCGAACCCCGGCAGACGCCGGAGTCCGCGGTCCGCCACATACCGAACCACCCCGTAGGGATCATCCAGCAGCGTCGCCTGGAAGGGCGCAATCCAGTCCGCGCCGGACGCCGCCTGCGCCGGCCCCCACCCGGCGTGCCAGGCGACAATCACGCGCTGCGCCGCATGCCCCTTCAACATCCAGAGCAACGCGGCCGAGGTGGTCGACTGCTCCGCATTGAGCGGCTCCCTCGCCTGCCCGTACCAACGCTCCAGGTGCTCGCCTGTCCATGCCAGGGTCCGGTCAAGATGACAGAGGTTGCACGCGTTCGGCACCCCCTGTCGCGCGCTTGAGCGGATCTGCGGCGAGCCGATCTGATGCGATCGGATGGCGCTGAACAGCGCATAGGTGGTGTGCGGCATGTGGCAGTTCAGACAATTGCTGCCGCTCGACCCGGCCGCATGAAACGTGTGCTTGGTGATCTCCGTGGTGTACCGGGGCCCCTCGTGGCACTGCACACACGCCCGCGGCCCGTCCATGTCCGGTCGCAACTGATCGTTGGGATCGCTCCGGTGCGCCGAATGGCAGGAAAGGCAGGACATCTTCCCACGGAGATAACACGCGGACGCCGAGAGCGCGGTGTACTCCCGCCCGCCCGCCAGAATCGTTCCGTCATCCCACCATCGCTCCCGGAAAAACTCGGAATTCCGCTCCAGATCCGCCCGCCGCTCCGGCGAGGCGTCCGCACCCGGATGCTGGATGTAATAGCGGGTGCGCTCCAGGTCATCCCCGGGCCGGAACAGCGGCCCAAGCTTCGCCGAGTCCATGGCAAATTCGTCATGCATCACGTACACGCCGTGGCACTGGCCGCACACCTGGCTGGAACGCCGATGATCCAGATCCGCAGGATTCACCAGGGTCCGATCCTCCCCCTTCGGCCGCTGCTCCGGCGGCAGCAGGGCCAGATGCCGCTGGTACCGGACATGATCCCCGCCCGGCCCATGACAGGCCTCGCACGAGATCCCCAGCTCCGCCACCTCGGACCGCAACTTGCCCGTGGCCTCGTCCAATCCCGGATTCCCCCCCGTGCTGTGGCACCGAATGCAGTGATGGTTCCACTGCGTGATGAACCGCCCCCGGTCATCCGGAGGCCGCATGAACGCCGCCTCCCGCGGAATCCACCGGCCCTCCCCAATGAGATAAACCAGCGGAAGCGTCTGCAGCAGCCGGTCGTAACGCGAACTCGACACCCAGTAGGTCTGGTAGTGATGCGACCCCGTCGTCATCACCACCGGACGACGCACCCGCGGGATCTTCTCCAAGGGCAGCTTCCGCCCTCCCTGCACCACATACATCAGGACGTCCGGATCCGGCATGTCCGCGAAAAAGGCGTCGCCCTCCCGGGTCACCCGATACTCAAGTCCCTCCGACATCACCGTCGTCCCATCGAACCTGCCCAGAACCTTCCCCGGCTCCGCCGCCTGGGTCATGGTCCGATGATAGGACCGATGCCAGGAGGCGTGCTCCTCCCGGTGGCACTCCCGGCACGACGCCGAACTCACGTACCGGTCGTCCGGCCGCGGCAAGGGCAGGTCCGCCCGAAGCCGACCCGTCTCCGCAATCGGCAACCGCTCCGGCTCGGGCAGGTCCGCCGTCCATCCCGGCATCGCGAACGCCATCCACGCCAAACCCAGGCACCCTGCCAGGACCGCCGTGGAAATGAATTTGGAAGAAGCCGTTATCACAAGTCGCCGACACCCTACCAGCGGCGTCAATCCGGCCACGCCAGCCCCGATTCCCGTGTCACAAACCGATGGAAATGCGGTTTGCACCACAAAGGGACGAAGGGCGCGAAGGGAATGCGGGGTCGGAGGATTGAGGGATGCGAAGAAGGCGCTTCTGCCCTGGTTGCTTCCGAAGCTCCTTCCTTCGTGGCCTTCGTGCACTTCGTGGTTTCCTATCCGGGATTCCCGGCCGGACTACTTCTGCAGATGGCGGACGACCGCCTCCGTGCGGGTGCGGACCCCGAGCTTCGCGAAGATGCGCTTCAGATGGCTGTGAACCGTCCACACACTGAGGCCCAACTCCCCCGCGATCTCCTTGTCCACCAACCCCCGGCGCAGCAACTCAAGCACATCCGTCTCCCGCGCCGTCAGCAGGGTCGGGTGCGGCTCCGACCTTCCGTCCCGAGGCTCCAGGCACTCCTGGAAATACCGCCGCACCATCCGGTCGGTCTCAACCTCCCCGCTCGGCCCCTCCGGCAAGGAACCCAGGACCGGCTCCAGAAGATCCGATGGCGGCAGGCGCCGGAGAAAATAACCACGGGCGACGCCGCTCACCGACGCGAAAATCGCATCGCTGTCCCGGAACAACCCATGGGTCAGAAGCCGCGCCGGCTGCCCCCCGGCCCCGGCCCGGTCGGCGAAGGCCCGCAACGCAGCCATCGGCTGGTTGTGATTCGCCAGGACCAGGTGCCAGTCCTTCGCCCGGCGCGCCACCATCGGCATCGGAACCCCCAGCACCAGCGCCACCCGTTCGCTTCGGCGCAACCAGTGCACCAGCGCCCGCCTCACCGCCCCATCCGGCTCCACCACCAGCACCCGCCACCCCCTCGCCCGCGCCTCCATCGGCACCCCCCCGCCCTCCCGGGCCGGAAAAGTCAGCAGCGTGGTGTAGGTGCAAATCATCGGATTCGACTGCCAGAACACCGCCACCGTCACCTCCAGCGGCCACCCCAACCGCACCCCCTCCCATCCCCCCGTGGCCAGCTCCGACCTCAATTCCAGAGCCCTCAACCGGGCCTCATTCTCATCCTCCGTCCCCAATGCCACCTGCTCCCGCGCCCCCCGGAAACTCAGCTCGGCAAAGTACTCCCGGGACCGGCCTGGATTCAGACTGCTCACGTACTTGCGAGGCGACACCCCGGCCAACACAGGCATGTCCGCCCGCTCCCCCGCGGAAGGCACCCCGCCCCCCCGCGCACGGACCGCCCCCAACCCCTCCCACCCGTGCCGCCTCAACGACTCATGAAGGGCAACCACCTCCCGCGCCGCCAACCGCCGATCCTCCGACTCCAATCGAAACGTCCGCCGCCGCCCCTGCCACTGAATCTTCACACACCACCCCGCCACCTCCCGGCGCTCCCCGCGATACGTGAACGTGTTCCGAAACAGCCGCCCCTCCCAATACGCAGGTTTCGTACGATCGAGACTCTTGGACATGTCTTGGACACTCGCTCAGAACCCTGGGTCGGTGCAAGGGAACGCAGGACAAGCGGACATACGCTACGCGTGACAATCATGTAAACTTCACTTCACGAACGAGGTGAGTTTCGCCTCCCGCCGCTCGCTGGGCCGCACCGGCTTCGCCCGTTCGGGCGAGTGGCCCTCCCCCCCGGCCGGACCTAGGGTGTCCGTCTCTGATCGGAACCGCGCCACCCTGGTATTGGAACCACACCTTTCCCGGAGGCTCCCCATCCCCCTGGCCGCTCGGCACGAGGGAGGGGACTTGGGCGCACATCGTCCCGCTCGGACCCACCCGGCCGCGCCGGGGTTCAACCAACAACACGACACCAATGCAAAAACTCATGCGACCCACCGCCGTGGCCGCCAACCAGAGCTGGAAAGCCTGGCTCGGTTCCGCGGCTCTCCTGCTCGCCTCGGGATCGGCCGCCAGCGCGGCCGTCTCCGGGCAGTGGGACTTCGACAACGGCAACCTCAACGCCTCCGCCGGGGGCAAAGCCCTTGAGTACGCCGACGGCGTCGGGGCTGACACCCAGAAAGCCACCTCCTTCGGCACCACCACCTCCTTCGGCATTCCGAACATCGGGGGAACCGAAGCCAGGGTGATGAAGTTCGGCACCAACACCATCCCCGCCGGCTTCTCCATGCCCGCTCCCGCCACCGGCAACGGCGGCGGCGGCCAGGTCAACCAGTGGACGCTGCTGCTCGACGTGCTCTTCCCGGCCGTCTCCAACTCGAAATTCCGCGCCATCATCGAAACCGACGGCGGCCTGACCGCGGACGCCGAGGCCTTCGTGAACACCGCCAACGGCTTCGGCATCGGCTCCTACGGCGGCACCGTCACCCCTGACGCCTGGCACCGTCTCGCCATCGTCACCGACACCGCCGCCAACCAGATCAGCTTCTACATCAATGGCGCCCGGGTCCTCACCCGCAACTCCGGGGGCGCCGCAGGCGTCGACGGACGCTGGGCCCTCGCCGCCGGCGGCTTCGCCACGCTCTTCGCCGATGACAACGGCGAAACCGCGGGCGGCTTCGTGAACAGCATCCAGCTGCACAACACCGCCCTCTCCAAGGGCCAGATCCTCGCCCTCGGCGGAGCCACCGCCGCCGGCCTCCCGGCCACCCTCCCCCCCGTTCCCCCCAGCATCGAAAACTGGATCCCCAGCGGCGCCTTCGCCTCCCGCGACACCGCCATCGGCGCCGTGATCAATCCGGGCGATGCCACCATCCAAGACAGCTCCATCTCGCTCACGCTCGATGGCGCCGCCGTGGCCAGCCCCACGATCACCCGCCCCAGCGGAATGATCCGCGTGGAGAAAACCAACCCCGGCCTCTCCCTCGGCAAACATTCCGTCGTCCTCACCTTCACCGACAGCCTCGGCGGCCAGAAGAAACTCACCAACGAGTTCACCGCCGCCCTGTTCTTCGAGGACTTCGACAGCCTCTCGCTCGTCGGCAACCTCGACGAAGGTCTCGCCTCCGACAAAGCCTGGACCAACCGCCCGCCCACCGGCTGGAGCATCGACAACAGCAAGTTCGTCGCCGTCGTCATCAATCCCGAAACCAATCCTGACGCGGACGGCGATGGCTACGCCGACGAAGATGGCGTGACCGAATGGGCCGGCTGGTCCTTCGCCAACCGCGACTGGTGGGTCCAGACCGCCGGCGACCAGCGCCGCTCCGAGTTCACCCTCTCCACCGGCAACGCGGCCATCGCCGACCCCGACGAGTGGGACGACAGAAACCACGTCGAGAGCCTCTTCAACTCCGTGCTCAGCACCCCGGCCATCTCCGTCCAGGGTCTCTCCCCCAACACCGTCACCCTCGCCTTCGCCTCCAGCTGGCGGCCCGAAGCCAGGGACGACCGCGGCCCCAAGTTCCCCGTCGACGACAACAACCAGCCGATCAACAACCAGACGGCCATCATCTCCGCCAGCTTCGACGGCGGCGCTCCGATCCAGATCCTGAAGTGGGACTCCATCGAAGGTTCCCCCACTTTCCACACGGACCTGCCCAACGAATCCGTGCTGGTCTCCATCCCGAATCCGGCCGGAGCCAGGTCCATGGTGCTTAGCTTCGCCATGCTCGAGAGCGCCAATGACTGGTGGTGGGCCATCGACAACATCGCCGTCTCCGCCGGTGCCGCGCCCCCGACGATTGCCACTCAGCCCGCCTCCATTGAAGTCGCTGAAGGCGCCGCCGCCTCCCTGACGGTCGCCGCCACCGGCGACGGGCTCACCTACCAGTGGTTCAAAGGCATCGGCTCCACCCGCACCGCCGTTTCCGGCGCCACCACCGCCTCCCTCGCCCTCACCGCCGCCAAGATCGAAAACGCCGGCTACTACTCGGTCGACGTCAAGAACAGCGTTGGCTCCCTCTCCAGCGGTCTGGCCAAGATCAGCGTGCTGCCGACCACCACCGACCGCCTGGTCCTGCTGAACGAGGACTTCGAAGGCCTCGCCCTCGGCGCCAATGTCGAGGAAGGCATCGCCACCGGCAGCGGCGGCGCGAAGCCGAATGTCTGGACCAAGACGCCCCCCGCGGGCTGGTCCATCGACGACACCGGCGTCCCCGGCGTCGGCACCGATCAGGACGGCGTGACCGAATGGGCCGGATGGTCCTTCGCCAATCGCGAATGGTGGGCCACCACCGCCGGTGACCAGCAGCGCACCCGGTTCCTCAAGGGCACCGGCACCGTCGCCATCGCCGACTCCGACGAATGGGACGACATCGCCCATGCCGCCGGCAATATGGCCACCTTCGTGAAAACCAAGGCCATCTCCCTCGACGGCGCCAAGGCCAACAGCCTGATCGTGAAGTTCGACTCCAGCTGGCGGCCCGAGGAACCCCAGAAGGCCACCGTCACCGCGAGCTTCGACGGCGGCGCGCCGGTCGAAATCGTGCGGTTCGAATCCCCGACCACCAGCCCGAACTTCCGCCCGGACGAAGTCAACGAAACGGTCGCCGTCCGCGTGAACAACCCCGCGGGCGCCAAGAGCGTAGTTCTCACCTTCGGCTACTTCGACACCCGCAACAACTGGTGGTGGGCGTTCGACAACCTCCAGGTGCTCGCCGATAAGGCCCCGCTGTTCTCCGAGAACTTCGACAGCCTCGTGCTCGGACCCAACGTCGAGGAAGGCATCGTCACCGGCACCGGCTCCCCGAAACCGATGACCGCCGTCTGGACCAAGACCGCTCCCGCGGGCTGGACCATCGATGACTCCGGCGTTCCCGGCCTCGGCACCGCCACCGACGGCGTCGTCGAGTGGGCCGGCTGGAGCTTCGCCGACCGCGCCTGGTGGGCCGCCACCGCCGGCGACCAGCGCCGCTCGGAATTCCTCAAGGGCACCGGCACCATCGCCATCGCCGACTCCGATGAATGGGACGACCAGCCCAATCCGGAATCCAATCCGGACGTCACCAAGAACTACCGCACGCTCCTCACCACCCGGTCGATCGACATCACCGGTCAGGCTGAAGGGTCGCTCTACCTCCAGTTCGACTCGAGCTGGCGCGACGAGGAACCCCAGAAGATCAATGTCACCGCCAGCTACGACGGAGGCGCCCCCTCCGAAGTGCTGCGCTGGGAATCCGGAGCCGCCTCGCCGTTCTTCCATGACGACAACGTCAACGAGACCGTCAAGGTCGCCCTCAAGAACCCCGCCGGCGCCAAGTCGCTGAAGATCACCTTCGGCTACTTCGACTCCTACAACAACTGGTGGTGGGCCATCGACAACCTCGAAGTCTCCACCGGCCCCGCCGTCGCCCCGGCCCCGGCCATCGCGTTCCAATTCGCCAACGGCCAACTCACCCTCACCTGGGTCGGTGCGGGCTTCACCCTCGAAGAGTCCGCCAGCGTCGGAACCGCCGCCAACTGGACGGCCGTCGCCGGAATCACAGGCAATTCAGCAACCGTGCCCGCCGCAACGGGCGGCCGGTTCTATCGCCTGAAAAAGTAATCATTGCGCCGCCGGAAAATCCGGCGGATCAGTTCTCCCCGGGAGCCGGGACGGTCGCACCGTTCCGGCTCCCTTCGGAAAACGGAGTTCCGTTCTCGGATCCACGACGCCAGAACCCCTGGATCCGAGACCCGAACCCCGAAGTTCCACCGGACCACCACCCAAGACTGATGACACACGCTCCTGGAGCCAAAAACCTCACCCGACCGATGAAATCCACCTCTCACGCACCCACGGTCGCCCGGCGCTCCGCCGCCTTCACCCTGATCGAACTTCTCGTGGTGATCGCCATCATCGCCATTCTGGCCTCGATGCTCCTCCCCGCCCTGGCCAAGGCCAAGGAGAAGGGGCGCCAGGCCAAGTGCATCAACAACCTCAAGCAGATCGGCATCGCAACCACGATGTATGCGGAGGACAACAACGAGGTCTTCCACCACACCGGCGGCGGCTCCATCCCCAACCACGGCATGTGGACCAGCAACCCGCGCAGCACCACCATGCTGAGCCCCAACGACGGCTTCGCCTACTGGGGCATCGCCTACTCCCGTTATCTCAACTCCGGCGGCAGCAACTGGAACTGGCAGGGCGCCCAAACCATGTTCCGCTGCCCCTCCGCCAAATACGTCGACGAATGGCGCGAGGACGGCCTCCGCTACCCCTCCGAGTTCTGGCTGAACTCCTCCATCGGCATCAACTCCTACATCGGCGTCCCCGCCCTCGGCCCCAATTCCGCCGAAAAGGGCAACGGCCCCCGCAAACTCACCAGCTTCATCAGCCCCACCACCACCGTGTTCGCCCAGGACGCCGCCGAACAGCGCATGGAAGGCCCCGACGATTCCCTCGGCCTCTTCCCCGGCAGCTCCGAATGCCTCACCCAGTGGAAAGCCGGCGGCGGCCTGCTCTCCCTCTACCCCCGCCCGCCCGAATTCGAATGGTACCGCCACAACAACCGCTGCGACACCATCTGGGTCGGCGGTCACGTCTCCACCATCCGCTATTCCAAAAGAGGCTACGACTTCCGCTGGTACACCGGCGAAGCGCCACTCGAAAACCCGAAGTGAAAACCAGCTCGATCCCCTCCTCCCCACGGACTCCCACCATGCCCGCCACCCGCTCCTCACACCTCCAACTCCTCGTCACCAGCCTGGCCCTCGCCGCCTTCGTCGGCACCGGATGCGGCCCCGGAGCCGGACTCCCCAAGGAGGTCACCACCCAGGAGGTCGAATCCGGCGTCACCGAACTCTTCAAAACCGCCAAACCCGAAGCGCGAAAACTTGCCGAGGAAATTGCTGAAGCCATCAAAAAACAAGACTTCACCTCCGCCTGGGACAAGCTACACACTCTCGCCGAACAACCCGGACTGACCGATCCCCAGAAAAGCTTTGTCGCTTCCAGCACCGCTTCCGTCGGCGCTGAAGTCAACAAGGCTGAAGCCACCGGGAATGAAGCGGCCAAACAGGCGCTTGAGTTCCATCGCGCGAACAAGTAGTCCGCAATCCAGCGATGAACTCCGGCTCCAGGCCTCCGGGACGGTAACCAGCTTTCGCCGCTGAGTGGCGGCGGATTACCGGGTCGGGGGTGGGGTGTGAATCCGTGTGTCACCCTGCCCCCGGCCTGCGCCCTCTCCTCCCGACTCCCGACTCCCGACTCCCATCTCCCAGCTCAGCACTCCCCACTCCGTTCTCCCCACTCCCCACTCCGCACTTCCACCTCGCTCCCAGGCATGACCCCGACGCTTCCGACCGCCCACGACAAAACGCTCTACACCCCCGGGCCCCTCACCACGAGTCTCGCCGTCAAGCAGGCCATGCTGCACGACGCCGGTTCCTGGCACTGGGAATTCAACGCCCTGGTCAAATCGATCCGCGACCGGATCCTCGCCCTCGCCGCCCTCGACCCGGCCGCCGGCTGGGAAGCGATCCTGCTCCAGGGCAGCGGCAGCTTCGGCGTCGAAGCCGTCCTCACCAGCGTCGTCCCCCCCCAGGGCAAGGTGCTCGTGCTCGCCAACGGAGCCTACGGCGAACGCGCCGTGCTCATGCTCCAGCACCACCGCACCCCCCACGTCGTCCAACGCACCGCCGAGGACACCGTGCCGGATCTCGTCGCCCTCGACGCCACCCTCGCCGACGACCCCGCCATCACCCACGTCCTCGTCATCCACTGCGAAACCACCACCGGCATCATCAACCCGATCGCCCGCATCGGCCCGGTCGTGAAACGGCACGGACGCGTGTTCGTCGTCGACGCCATGAGCAGCTTCGGCGCAGTCCCCATCGACTTCGCCGCCTGCGGCATCGATTACCTGATCTCCTCGGCCAACAAATGCATCGAAGGAGTGCCCGGTTTCTCCTTCGTGCTCTGCCGGCGTTCCGACCTGGAAGCCACCTCCGGATGGGCCCGGGTTCTCTGTCTCGACCTCCTCGGCCAGCTCAAGGGCTTCGATAAGAACGGACAGTTCCGCTACACGCCCCCCACGCATTCCCTGCTGGCCTTCGATCAGGCACTCAAGGAACTGGAACTCGAAGGTGGCCCCTCCGCCCGCGGCGCCCGCTACCGGCGCAACCAGGAGGTCCTGCTCGCCGGCATGAAGCGCATCGGTTTCCGGTCCTACCTGCCCCAGGCCGTCCAGAGCTACATCATCGCCTCGTTCCTCTTCCCGTCCGACCCGAAATTCACCTTCAACGAGTTCTACCGACTGCTCAGCGATAAGGGGCACATCATCTACCCCGGCAAAATCAGCCAGGCCGATACCTTCCGCATCGGTTCGATCGGCCGCATCTTCGAAAGCGACGTGCGCGGTCTGCTCGGTGCCGTCACCGAAGCGGTCGCCGAAATGGGTCTCACCCTCGGCGGCTGAATCGTCGTCCATGGCCCGCCCACTCCCGTCCAATCACGAGGCCCGGACGCCGCTCCGCGGCACTCCGGTCCGGTTCGGCGGGCCCGTGGCCACGTTGCTGGGGTGGGTCCTGGTGGCTTGGCTGCCCCAGGTCCCAGCCAACGCCTGCCGCTATTCGGTCCGCGACACCGGCTTCGTCGAATTCGAAACCTCTCCCTGGACGCTTCGGCTCTCCGGATTCGATTCCTCCACCCTCGCCCGCTGGCAGCAGGCCGCCGGCGCGCAACTGCTCGAATCGAATCTTCGCCTCGAAGCCGTTCCCAGCCCCAGCCCCAGCCCCGGATCCACCGCTTCCTCGACCGCCCCCGTCCTCACGCTGCGGGGACCCGACGATCGGGAACTCCCCCTCGCACCGCCGGCTGCCCTGCCGATGGACTCCCCCGGAATGGCCTCGTTCCTGGACCAACTCGTCCTGTCCCCACTTCGCGACCAACTGCACCAGCGGCTGCTCGAGTCGTTCGCTGTGATTCTCCTGATCGAAGGCACCGACACCCCCGCCAACACCGCAGCCCGTCGCGCCGCGGACGAAGCGATTCGCGCCTTCACCCCCCTGCTCCGTTCACTGCCCAAGCCCGTCGATTTCCCACCCCGTCTGTCCACCCTCACCCCCTCCGACCTCGCCGCCGAACGGATCCTGGTCTGGAGCCTCGGCTGCAACCCCGCTCCCCAACGGGACCCGCGCGCGCTGGTTCTCTTCGGTCGCGGACGCTGTCTCGACCAACCGCTCGAAGGTCCGCTCATCACCCGGTCCGCACTGGTCGAACGGCTGCACGTCATCGGCCAGGACTGCGAATGCGACCTGGACCGTTCCGTGTTCCAGGGCCCCATGTTCCCCGCCCGCTGGGATTCCTCCCGGCAAACGACCGCCGCCCGCAGCCTGGGGTTCGATCCCGAAAATCCCCTGGTCCGGACCGAAGTCTCCCGCATCGTTCTGCGCGGTCCAACGCCCGGACAATCGCGCCGCGCCGCGACCCCCTCCGACGCCGACCCCCTCGCCTTCGGCTACCGGGAGGATGCCGTCGACCCGGATCCCGCCGCCGAATCGATCGAACCCAAACGCCTCCCCACGAACGCGCCCCCCGCCTCCGAAACGGCGTCGACTCCGGCGCCGAGGCAGCCCGCGGACATTGAACCGCCCGCGGCGGAATCCTCCCCCACCCGTCTTCCCTGGATCGTCCTGCTGCTCGCCTTCCCGATCACCCTGGGCATCGGTGCCCTCCTGTTCTTCCGAAATTCGGGCGCCCGATGACCTCCTTTCGCCACCAGCCCATGCCTCCCTCCCTCAGCCATCCCCCCGACCCGAGGCCCAGGCTACGGCCCGCCCCGGCCCGACCGCTCCGCACTGTCCTCACCGCCCTCGGCGCCCTCATCAGCGTCTGCTCCCTGATCTCGGGCGCCCACGCCACGGACTGGGGAACGTACGCCGCCGACAACTCCCGCTCGAATGTTTCACCCGATCCGCTGCCCGGAACGCTGGCGGAAGCCTGGACCTGGGTCAGCACCCACCCCCCGCAACCCGCCTGGCAGGGCGAAGCCAAATGGGACGGCTGGAACAAGGTCTACAACCTCAAACCCCGACAGGCCTTCGACCGCGCCTTTCACCCCGTGATCGTCGGGGATCGCGTCTTCTTCGGCTCCTCCGCCGACGACAAGGTCTATTGCCTCGACGCGCGCACCGGGAAGGAAGTCTGGACGTTCTACACCGAGGGCCCCGTTCGGCTCGCCCCGACCGCCACCGCCGACCGCCTCTGGTTCGGTTCCGATGACGGCCTCGTCTACTGCCTCGAGAGCGCCACCGGCAAACCGGTCTGGCAAACCCGCCTCGGCCCCGCCGACCGGCGCATCCCCGGCAATGGACGTCTGATCTCCACCTGGCCGGTGCGCACCTCCGTTCTCGTCCGCGACGGCATCGCCTACGCCACGGCGGGGATGTTCCCGTCCGAGGGCATCCACATCGTGGCTCTCGATGCCACCAACGGCAGCGTCCGATGGCGTCAGATCCAGAAGGATCTCCCCGCCCAGGGCTACCTGCTCGCCTCAAGCTCTCGCCTCTACATTCCCGCCGGCCGCGACAACCCCGTGGTCTGCGACCTCGCCGACGGCCGCCGGATCCGGGTCGTCGAAGGCGCCGGCGGAACCTATGCCCTGCTCGCCGGCGACGCCCTCGTCTTCGGCCCGGGCAAAACCGGGCAACTCGGCATGGTCGAGGACGGCTCCGCCGATCAACTCGCCACCTTCCAGGGGCACCACATGATCGTCACCCCGGACCGCTCCTTCCTCCAGACCGATACCGAAATCACCGCCCTCGACCGCGCCCGGTACCTCGGCCTCGCCCGCGACCGGAAGCGCCTCGCCACCGAGCAATCCCGCATCTCCAAGGAATTGCGGAAACTCGGCGAACGCCCGGAACAAGCCGCCGAACGCGAAGGCCTGCGCAAACAACTCGCCGACCTCGGCCCGCGCATCGACGCCCTCAGCGAAGCCATGCAGAACTGCGTGCTCTGGAAAATCCCCACCCGCTCCACACTCAGCCTGATTCTCGCGGGGGAAACCCTCGTCGCCGGCGGAAATGCGCAGGTGGTCGGCTTCGATACCCGGGCCGGAAAAACCGCCTGGACCCTGCCCGTCCGCGGCGAGGCCTACGGACTGGCCGCCTCGCAAGGAACGCTGCTCGTCGCCACGGATCAGGGCGTGATCCACGCCTTGCGGGCCCCGGCTCAACGCGCCGCCCTGAACCTCCCGGAGGCCCGCCGATGAACATCGCCCCCTCCCGCACCTCCCGTCCGTTCCGCTCCACCCTCGGCTTCGCCCTGGTCCTCGGCGGTCTCGCCATCCTTCTCGGTACGCCCCGAATCCGGGCCGCCAGCCCTGAATCCAGCCTCGTCGCCCACTGGCGCTTCAGCTCCGACCGTCAGCAAGGCGCCAACATCAAGGCCTTCCAGGGCGGCCCCGACATCGTTCCCTCCGGGCGATGGAAGATGATCAAGGATCCCGCCCCCCACCGCATCGAACTGCCCGGGGAGGACGAGCGCCTGATCGTCGAATCCTCCGCTTCCGGAAAACTGCTTCCCGCCCTCGAACTGACCCTCGAATCCTGGGTCCGCATCGACCGCCCCCAACCTCTCGGCGGCATCTTCGGCGTGGTCCACGAAGGCGAGCAGGATCAACTCGGCTGCCTGCTCGGCTTCCAGGACAACCACTTCGCGTTCACCCTGGCCACCGAAAGTCATCGCCACCTCAGCCAGCTCAAAAGCCCGTCCCCCTTCGAACCGGGCCGCTGGTACCACGTGGTCGGCACCTACGACGGTCAGGAACGCCGGCTCTACGTCAACGGCTACCCCGCCAACCGGGCCACCGACCTCTCCGGCCCCATCGCCTTCCCCACCAACAGCCCGGTCGTCTTCGGCGCCTACCCATCCGCAAAAGGCTCCCTCCCGACGCGCGGAGCCATTCACGAAGTCCGCGTCTTCCGCCGAAGCCTTACCGCCGAGGAAATCGCCCGCCGCTACGACGAGCGGAAATCCGAATTCCCCGAACCCGCCCCGCTCCCCCTCCGGCTCGTGCCCACTTACGGCCCCTTCGTCGAATGGACGGATCGCTCCACCGCCCGGGTGCTCTGGGAAACCGAGGAACTTCTGCCCACCCACCTCGATCTGACCGGGCCCAACGGCGAAATCCGAAGGTTCGAATCGTCCACCCTCACCAAGCAGCACGCCGTCCTGCTCGATAGACTCACCCCCGACGCCGAATACTTCTACCGGATCGTCGGGCCCCGACGCGACGGACGCGAGGTGCTCAGCGCCCGCTACC
Source organism: uncultured Verrucomicrobiota bacterium (assembly GCA_964476125.1). Classification (GTDB taxonomy): domain Bacteria; phylum Verrucomicrobiota; class Verrucomicrobiia; order Limisphaerales; family CAIMTB01; genus CAIMTB01. Next base: position 807 of record CAYZAE010000140.1, on the reverse strand, counting down.
TGTTCGACACGACGTTCTACTACCACCCCGCCCGCCCCACCGCCGCTGCCACCACCGTCGGCAATGAAGTCCCGGCCACCGCCCGCGTCGCCACCGACCTCCTGAACCAATCCGGCGTCCGCCGCGGCTGGTGCCTCGTCGCCGGCGCCTCCGACGGACGGCTCGCCCTCGAACTGGTGCGGAACTCCGACCTCAAAGTCGTGGTCATCGATCCCGACCCGGCCCGGATCCAGGACGTCCGGCGCCTTCTCGACCGCGCCGGAGTCTACGGCGTGCGCGCCAGCGCCCAGGTGGTTCCCACCCACGTCACCCCCCTTCCCTTCGGCGAACACGTGGCCAATCTCGTGGTCTCCGAATCGTCCCTGGTCAGCGGACTGCCCCCCGCCTACCCGGCCGCCGAACTGCACCGATTGCTGCGACCCGCCGGCGGTCGCCTGCTCGTGGGATCCCTCGGATCGAGAACCGACTCGGCCGCCTGGACTACCTGGGCCTCGTACCTGCCTCGCGAAACCTCTCGCATCGAACCCCAGCCCGCCGCCGGCGCCTGGATCCACCGCGAACGCCCCCCGCTCCCCGGCGCCGGCGAATGGTCCCACCAGTACGGCAACGCCGACAACACCTCCACCAGCCTCGACGAACGTGTGCGCGGCGAACTGCAGGTGGCCTGGTGGGGCGATCCCGGACCCCGCCCCATGCCCGACCGCGGACCCCGCAACCCTTCCCCGGTCAGCGTCGGGGGACGCCTCTTCATTCAGGGCGACCGCATCTTGTTCGGTCTCGACGCCTACAACGGCGCCATCCTCTGGC
>CAYZAE010000139.1:0-17993 GCA_964476125.1 uncultured Verrucomicrobiota bacterium | reverse complement strand
TCGTAGATGTCGTGAACCCCGCGGAGAAAGGCGGGATGGTACCGATTCAACTCCACGATGATCCGGTCCGCCGTCCGACAAAATGTCGGTGCTGCACCCACCGACGAGGTCAGGACGATCTCCCCGTACTTGGTGACATCGCAGGCCTCGATCACCGCGCAGTGCACCGGGCCGAGAAATCCGTAGCGGACATCCTGCGGCAGCCGGGACAGATGCATGTCGAAGAACTGGGTCTCGCCCGCGTTGATGCTGCGGCGGAGATCGGGATCAGACTGGTAGGGCGTGCGGAAACCGATGGCCTTGGCCTTGGCAAGGGCCCCGTCCAGGGACGCCCCGGTGGACGCGCCGGTGATGACGTTGATCTTGAACGGCCGGCCGGCGTTGTGCTCCGCGATCGCCCGGGCCGCGATGCCGCGCGGCACCGCCTTCGGCGCGCCTGCGGGGGTGAAACCGCTGAAGGCCACGGTCTGCCGATCATGGATGAATTGAGCAGCCTCGTCAGGTGTCAGTCTGGGTAGTTCCTTCGGTGTCATGACCAGTCTCCGGGTAGTTCGCGCATCCGAACAACCTGGTGCGCGGCCAGGTCACGGGTTTCACCGGCCGGGTTGCCCACCCTCAGCCGCCCCGTGGAATCCACGCCGAGGAAGACGCCTTCGGTGCGCCCCTCCCCGGATTCAATCTCCACCTTCATGCCGGTCCGCCACCACGCGTTCACACGCGGCACCAAACCGGCGAATCCTTCCGCCTGCATCGTCTCCACCACCCCCCGCAGGCGATCCAGAATGCCCATCGACAGCGCCTCCAGGGAGGGCGTCAAGGTCACCAACTCCTCCAAACGCACCACCGCCCCGGCCAGCGCCGGATCCTCCGCTTCCGGCCGGTTGCTCACGTTCACCCCGATCCCCACCACCGCCGCGCCTGGACGAAACTGATCCACCAGCAACCCCGCCAGCTTCCGTTCGCCCACCATCACATCGTTCGGCCAACGCAACCGCAGCGGACCCGCCCGCCACGCGGTCAGTGCCTCACACACCGCCAAACCCGCCGCCAGGGGAAGCGCCCCCCATCCGGATTCAGGCGCCCCCACCGGCACCACCGCCGAGATCCAAAGCCCGCCGACATCCGAAATCCACGAACGCTGATAACGCCCCCGGCCCGCCTTCTGCCGGGCTGCGCGGACGGCCGACCAGACCGGCAGGGTGCCGGCGAGATCGTTGGTCGAAGGCAACTCCGCGTACTCGTACAGCACCCATCCCCCCGCCCTCGTGGGAGGCCGCACCAGATCTCCCGATCCGGACCCGGACCCTTCGGTGGGGGAGGCATCATGGAAGTTCATGGTGTGCGGCTCGGACAGGTCATCGGCAGGCCGTGCCCCGGGACCCACGGCTGCGCTTCCGTCATTCAAGAGCAACCAACCCCTGCCCTTCCTCGACCGCGGTTCCGACCGCCACCTTGACCTCCTTCACCTTGCCCGCCCGCGGCGCCATGACGAAGGTGTTCATTTTCATGGCCTCGAGGGTGATCAGGTGATCCCCCTCCTTCACGTCCTGCCCAGCCTGGACATTGATGGCCGTGACCCGGCCCGCCAGGGGACTCGGAACATCGCCCGGCCCGGAGGCGGCCGGGGCCGCCGCCGGGGATGGCGCGGGAGCCGCCACCAGGGCCGCCGGCGGAGCCGACAACACGACCGGAGCCTGGCCCGATGCCGGCGTCGCCGCCTGCGATTCGTCGTCCATCTCCACCGTCACATCGAACGGTTTCCCGTCCACCGTCACTCGCAGCTTCTTGATCATGGTGAAATTCCTGTCCGAGGTCTCAAACGCTCGTTTCCTGGTTTCCGGGCCCGGTGGATTCGCCGGGGCTCAGCGCACCTTGTGCGACGAGTAATGCTGGAAGCGCCCTTCCATGGCCCAGGCATTCACCCAGGTCACCGCCGGGGCCGCCTTCTTCACGTCGAGCACCCGGTGCGGACGGCCCAGGGTGACCGCCACCGCCGCCGCGATGATCGCCATGATCTCCGCCTCCGGAGCCACGGGACGGACCGACTCCGTCCATTTCGCATGCGCCACCCGCGCCAACTCAATCTGCTCCGCGGCGGCACGCAGAACCGTCTGCACATCCGTCGCACGCTCCACCTCGTCCAACCGGGGCAGGACGCGGTGGATCATCGCCAGGGCCCGGCCGATGGCGGACTCCGCCGCCGACATTTCCTCGGCCGGCATGGGGGTCACTTGGGTTTGCGGTGTACTGCTCATGGTGGACGCGGATCGATCGGAGGTTCGGGTGGCCTGGAAAGCGGACTACAGCGGAATCGTGCCGTGCTTCTTCGGCGGGCGAGTCTCCCTCTTCGTCAGGGTGTTGCGCAATGCCATGGCCACCACGGCCCGGGTCTCGGAGGGCTCAATGACGTCGGTGATCATCGCCTTCTGCGCCGCCTCGTACGGCGAGCAGAACCGCTCGCGGTATTCCGCCACCAACTCGGCCTCCTTCTGCTTCGGGTCCGCGGCCGCCGTGATCTCGCGCTTGTACAGAATCTTCACCGCGCCCTCCGCGCCCATGACCGCGATCTCGGCGGTCGGCCACGCATAGACGACATCCGCCCCCATGTCCGCACTGCACATGGCGAGGTACGCCCCGCCATACGCCTTGCGCAGGATGACCGTGATCTTCGGAACCGTCGCCGCCGCGTACGCGAACAGCATCTTCGCCCCATGCCGGATGATGCCGCCTCGCTCCTGCGCCACCCCGGGCAGGAAACCAGGCACATCCACCAGCGTCACGATGGGGATGTTGAACACGTTGCAGAACCGGATGAACCGCGCCGATTTGTCCGACGCATCGATGTCCAGCGTGCCCGCCTTCACCGAAGGCTGGTTGGCGATGATGCCCACCACAATGCCTTGGATGCGGCCAAACCCGACCACGATGTTCCGCGCCCAATCCCGCTGGATCTCCAGAAAATCACCGCCATCCACCAAACGCCCGATGACATGCAGGATGTCCAGGGGATCCTTCGCCCCCGCCGGCACCAGGTCGTTCATCCCCGGATCCGGGCTCATGTCGACACTCGGCGTCGGTTGATGCGGCGGATCCATGACGTTGTTCGACGGCAGGAACGACAGAAGCTTGCGCGCGATCTGCACCGCATGGGTGTCGCTGTCCGCCACGAAATGGATGTTCCCGCTCACCGTCGCATGCGCCACCGCACTCCCGATGTCGTCCATCGTGCACTTCTGCCCCGTCGCCGCCTGGATGACCTCCGGCCCGCAGATGAACATGTTCGCACTGCCCTTCACCATGATGATGAAGTCCATCAGCGCCGGGGAATACGCGGCCCCACCGGCGCACGGGCCTGCGATGATCGCGATCTGGGGAACGACGCCCGAGACCAGCACGTTCCGGAAGAACACCTGCCCGTACCCGGACAGGGAATCGTCACCCTCCTGAATGCGCGCGCCGCCCGAATCATTGAATCCGACGATCGGGCAGCCGACCTTCAGCGCGTACTCCATCAGATCACAGATCTTCTTCGCATGGATCCTGCCGAGCGACCCGCCAGCCACCGTGAAATCCTGGCTGAATGAGGCGACCACCCGGCCATCCGTCAGACCCACACCCGTCACCACCGCATCGCATGGCAGCGACTTTTTCTCCATGCCGAAGTGGTGACAGTCGTGCTCCGCATGCATGCCCCACTCCTGGAAGGTCCCGGATTGGAACAGGGCGTCGATGCGGTCCCGGGCCGTCATCACACCCTTCTTGCGCCGGGCTTCGAGTTTGTCGGCTCCCGCTCCGACCAGTGCGGTCTCACGGCGTTTGCGGAGTTCGTCGAGGAAGGCTTGGGCAATGGGCATGGCGGCGGATTTTTGGAAAAGGGTTTCGGGTGCGGATGGAACGAATCGTGGATCAGTGGGTCCCAGGCGCTCCGGGCTTGGGCATGCAAAACTCGGTGAGCACCCCGAAGGTCGACTTGGGATGGAGGAAGGCGACGAGCTTTCCGCCCGCGCCGTCAAAGGGCTGCTCGTGGATCAGCCGAACCCCGGCCCCTGCGGCCTGGCCCAGCTGGGCGGTGATGTCGTCGGTGCCGAAGGCGATGTGGTGGATGCCTCCCGCGGGGTTCTTCTCCAGGAACTTCGCGATCGGGCTCTCCGGATCGGTCGGTTCCAGCAGCTCCAGATGCACCTCGCCGCAGGCGAAGAACGCTGTGCGCACCTTCTGCGACGGAACCTCCTCGAAGTGCTCGCACTTGAGGCCAAGCGCCTTCTCGTAGTACGGCACCGCCTCGGCCAGCGATTTCACCGCGATCCCCAGATGGTCGATCTTCTTCAACATAGGTCGTTCTCCGGCTGTTTTTCGAAAGCTTCCAGCAGCAGGCGCGCCGCCCGAACCGCCGTGACTTCCCCGGCCACCAACGACCGGTCGAGTTCGGGCCGCAGCGCGCGCACGGCGGGATGCCGATGCAACCGCTGCACCAACTCCTCCCGCACCAGATCATCCAGCCAGCGGATCCACTGCTCCCGGCGCCGCCCCTCGATCGCCCCGCTCGGCCCGAGCTCGGCATAGAACCGCTCCACCGTCCGCCAGGCCTCAAGGATCCCCTCGCCGCTCAAACCCGAACAAAGCGCCACTTCGGTGCGCCAGGCCGGCGTCGCCGGCGCCAGATGATGCAGGGCCAGCGACTGCTCCGAACGCGCCAGCTCGGCCCGCTGCCGGTTGTCACCGTCCGCCTTGTTGATCAGTACCGCGTCCGCCATCTCCATGATCCCGCGCTTGATGCCCTGGAGATCGTCGCCCGCCCCGGGCAGCAGCAGCAGCAGGAAGAAATCGACCATCGACCGCAGCGTCACCTCGCTCTGGCCCACGCCCACGGTCTCCACCAGCACGACGTCGAAGCCCGCCGCCTCGCACAACAACAGGGTCTCGCGCGTCCGCCGCGCCACGCCCCCCAGATTTCCCGCGGATGGCGATGGCCGGATGAACGCGTTCGGCTCGCCGCTCAGCCGTTCCATGCGCGTCTTGTCACCCAGGATGCTGCCCCGTGAAAGCGCGCTGGTCGGATCGATCGCCAGCACCGCCACGCGCAGTCCGCGACCACAGAGGAAACAACCGAGGGCCTCGATGAAGGTGCTCTTGCCCACTCCCGGAACCCCCGTGATGCCCACCCGCTTCGCCCGGCCAGTGTGCGGCATCAGCTTCTGCAGGACGTCCTGGGCCATCGCCTCGTGCGCCACCGAAGTGCTTTCGATCAGCGTGATCGCACGGCCCAGCATCGACCTGTCCCCACGGAGCACCCCCGCGACATAGTCGTCGACGCCGGGTCGCCCCGTCGGTCGCGGCTTTGCGCTGCTGCCCTCGTTGACTCGGGATGGGTCCATGTCCTTGCCTCGGTTCCAAACCTGGGCCAGGCCTGCCAGCCACGACCACAGAAGAATGGAGATCCCTGGGTTCACGGTTCAAACACCCCCCAGGCGACGGTCGAGTTCCTCCACGATCTGCTGCGCCGCCTCCGGAATCCGCGTGCCCGGCCCGAAGACCGCCGCAGCCCCGTGCTCCTTCAGGAAATCGTAATCCTGCGCCGGAATGACCCCGCCCACGATGACCATGATGTCGTCGCGGCCGAGCTTCCCGAGCTCCTCACGCAACTGCACCAGCAGGGTCTTGTGACCGCCCGCCAGCGAACTGATGCCCACCAGGTGCACGTCGTTCTCCACCGCCATCTTCGCCGTCTCGCCCGGCGACTGGAACAGCGGGCCGATGTCGACGTCGAACCCCAGGTCGGCGTAGGCCGTGGCCACCACCTTCGCGCCCCGGTCATGGCCGTCCTGTCCCATCTTCGCGATCAGGATGCGCGGACGGCGCCCGTGGTTTTCCGCAAACGCGTCGGTCAGCTTGCGCACCGACACGATGCCCGGATCGGAACCGTATTCGGACTGGTACACACCGCTGACGGAACGGATGGCGGCCTGGTGCCGGCCGGCGATCTTTTCGATCGCGGCGGAAATCTCCCCCAGGGTGGCCCGCGCGCGGGCGGCATCGATGGCCAGCGCGAGCAGGTTGCCCTCGCCGGTCTCGGTCGATTTGGTGAGCGCCTCAAGGCAGGCCTTCACCTTCGCATTGTCGCGTTCCGTCTTGAGCGTCTGGAGCCGGCGGATCTGGGAATCCCGGACGGCGGCGTTGTCGACCTCGAGCACCGTCAGGGCCTCCTGGCGGTCGAGGCGGTGGCGATTCACGCCGACGATGACCTCCTGGCCGGAGTCGATGCGCGCCTGGCGTCGGGCCGCAGCCTCTTCGATGCGCAGCTTGGGCAAGCCGGTCTCGATGGCCTTGGCCATGCCGCCGAGAGCCCCGACCTCCTGGATGTGCCCCCACGCCCGGCGCATCAGCGCGTCGGTCAGGGCTTCCACGAAGAACGAGCCGGCCCACGGATCGATGACCTTCGTGATCCCGGTTTCCTCCTGCAGGAACAACTGGGTGTTGCGCGCAATGCGCGCCGAGAAATCCGTGGGCAACGCGATCGCCTCGTCCAGGGAGTTGGTGTGCAGCGACTGCGTGTGGCCCAGGGCCGCCGCCATCGCTTCGAGGCACGTGCGCGCCACGTTGTTGAAGGGATCCTGCTCAGTCAGCGACCAGCCGGAGGTCTGGGAGTGCGTGCGGAGCGCCATCGATTTCGCGCTCTTGGGATTGAACTGCCGGATGAGTTTCGCCCACAGGGCCCGTGCGGCCCGCATCTTGGCGATCTCCATGAAGAAGTTCTTCCCCTGCGCCCAGAAGAACGAGAGCCGCGGCGCGAAGGCGTCGATCTCAATCCCCGCCTTCAATCCCGTGCGCACGTACTCCACGCCGTCCGCCAGGGTGTAGGCCAACTCCAAGTCCGCCGGCGCCCCCGCCTCCTGCATGTGATAACCCGAGATGGAGATGGAGTTGAACTTCGGCATCTGCCGCGACGCGAAGGCGAAGATGTCGGCGATGATCCGCATGGAGGGTGCGGGCGGATAAATGTAGGTGTTCCGCACCATGTACTCCTTGAGAATGTCGTTCTGAATGGTCCCGGAGAGCTGCTCCAGCTTCACCCCCTGCTCCTCCGCCGCCACCACGTAAAACGCCATCACCGGCAGGACCGCCCCGTTCATGGTCATCGACACCGAAATGCGATCGAGCGGGATGCGGTCGAAGAGGACCTTCATGTCCAACACCGAATCCACCGCCACCCCCGCCTTGCCGACATCCGCAAACGCCCGCGGATGGTCCGAGTCGTAACCACGGTGCGTCGGCAGATCGAAGGCCACCGACAACCCCTGCTGGCCCGCCGCGATGTTCCGCCGGTAAAAGGCATTGGATTCCTCGGCCGTCGAGAATCCCGCGTACTGCCGGACCGTCCAGGGGCGCGTCACGTACATCGACCCGTACGGACCACGCAGGAACGGCGCCAGGCCCGGCATGGTGTCGAGGTGCCCGCAACCCGCCAGATCCTCCGCCGTGTACAGCGGCCGGAAATCGACGTGCTCCAGGGTCTTCTCCACAAGCTCCGCCAGCGGCCGGCCGGTCTCGCGCTCAAACCGCGCCTGCCACTCCGCCAGAGTCGCCGGTGCCGGCGTGCTGTCGAAGTCCACGGTCGTGAGATCGGGAAATGGTTTCATACGGTGACTCCCAGCAGTTTGGCGATATGGGTCAGAACCTCGAGCGCGTTGGCCCGAAGATGGATGAATTCGTTCACGCCCGCGCCGCGCAGGGCCTCGATCTGGTCCGGCGGATACCCCGCCACGATCACCACAGCCCCGGTCTTGCGCGCCCGCAGCGCCGTCACCAGGGGGGCCACGATCGCGGGATAGGTTTCGTCGGTGGAACAGACACACACCGCGTCCGCCCCCACCTTCACCGCCGCCAGAGCGGCCTCCTCAGGCGTCGCGAATCCCGAGGGCGACAGCACCTCGAAGCCGGCCAGCTCCAGGAATCCCCGGGAGAAATCAGCCCGGGCCCGGTGCTGCTTCGGCGGCCCCATATTCGCCAGAAACAACTTCAGCCGATGCCCCACCGTGGTCGAATGCGCATCGACCGCTCGACGGAGCCGCTCGAACTGACTCGAGGCCCGGGTGAAACAGACAGGAACGATCGGCTCCTCCGAACGATCCACAATCCGGATGGCCCGCGTGAGCTCACCCAGGGTCGCCCCCGCCGCCACCGCGGCCACCGCGTTCTCCACCAGCTCGCGACCGCTCCGGCCCACCACCGCCCCCAACCGCTCCAGAACGGTCTGGTTCCGGGCGTCGTCCGCCGAAGTCCGGACCGCCGCGATCTGCTTGACCCGCCGGAGGTGGAACACCGAGGGATCCGAAGCGGGCACGTCCAGAGGCTTCTCGATCGCGTTCGCGTAGGCGTTGGTTCCCACGATGCTGTCCCGGCGCCGCGCGACATTCGTGAGCCGTGACTCCGCCGTCTTCGCCGCCTCCCGTTGCGGCCAGCCCGCCCGCATCGAAGCATGCATCCCGCCCTGCTTTTCGATCTCCTGAAAAACTCCCCACGCCCGGCGCGCCAGCTGGTCGGTCAGGGATTCCACGAACCAGGAACCGCCCGCGGGATCAATGACCGAGGTGAGATGGCATTCCTCGCGCAGGATCAGCTGCTGGTTCCGCGCAATGCGCGTCGAGAACTCGTCCGGGGTCCGCACCACCTCGTCGAACGCCCCCACCTGCAGGCTGTCGCACCCGCCCAACACCGCCCCGAACGCCTCCACCGTCGTCCGCAGGAGATTCACGTGCGGATCATACGAAGTCTTGTTGAAGAAACTGGTGCGGACATGCAGCGACGCCTTCTGGGCCTCCGCCGAACCTCCGAGAACGGAGATCAGCCTCGACCACAACAACCGGGACGCCCGCAGCTTGGCGATCTCCACGAAGAACTGGACGCCCACGGTGTGCGCAAACCGGAGGCGCGGCGCCATGACCTCGACGTCCAGGCCCCGACGGTGCATCGCCCGAAGGTAATCCGCCGCCATGGCCAGCGTGAACGCCAGCTCCTGCACGGCATTCGCCCCCGCCTCGTGCCAGGCCCGGCCATGAACGCACACCGTCTGCAACAAGGGCGCCTCGGCCGCAGCCCATTCAGTCAGGGCCGCCATCTCGCGATACGACCCGTCCAGCGACTGCGGCAGCCGGCCCTCGTGCGCCAGCACGCCCAGCGGGTCCACCTCAATGCAGCCCCGCAACCGGCGCAGGTCGCGTCCACGCTTCCTCGCCAGGGCCGCGAGCAACGCCGCGAAGGGCATGCCCGACGCCCCCGAACGCACAAACAGCGGCACGGTCTCGAGATCAATGCCGTCCAGGGCCCGCTCCAGATCCGCCAGGGTCGCCACCGACAATCCTCCGGCACCAACCTCGGCGGGAGCCGCCCAGTCCGGATCAGCCCCCTTCCGCGTCGCCTGGTCCACCACCATGTTCAGCGCCGTCAGCCCCCGCTGAAGCCCGGCCCGCGCCGCGTCGTTGAATTCCGCGGCGCCCGACAAGGCGATTTCCTGCGAGACGTCCCACGGCCTGCCCGGATAACCGCTGGCGGTCGCGCCCCGAACGAACGGGGGGAACCCGGGCAGCGACCCGGCATGGGCCACCTTCGCGCCATCCTCGCGCCGGTAAACCGGCTGAAGCGCGATGCCCTCGTAGGTGGTCGAGATCATCTTCTTGTCGAAGGGCGCGCCCTTCAACTCGGCCTCGACCAGCGCCTTCCACTGGGCATGCGTCGCCGGCGGGAACTCCGCCAGGAGCGGTGCCTCGGCCTGCTTCTCGGGGATGGGAGTGTTCGACATGGCAGTAGGGAGGAGGCTTCTCAGCCTTCCAGGGTTTCCACCGTGACCTCGTGACGACGGCCGTTGACCGTCAGGAAGAGATGCTTTCCGTTGCCGGCACGGGCCGGGGACGGAGCGGGACGGGCGGCTGCGACAGCCGCGGTCGCGGTCGCGGTCGCGGCGGCGGGCGCTGCGGCGACTGCGGGAGCCGGACTGGCGGCGGAAGTGGTCGCGGCGGGTCCGGCAGCGCGGGCCTTGTACAGAGCCTCCACCTGCTGCGGGAACATCGCGAACAACACCACCGTCTCGTCGTCGGTGGGCAGCCCCTTCTCGGCACATTGCTTGCGGTACTTCTCCATGCCGGGCTCCAGCAGATTCGCGGGTCGTTCGGTCACCGGTTTCTTGCCGGTCTGACGTTCCACCTGGGCCAGGACGCCGGGATCGATCGGGCCCGGGGTGCACCCGTACTTGCCAAGGGCGATGTCCTGGGCCGGCTGGCAGATCATCTTCCAGCGACCAAACTTCACATTCATCATCGCCTGCGTGCCCACGATCTGGGAGGTCGGGGTCACCAGCGGCACCCAGCCCAGGGCTTCGCGCACCACCGGGATCTCCTTCACCACCTCGTTGAACTTGTCCGACATCCCCTGCTCCTTCAGCTGGGTCCGGAAGTTCGAGAGCATGCCGCCAGGGACCTGATAGATCAGGATGTCCGAATCCACCCGTTCATTGGCCGGGCTGGTGAACTTCGCGAGCTCCAGGTACACGCCCTCGAAGTAATCGCGAAGCTTGGAGAGCTTGGCCGGATCGAACGAGGGACAGCGCGGATGCCCCTCCAGCAGCGCCAGCATGCGCTGGGTGTCGGGCTGCGAGGTCCCGTTGGCGAAGGGCACGATGGAAACCTCCACGCAATCCACCCCCGCCTCGATCGCCGCCAGATAACTGGCCGCACCCAGCCCCGCCGTGTCGTGCGTGTGCAGCGTGATCGGAATGCCGATCTTCCCCTTCAACTCCTTCACCATCCGGTAGGCAATCTGCGGCTGGAGAATGCCCGACATGTCCTTGATGCCGATCGAATCGCACCCGAGCTTCTCCAGCTCCACCCCCATCTTCACAAAATTCTCCACGGTATGGACCGGGCTGATGGTGTAGCAGAGCTCACCCCGCGCGTGCTTCCCCGACTTCCGCACCGCCTTGATCGCCGTCTCAAGATTCCGCAGGTCGTTCAACGCATCGAAAATCCGCAGGATGTCCATGCCCGCATCCGCCGTGCACTTCACGAACGCCTCCACCACGTCGTCCGGAAAACTCGCGTACTGCACGATGTTCTGCCCCCGCAGCAGCATCAACTGGGGCGTCGACGGCGCCACCTTCTTCAGGGTCCGCAGGCGCTCGAACGGATTCTCGTTCAAAAAGCGGAGGCACGAATCAATCGTCGCCCCACCCCACGTCTCCAGCCCGTTGAAGCCCATCCCGTCCAGGATCGGCGCCGCCGGCAGCATCTGCGGGGTCGTCATCCGCGTCGCCGCCATCGATTGGTGTCCGTCCCGCAGGACGGTGTTGTTGAAGAGTACGGCCTTCGCGCTCACGTTCGTGTCCTTCGTTCGTTGTCTGCTCGGTCGGCGAAACTCCCCCGCGGGACATCCCACCGATCCCTCATCCACCGACACCGACACCGGCACCGGCAGGTTTCAACCCCCTCCCCGGCTCACCGGCCGGCCCCCTCCGCCTGCTTCACTTCGACCAGCACCAGCCTCCACTCCCGCCAAAATCATGGCTTCGCAAATCTTGGCGGACCCCGACCCTTTCTTGTGCTTTTGGATGCCTTATGTCTCGCACAAAGAATTCCCAAAACCCAGTGCTTTAAGGTTTTACACAAAAGATCCGTTCAATTCACGGTTTCGTCCAAATTCGCTCATGATCCAAAGCAACACTTATCACCAAGGAAAACCCAACACAGGAAATCTTATCCAAATCAGCACCGCACCCCCCACACGCAGCAACACCACCTCCCACTTCCAAACCCCCAAACGCCAAACGCCAAACGCCAAACGCCAGACCCCAGACGCCAGACCCCAGCCCCCCCCAGCCCCCACAACCAAGAGCCGGTCGTAAGTCGAAAGCCGTGTGTCGGCCCGATCTCCGATCTCCGAACTCCGAACTCCGATCTCCGATCCCCCCAGTCGCCGCACAGGCGAACCGTGCCGCACGAAAAACCCCGTCCCGCGGCTTTCCGCAGGACGGGGTGAAATCGAGGAACGTTGGAACGTCGCGCTCCTAGAGGCCCGGCGAATCCAGATGCGGCTCGGTCGGTGGCGGCGGCACCTTCGAAGACGCCACGACCTGGATGGAGGCCGACGGAAACTGCGCCCTGAGAAACTCCACGAGTTCGCTCACCGCCGACTCGGACGTGGCCTCGTCATGGGGCATGGATAAACCAGTGACGCGCACAGCGCCGTGGGCCAGCAGGCCCTCGATGTCCGCCGAGGCGGTGAATCGGGTCACGGCGGCGGGAGCGACCGAGGACCACATCCGGACGGCCGGTCGCAGGGTCAGGCTGGCAGTGTGCGCCGCGATCGCCCCATCACGGATGAGTTTGCGGAACTCCTCGAAGGTGACACTGGCGGTTCCAGCCCATTCAGCCGGGGTCGGTTCCGCAGGCTTCTCGATGCCGTAGAGCTGGGCGTTGATGGGGGAGATCACCGGACGCATCAGCGGGAAGAAGATGACGTCGTCGATGTTCTCCTGCTCGGTGAAAATCATCGCCATGCGCTCGATCCCAGGCCCGATGCCGGTGGTCGGGGGAAGGCCGTACTCAAGGCATTCGATGAAGTCGAAGTCGAGGGTATGGAACTTGCCCTCATCCCGCTCCGACTCGCGGTACGCCCCGCGCCAGGTGCGCAGGAGCTGGGCGGGATCGTTCTGTTCGCTCCAGTTGTCACCGCACTCCATCGCCCCGATGAAAATCTCGAAACGCTCCACGAACCGGGGATCGTCCGACATCGGCTTCGCCAGGGGAGAGATCTCGACCGGATGCCCGAACACCAGGGTCGGCTGGATCAGCGTCGGTTCCACCGTCGCCTCAAAAGCGCGAACCATGGCCTCGCCCACCGACGGCTGGGGCTCCTCGATGCCCAACCGCGCCAGCACCGCGTTGGCCTCGTCCGCCGACGCGATGGCCGAGAAATCAACGCCGGTCTGCTCCTTGACGGCATCCGACATGCGGACCCGGCGCCAGGGCGGCGCGAAATCGATGTCATGCCCCTTCACCTTGAAAGCGGTCCGACCAAACACCGTCGTCGCCACATGCCGGAACATGTCTTCCACCAGCTGCATGTTGTACTCGTAGTTCTCGTAAGCGGTCATGGTCTCGACCATGGAGAACTCCGGATGATGCGACCGGTCGATGCCCTCGTTCCGGAAGTAGCGGCCGATGGTGTAGACCTTGTCGTACCCGGCCGCGATCAGACGCTTGAGATAAAGCTCATGCGAGATGGCGAGGTACATGTCCACACCCAGGGCGTTGACGTGCGTCTTGAACGGCTTCGCCGTGCCGCCGCCGTACTGCGGCTGAATGGCCGGGGTCTGAAACTCCAGAAACCCGCGGCCATTCAGGAACTCCCGCATGGCCCGGATCATTTTGGCAATCGCCCCGAACCGATCCCGGCTCACGGTGTCGAGCGTGGTGTCGAGGTACCGCTTCCGAAGAACCAACTCCCGGTCCTTCAGTCCATGCCACTGGTCCGGCAACGGCCGGATGGCCTTGGTCAACAACCGGAACTCCGACACCTGGATGCTCACCTCGCCACGCTTGGTCCGCATCACCTTCCCCGTGCCTTCGACAATGTCCCCGAGGTCCGCCAACCCCAGCTCGGCGTACCCCAGCGTTCCCGTCGAGGCCTCCGTCACCGCCACCTCGTTCTTCCGCAGAAACAGCTGAATGCGTCCGGTCTGATCCTGGACATGGGCAAAGGCCAGGGCGCCCTGGTCGCGCATCGACATCAGGCGGCCCGCCACCGTGACCGTCTGGCCCTCCAAAGCCTCGAACTCGGCCAGGACCCGGTCCGCATAATGCGTCCGGCGGCTCTTCGAGGGATAGGGGTTCAGGCCCCGCGCACGCAGCGCGGCGGCCTTGTCGAGGCGGGTCTGGCGGATTTCGGCGAGCGGATTGTTCGACACGGGACGGCTGGAATAACAAATCCCCGGGCGCCGGTTGGAGTAAAAAATGGGGTTCGGTCGGCACCCCGCTCGCGGTTCGGGCTTGTTTTGCCCCGTGGCATCGCTAGACACGCGGCGTTGCCTTGGACCGCTGCCGGCCTCGGCGTCCCCGCCACCCACAGCGTTCAGGCCAGGCAACGACACTCTCCTTCATGAATCCAACTCCGGAAGGCGGATCCGCAACGGTCGGCGACCGCATCCTGGCACGGAGCCAGGGTGCCTATCGGTTTCGCCTCGCGACCGTTGCCGACGAAATTCGCTCCGCCCAACGACTGCGTTTCGAGGTCTTCAATCTCGAGCTCCGCGAGGGTCTCGCCGAGTCCTATACCACCGGCCTCGATGTCGATGCCTTCGACGGCGTCTGCGACCATCTGCTCGTCGAGGAGGTCGCCTCCGGCCTGGTGGTCGGCACCTACCGGCTCCAGACCGGCACCTCCGCCGCCCGCAACCTCGGCTACTACAGCCAGCAGGAATTCGACTTCGCCCCCTTCGAACCCGCCCGCGCCGAGATCATCGAACTCGGGCGCGCCTGCGTGCACGCCCAGCACCGCAACCTGTCCGTGCTCAGCCTGCTCTGGAAGGGAATCGCCGGCTACGCCCGCGAACGGGGCGCCCGCTACCTGATCGGATGCAGCTCCCTCACCTCGCAGGATCCACGCGAAGGGGCCGCCATGTACCGCCTGCTCGAAGGCAGCCATCTGGCCCCCGAGGGCTGGCGCACCAACCCCCAGGCGTCCCACCTCTGCCCCCTCGACGAACTCGCCGTGCCTCCCCCGCGCGTTCCCAAGCTGCTCGGCGCTTACCTCTCCATCGGCGCCCGGATCTGCGGCCCGCCCGCCATCGACCGCGATTTCAAGACCATCGACTTCCTCACCCTGCTCGATCTGCAAAGCCTCCCGCAGCACATCGTCCAGAAATACCTGACGTGAGGTGACCTGACCTGAACCGGGAGGGGGCTCCGGTCCCTACCGTTCCTCCTGTCCAGGCAGCCCCCAGGATCAGGATTGGAGTCAAAGGTCCCCCACGTTACCGTCCGGGCATGCGCACCCGGCCCTGGCTCGGATTGGTCTTCTGCGTCCTTCTCCTCCCCGCCCACGCCGCCTCGCGGATTCAGGAACGCGCCGACCGCTTCCTGTCCCTCGTGAACGCCGGTTATCAGGCGTTGTACCGCGTCGAAGGCGAGGCGCAGTGGAACGCCGCCACGGATGTGAAACCGGAGCACGACGCCGCGGCCGAAGTGGCCGGTCGCGCCCGCGCCGCGTTCAACGGCAACCCGGCGATCATCCGCGAAGCCCGGGAGCTTCTCGCCAGCAAACGGGCCCTCAAGGAAATCACCGTCCGCCAGCTGGAACGCGTGCTGCTCAACGCCGCCGAGGGCCCCATGACCAACCCGACCCTGGTCGCGGAACGCATCGCCGCCGAAACAGCCCAGGCCAGTGCCATGAACGGATTCCAGTTCCGGTTCCGCGGCACCAACGCCACCGCCAATGACATCGACCGCATCCTCTCCACCTCGCGCGATCTCGGCGAACGCCGCGAAGTCTGGGAAGCCTCCAAGGAAATCGGTCCCCGGCTGAAGGACGGACTCATCCGACTGCGCGACCTCCGCAATGGCGTCGCCCGCGAGCTCGGACATTCCAACTACTTCGCCCTCCAGGTCGCCGCCTACGGAATGACCTCCGAAGAAATGGTCCGGCTCAACGACGCCTTCATGTCCGAGCTCCGCCCGCTCTATCTGCACCTCCACACCTGGGTGAAACACGAGCTCGCGAAACGCTACGGCCAGCCCGTACCGAAGCTCATCCCCGCCCACTGGATCGACAACCGCTGGAGTCAGGAATGGGGCGGACTCGTCGAAGGCATCGATCTCGACCCGTACTTCTCCAAACACGAACCCGCCTGGGTCACCCAAACCGCCGAGAAGTTCTACACCGGTCTCGGCTTCCCGAAACTGCCTGAGACGTTCTGGACGCGCTCGGATCTGTTCCCCGTGCCGGCCGGCCAAACCCGAAAGAAAAATGCCCACGCCTCCTGCTGGCACATCGATCTCGAACAGGACATCCGCTCGCTCATGAGCGTCGAAGCCAACCGCTGGTGGTTCGAAACCGCGCACCACGAACTCGGCCACGCCTACTACGACATCGCCTACACCCGCCCCCAGGTCCCCTACCTGCTCCGCACCAGCGCCAACCCGGCCTTCCACGAAGGAATGGGCGAACTGATCGGCATGGCCTCCATGCAGGTCCCCTACCTCCAGGCCATGCAGATCCTGCCCGCCGACTTCAAAGGCGATCCGGTGCTCGTCCTGCTCAACGACGCCCTCTCCCACTCCGTCCCCTTCCTGTTCTGGGCCAGCGGCACCATGACCCACTGGGAAGCCGACGTGTACGCCGACGGGTTGCCCACCGAACGCTGGAACGCCCGCTGGTGGGAACACGTCCGCCAATTCCAGGGCGTCGAACCGCCCGCCGACCGCGGCGCCACACTCTGCGATCCCGCCACCAAGACGCACATCAACGACACCCCCTGCTACTACCCCAACTACGCCGTCGCCACCGTGCTCAAGTTCCAGTTCCACGATCACATCGCCCGCAAAATCCTCCACCAACCCCCGCAAAGCTGTAACTACGCCGGCAACCGCGAAATCGGCACCTGGCTTCGGCGCATGCTCGAGAAAGGCGCCACCGAGGACTGGCGCAAAGTGCTCCGCGATGCCACCGGCGAAGACCTCTCCACCCGCGCCATGCTGGAATACTACAAACCCCTCCTCCGCTGGCTCGAGGAACAGAATCGTGGACGCCAGATCGGCTGGGAATAGGCCTCCCCACCATGAACCGCCGCTCCTTCCTCGGATCCACCGCCACGGCGACCGCAGCAGCGGCCGCAGGTGCCCTCCGCGTCACCGCCCAGACTTCCAGCCCCGCCCCGGCACTCCGGGCCGCCGTCATCGGCAGCACCGGCCACGGCGACTACGGGCACGGTCTCGACGGCATCTTCACCGGCCGCCCCGGAATCACCTGCGTCGCCGTCGCCGATCCCAACGACACGGCCCGCAAAGCCGCGGCCAAACGCATCGGAGCCCCGCGCGATTACGCCGACTACCACGAACTGCTCGAGCGGGAGCGCCCCCAACTCGTGAGCATCGCCATGCGCCACGCCGACCGGCACCACGAAATCGGGCTCGCCTGCCTTCGCGCGGGAGCCCACTGCTACTTCGAAAAGCCGTTCGCCCAATCCTCCGACGAAGCCGATGCCCTGCTCGCCGAGGCGGACCGGCGCAACCTCCGCATCGCCGTCGCCCACACCATGCGCTTCGTCCCGCGCGTGCGCCGTCTGCGCGAGGCCGTCGCCTCCGGCCGTCTCGGGGAAATCGCCGAGTTCAGGGCTTATGGCAAACAGGACGCCCGGGCCGGAGGCGAGGACATGATGGTGCTCGGTTCCCACCTGTTCGATCTCCTGCGCGCCTTCGCCGGCGACCCGCTCTGGGTCCAGGGCCAGGTCACCGTGAAGGGACGTCCCATCACCCGCGAGGACCGACGCAAGGTCACCGACAACGTGGGCTGGCTCGCCGGGGATCGCGTCGCCGCCACGTTCGGCTTCGCGGGCGGAGCCACCGCGACCTTCCTCAGCGACGCCCGCCTTCGTGAAACCGTCGGTCACTGGGGCATCGAAATCCACGGCAGCCGCGGCGTCGCACGGCTCAACTGCGACATCGCCCCCAACGTGTTTCTTCGCTCCACCACCGGTTGGTCGCCCACCGGACGCCGCGATGAATGGCAGCCCTTCGAACCCGCCCCCGCCGACGCCCCACCATCGCCGGAACACAACCTTGGCCCCGTGGGCGACTGGCTTGAGGCCATCCGAACTGATCGCGAACCCGAATGCAGCGGTCGCAACGGCGCCTGGGCCGTCGAAATGGTGATGGGAATCTACGCCTCCTCCCTCGCCGGTCGGCGAATGGCTTTCCACGATCAAGCAGGATGGGCCTGCCCCTGGCTCG
>CAYZAE010000138.1:0-18075 GCA_964476125.1 uncultured Verrucomicrobiota bacterium | reverse complement strand
AGCCCTTGCCGGCGGCTCCGGCGCGGGCGGCCTCGATGGTGGCGTTGAGGGCCAGCAGATTGGTCTGGGAGGAGATGTCGGTGATCGTTTCGGTGACCTTGCCGATTTCCTGGGCGGCGCGGCCGAGCTGTTCCATGGCCTCGACGACGGCCCGGGTCTGGCTGGTGGCCTGGCCGCTGATGACGCGGGCGCGTTCGGAGCTGGAGGCGATGTCGCCGACGGTGGCGCTGAGCTGTTCGGTGGCGGCGGCGACGGAGGCGAGACTGGCGGAGGCCTCCTCCATGCCGGAGGCGACCGAGGCGGAGTTCGCGCCGGCCTGTTCGGCGGCGGCAGCGACCGTGTGGCCCTTCTCGGACATGATGCCGGCGCTGGAAGCGGTCTGGGAGGAGACGGTGGTCAGCTCGGCGGAGGTTTGAGTCAGCGTCTGAAGACCCTGGTTGAGATCCTTCACCACGTTGCGGAGGCTGCTGACCAGCGATTCCATGCCCCGGGCCAGTTCCCCGGTTTCGTCGGGAGCGCCGGTTCTCGGGATGGCCGGCGAGAGATCCCCGCGGGCGAGCACATGCATCACGCTGGTGAGTTCCTGGATGGGTAGCGTGATGCTGCGTGAAACGGCCCAGAACACGAAGCCGGCGCCGACCAGGAACACGGCGACGATGACGAGGGATCGTGTCCGGCGTGCGCCGATGTTGCTGATCCGGGCTTCGAGCAACCGGTCGAGTTCAAGCACCGCGGCGGTCCAGAGGCGGAGTGAGGCGGAGCGCAGGGCTTCCCCGCGGACCTTGAAGTCCTGGGCCGTGGCCACCGCCTCGGTGGTCGCGGCCTGACGATCCAGCTGGGAGAGGAAGGCGGAGACGGCGCTGTTGAATTCCTTGCGCGGGGATTCCAGCGAGGAGCGCAGCGTGGGGCTCTGGCCGTTGAACCCGGCATCCTCGTCGAGGGCGGTCTTGAGGCCGGCCTCGGCGCGGTCCGCATCCATTTCGCGAAGGCGGGCGGATTCCGTGGCGAGGCCCGGGAGATCGGCGGTGGCGACCTTTCCGGAGGCCACCGCACTGGAGACGAGGTCGGTGGTGCGGGCGATCCGGTCGATGAGCGAGGGAAGAGCGACCAGCGTCGCGTCCATCAGATAATAGCTGTCGAGGTCGGGATCGAGGATGAGGTTGGAACGATCCCCCACATAAACGATCGAGGCGCGGATGTCGGCCAGGAGGGCGGCGTGTTGTTCGGCGATGGCCGCGGGGGTTCCCCCTGCCCTGGCGGACTTGATCTGGTCCCAGCGCTGGCGGAGCCGGGGGACTGCGATGTTCTCGCGCTGGCGTTTCCTCAGTTCCTCGTCGGTGAACTGCAGGGCCTTGCCGACGGCCTGGTCGACCTCGGCCAGGGCGTCGAAGGCGGCGTCGAGTTCCCGACGTGCGTTGTCGAGGGCCGAGGAGGAGGCGGAGGCGGCACCGCCGGTCGCGGCGATGGCGGCGCGCTGGTGATCGGGGAGTCCGTGGAGGACACGGACGAGCGGGCGCAGGTACCGGTTGCCGGTGATTTCGAGCCGGGCGAATTGGATTTGCTCGGAGAAACCGGCGACGACGAAGTACAGGAGCCCGCCGAGCGGCAGACACATGGCGGCGACGATCAGGAGGGGTCGCCGGGCGATTCGGATTCTGGACAGGAGCGAGTTCATTTGGTGGGGCTTGGGACTTCGATTGGGCTTGGGTCGGGGCGGAAAGACTCTCGGATGAACCGTGTCAGTGCGTGGAGGCAGGGTCTTCAGACCTTGAAGTGGGCCATGGCCATCTTCAGCTGGTCGGCGAGACGGGCGAGTTCGGAGGCGCTGGACTCGACGGTTTGGCCGCCCTGACGGATCTCGGCCATGGCGCCGTTCACGCCGGCGATGTCCTGGGCGATGGACCGTGAGACGGTGGCGGTCTGGGAGACGCGGTCGCTGGCATCCTTCACCCCGGCGGAGGCCTGGGCGATGTTGGTGGCGACGTCCTTGGTGACGGCGGCCTGTTCCTCGATGGCGGCGGCGATGCTGGCGACGATGTGTCCGACGTCCTTGATGATGCCGGAGATCTTCTCGATGTCGGCGATGGCGCCGCCGGCGGAGGTCTGGACACCGGCGATCTTGGCCTTGATGTCCTCGGTGGCGCCGGCGGTCTGGCGGGCCAGTTCCTTGATTTCGTTGGCGACGACGGCGAAGCCCTTGCCGGCGGCTCCGGCGCGGGCGGCCTCGATGGTGGCGTTGAGGGCCAGGAGATTGGTCTGGGACGAGATGTCGGTGATGGTTTCCGTCACCTTGCCGATCTCGCGGGCGGCTTCACCCAGCTGCTGCATCAGCGTGGAGATTGTCTGGGCCTGGGAATTGGCCTGTTCGCTGATCACGCGCGCCTTCTCGGAGTTGGCGGCGATGTCGCCGACGGTGGCGCTCATTTGTTCGGTGGCGCTGGCGACGGAGGAGAGATTGGAGGTGGCGGCCTCCATGCTGGTGGCGACGGATAGCGTATTGGCGCTGGCCTGCTCGGCGGCGCCAGCGACGGTGGTGGCCTTCTCGGAGACGCCCTTGGCGCTGTCGGAGGTCTGCCCGGAGGCGGCCGAGAGGTCGGTGGCGGAGGTGGCGAGCGTTTCAACGCCCTTGGCGACGTTGCCGATGACCTGACGGAGACTTTCGATCATGGCCTGGAGCGACCGGGCCACATTGCCGAGTTCGTCGCGGCGCTCGCGGAGATCGTTCGGCACGTCGGCGGAGACATCGCCCTCGCTGACGCGGGTAACCAGGTTGACGGAGTCGCCGAGGGGTTTGGTGACGCTGCGGGTGATGAGCACGCCGACGACGAAGGCGACCAGGACGCCGGCGAACGTGCCGCCGTACAGGATCTTGCCCACATTGGCTTCGACGGTGGTGGTGTTGACCACGCCGCGGGCCACGTGTCCCTCCTGGAGGGCGACGATGTCCCCGACGACCTTTTCGATCTCCTTGCGGGAGGCGTCGCCCTTGTCGAGGTAGAGTTCGGTCGCCTTGGCCCGCTTGCCTTCCTGGACCAGCGCGGTGATCTGGTTGTTGACCGTGTCGGCGTCAGTCATGGCCTTGTCGAGACGTGAGGCGAGCTGGACGGCCTCGGGTTCGGTGTCGCCGCTTTTGATGGTGTCGATGGTCTTGCGGTACTTGGTGCGGGCCTCGGTCATGGCCTCCTGATGTTCCTGCATTTCCTTGGCGTCCTCGTTGGAGACGTAGTTCCAGAGGTGGAAGAGGAACTGTCCGTAGTGGGCTTCCACCTCGAGGGCGGAACGGAGGTGATGCCCCTCCTCGATGGACTCGTTCATGCTGTCGTGGATGGCCGTCATGGACCAGAGGCCGAGGGCGGCGCCGACGATGAGTTGGAGGGCGACGAGGCCGAAGCCGATGCCGATACGGGTGCCGATTTTGAGATTGGAGATGCTGTTCATCTGACTGGGTTGTTAAAGGGTTGTTGGGTTTGCAAAGGTTCCACCTGAATCAGCCCGCGACGACTGACTCCGGGTTGTCGAGGTATTCGCGGAGCCGGGTGACGAGTCGGTCCCGGTCGAGTTTCACCTGGTAATCGGACACTCCGGCGGCCTTGCCCCGGGCGATGTCCTCCTCGCCGGCAAGTGAGCTGAGGGCGATGATGGGGAGACGGGCGGTCCGGGAATCCGCCCGGATGCGCGCGGCGAGTTCGAGACCGGTGAGACGCGGCATTTCGACGTCGGTGACCACGGCCTCCACCTCGCCGAGATGATCCATGAGGGTCTGCCAGGCGAGTTCCCCATCGGCCGCATCCAGCACGCGGTCGCCGTCCTCCTCCAGGTAGCGCTTCACCTGGGCGCGGAAGAAGTCGGAATCCTCGGCCAGCAGGATCACGGGCTTGCGGCGCTCGCCGGGTCCGGACCCGTTTCCCGGGGTGCCGCCATGGGCCTGGGATGGGCTCCCCGCAGGCGCAGGCGCAGGCGCGGACGCCGACGCTGAAGTGGGAGAGGGCGGGGCGATCTCGCCGGCGGCCGCAAGCTGAAGTTCCGATGCGGCGGCCTGGGCGGTGAGCGCCCAATCCGGATAGGCGCAATCCACCAGTTCGACGAGGTCCGCGATCAGGGCGGTCCGGCTCTGGATGATCACCGAGCCGGCAATGCCACGCTGGCGATGCGTGGTCTGGTCCACGGCGGACTGGATTTCGACGACATCGACGGGCATGGCGCCGAGGAGTCCGACCTCGCGTCCATGGACCCGGGAGACGATGACCGCGAGGTCGGGGGACTCGGACACTGATTTGACGGGGGCGACGTCGCCGAGGGTGACGAGCGGGAGGGCGACGCCGCGGTACTGCATGGTGCGCCGGCCGCCGAAGGTCTCCACCTGGTCGGCGCGGATGCGTTCGATGCGGAGGACGGTGTCGAGCGGAGTGGCGCAGAGTTCGTCGGGAGCGTTGTTGAAGAGCAGGAGCGAGCGCACGAGGTTGGTGTTCGCGGTCGATTCGGTGGCGTCGTCGGCACCGGAGACCGCGTTGAGGCGGGCTTTGGCGCCGAGTCCGGCGACATCGAGGATGAGGGCGACGGTTCCGTCCCCGAGGATGGTGGCTCCGGCGTATTCGGAGAGCCCCTTGAGATGGCGGCCGAGGGGTTTGACGACGATTTCCTCGGTGTCGTGGAAGGCGGAGACCACGAGGCCGTAGGTGAGGGTGCCGGTGGTGAGCACGGCGATGTCGAGCCCCTGGCGTTCGCGCATGGGGAGTTCGACGGAGCCACGGAGGAAGTCGCCGAAGCAGACCATGGGGATGATGCGGTCACGCAGCCGCAGCACCTCGGAGCCGCCGACGAGATCGATCCGTTTGTCGATGTCCTGGGCACGCACGTGGAGCAGTTCCTCGACGCTGACCTGGGGGATGGCGAAGCGGTCCTTGCCGACGGAGATGATGAGGGAGGGGATGATGGCGAGGGTGAGCGGGAGCTTGATGCGGAAGAGTGTTCCGTGGCCGATGGCGGAGAGGATCTCGACCTTGCCACCGATGCGATCGAGGTTGGTTTTGACGACGTCCATGCCCACGCCACGGCCGGAGACCTCGGTGATCTTCTCGGCGGTGGAGAGTCCGGGCAGGAAGATCAGCTGGAGCAGATCCTGTTCGGAGAGGGACTGGACCTTTTCGGCGGTGACCAGGCCTTTGTTGATGGCGGATTCAGCGATGCGCCGGGAATCGATGCCCTTGCCGTCGTCGGCGACCTCGATGACGACCTGGCCGGCTTCGTGTTTGGCTTCCAGGCGGACGGTGCCCTGGCGGCCCTTGCCTGCGGCGACGCGGACCTCGGGGGTTTCGAGGCCGTGATCGACGGCATTGCGGACCATGTGGGTCAGCGGGTCGGCGAGTCCCTCGATGAGGGATTTGTCCATGGCGACGTCATGACCGCGCAGTTCGAGGTGGACGTCCTTTTTAAGCATCGCCGAGAGGTCGCGGACGACGCGGGGGAAGCGGGCGAAGACGTTTCCGATCGGCTGGAGCCGGGTCTGCATGATGGCGTCCTGCAGATCGGAGGTGACCAGGTTGAGCCGTTGATCGGCGACGGCGAGGGCGCGGGAGTCCTTGCGGGCGATGGCGTCGCGCAGCTGGTTGCGGCTGAGGATCATCTCGCCGGCCAGGTTCATGAGGGTTTCGAGCAGGCCGACCTGGACGCGCAGGGTGGTTTCGGCGCCGGCGGGCTGTGAGGAGCCGTTCTCGGAGCCATGGGCATTTTCGCCGGCGGCCTTTTTGGCCGGGGTGGCGCGTGGGGCGGGTGCCTCCGGTTTGGAGGCGGATTCGGCGTGGGCGTGAGGGAGGGAGGATTCGGCGGTCATCCGCGGGGTCACCGGGAGGACCGGGGTGGGCGACGGGGCGAAGCTTGGTGTGATTTCGCGGGCCGCGGGAGCCTCAAGGGCTGGCGAGGTGGAGGCGTCCGGGGCATGAACGATGGGAATGGCCGGGGCGGGCACGGGTTTGAAGTTCGAGGGGAGGTTGGGATCGGAGACCACCTGCACCTTGTTGGCGCAATCGGGGATGAGCATGCCGACGTCGTCGGGCCGGATGATGGTGGCGAAGACGAGGCGGAGCGGGAGTCGATTGCCGATGGGGCCGTCGAGCGAGCCGACGGCCTCGAGATCGAGGATGCAGTCGAGAATTTCGCCGGTTTCCCAGATGTCCCGGAACACGACGAGGGGGGTTTTCCCCTGGCGCTCGAGGTCATGGATGAGGTCGAGATCGACGCAATAGACGAATTGGCCGGAGCGGCGGGTTCTCTCGGCGTCGATTTCGGGGAGCGTGACGGAGATGGAGCCGTCAGCGTTGGAGAGGGAGACGAATCGGGTGAGGGACGATTTCTCGGCCGGGGAGAGGTAGGACGAGGCGAGGCCGGAGAGGGCGTCGGTGAGTTCGGAGGTGTCGGAGGACTCGCGGGCGACGGGGTCGTCGATCATTTCGCGGAGTCGATCGAAGGAGGCGAGGAGGACGTTGGTGATTTCGGCGTTGGGGACCATTTTCCCCGAGCGCAGCATGTCGAGGACGGTTTCGGCCTTGTGGGCGAGGTCCTTGATGCGGGTGAGTCCGAAGAAGGCGCTGCCGCCCTTGATGGAGTGGGCGGCGCGGAAGACCTTGTTGACGAGGTCATCATCGCGATCGGCGCCGGCCTCCTCGATGGCGAGGAGGTCGGTTTCGATGGTCGCGAGGTGTTCGCGGGACTCGTTGAGAAATTCGTTGAGTAGTTCGTCGACCATGGGGACCTCCTAGGCGTTGCGGCCCGTGACGTTGAGGCGGTTGGTGAGACGCATGCTCTGCAGGAGCTGGCAGATTTCCGGGGAGGCGTTGACGACGCGCACCCGGCCGGACTGGCGTCCGAGTGAATTGGCGGCGGCGATGAGGAGGCCGATGCCGGAGGAGTCCAGAATGCCGGTGGCGGCGAGGTCGAAGACCACTTCATCGGTGCCCGAAGCCAGCTGTTGCTTGAGTTCGGCCTGGAGCCCCGGGACGGACGAGGCCGTCAGGTCACCGGCGAGGAGGACGGAGCAGGATCGATTGCCCGTGCGTTGGAGGGAGTAGGTCGTCATGGCGAGTCGTGAGCGGTGAGGGGTACGGGATGGCGACGGTCGAACCAAAGGGTGACGGCATTGCCGCACCGGTTGAACGAGACGCGGCGCGCGTACAGGGAAAGAATGGGGAATCCGCGGCCGCAGGTTCGGGAGTCGTCGGGAATGCGCCGGAAGCGCGACCTCCAGTCGAATCCCCTGCCCTGATCGGCGACCATGACCCGGAGCCAGCGTCGACCGAGGCGCAGACTGAAGTCCACGAAGCGGGAGGCGTCGTGGGCGTTGCCGTGGAGGATGGCGTTGTTGAGACACTCGCGGGTGGCCAGTTCGATGCCGAAGGCCGCGGCGGCGAGGCCGTGGCGGGCGAGGAAATCGCGGAGATCCCGGCACACCTCATCCACCTGGCCCAACCGGGAGGCGAGACGGCACTCCAGGGAACCGGTGGTGGTGAGGGTGTTGGCGACTTCGGAGTTCATGCCTCCACCCCCAGGATCAGAACGTCGTCGGAGAACTCCGGATGGGTTGAGAAGGACTTCCGGACAGATTGCACGGAATCGGAGAGGGCATCCTTCCGGGTGGCGGTGCAGGACTGGGAGAGGTGGCGCAGGGCCTCGGCGCGCGGGCCGAAGGGCTCGATGAGTCCGTCCGAGTAGAGATAGAACCTGTCGCCGGCCAGGAGTCGGAATTCCTCGCTGGCGAAGGAGGCGTCTGGAAAGGCGCCGATGACGTCGGATTCCGCGAGGGCGACGGAGGGTTCCGGTTTGGCCTGTCGGACCACGACGGCCGGAGGATGGCCGGCATTGACGATGGAGAGGTTGCCGGTCTGGCGGTTGAGGCGGGCGTAGATGAGGGTGAAGAAGGTTCCTTCGGGAAGCATGCGGCAGAGGGCGCCGTTGATGGAGACGAGGATGTCCCGGGGGTGGGCGGCGGGGGTGGCGTATTCGCCGAGAAGGGCCTTGAGTGCGGCGGTCCAGAAGGAGGCGCCGAGGTCGTGCCCGCTGGCATCGGCGACGATGTAATCGAAGACCCGGTTGCCCACGGGGATCACATCGTAGAAATCGCCCCCGGCGAGCAGCAGTTGGTCGATGGAGACGGCGAATCGGGCTTCGGGGAAATGCTCGGGAGCCGGCATGACGGCTTCCTGGGCGCCGGCAAGGCTGCGGATCTGGCTGGCTTGAAGTTCGGCGAGCCGTTCGTGGGCCTGACGAAGACGAAGATGGGTGCTGACGCGTGCGAGGATCTCGGCGGCCGCGAGCGGTTTGGTGATGAAGTCGACGCCGCCGGCATCGAAGCCGCGGACCTTGGTGGCGATGTCGTTGTCGGCGGAGATGAAGAGCACCGGGGTGGGAACGAGGCCGGAGCGGCTCTGGAGGGTGCGGCAGATGTCGAATCCGTTGCCGTCGGGGAGGTGGACGTCCATGAGCACGAGGTCGGGGCGCTGGGCGACCATTCCCTCGAGGGCCTGGGCGGCGCCGAAGGCGGCGGTGCTTTGGAAGCCGGCCCGGGCGAGCATGCCGCAGAGGATGCGATTGGTGATCGGATCGTCGTCGACCACCAGGACGCGAGGGGTCTGGCGGGGGGCCATCATGACGCCTCGGAATCGGACTCGAAGCGATTGGCGAGGTCGGAGGCGCGGTCGCCCAGTTCGCGCACGAGGGCGGCGATCTGACGGAGGGCGAGGGGGGAGGGACGGCTGTGTCCGTTTTCCCAGCGGTTAATGGTGGGGAACGTGACGCCGAGCCGGGCGGCGCATTTTTCCTGGGTGAGACCGGCTCGGTGCCTGATCTCGCGGATCAGAATGGGGAGTTCCGTATCGTTCATACCTGGGCGGTTGGGGAGGCCCGCCCTGTAGAACAGGCCTCATAACGCATCAGATATCGGCGGATTCGGTGATCGCTGAAGGGGCAAACTCGCGGGAACTGGCAGCAGCAGCAGCGGCGGCGGCGGCGGCCGGGGCCGGGAGGGTGCCGAGGGGGGATTCCTTGGGGTTGGCAGGCTGGAACTTGATGATGGCCCAGATCATCCGGCATTTCTCGAATTCGCTGACCGGACTGGCCTCGATATCCTCGAGTTGCTGGAGTTCCTTGGCGGCGCGCTCGCGGTCCACGCAGCAGCCGCAGGAGTCCCCGAAGACATCCATCGCCTTGAGGAAGGTCTTGCGGTCGAAGGTGCTGAACTTGAAGGCGCGATCGAAGGCGGGGTCCGCGAGCGCCCGGCGATGGAGGACCGCGGTGTGATAGAGAAGGGATCGCGGGGAGGCCCAGCGTTCGTCCTCCTTGGCTTCGGCGAGATTGCCGAGGTCGAGAACGGTGTAGGACACCTCGCTGGTGAGCTGGCCGTCCACGGCAGGTTGGAGACGTTCCCGGACGTCGCTGACGATTTCCTGCACTTGTTCCTCGGACGGACCGCCCTCGGCGCCGGACTGAGCGTAGAACATGGCGAGATTTTCACGGATCGCGGCCTCCTGCTTGACCATGAAGGCATCGAGGTCGGAGCCGATGGCATGGCGGAGGAGGAGGATGCCCTGTTCGTTGCGGGAGGACCGTTCACTCTCCAGCATGCGAACGGCTGCATCAGGGATCCAGCGGGTGGAGGAATCGAGGGGCAGACTGAGGAATTTGAGTAAGTCGGTGATCTTACGGCAATCCTCGACCGCCTTGCCGGTTTCCGGATCCAGGATGGTGAGTGAGAAGGAGACCTTGCTGGTGAGGGTGCCGAGCGTCTTGGCGGAGTCCTTGCCGAGCAGGGAGGCTTTGACGGGGACGCTGAGGGAGCGGGATTTGCTGGTGCGCGCGGCGGCGATGAGTTTGCCCTGTTGGAAGACGTCGGAGAGCACCTGGATCAGTTCGTCCCGTTCCAGCTGTTCGCTGGTGGTTTGTTTGTTATCCGGGCCGATGCCGGCGGCGGCGTTCCGGAAGGCCTGGGAGCCGATGCGCTCGATGTTGAGCACTTCGGTGCGGAGATCCTGGATGGACTGCATTACCTGATCCGCGGACTGGCTGAGCCACTGTTGGAAATGGCCGGCGGCCTCCTCCCGGGTGACATCCCGCTGCGAGCGGGAGCCGCCGCTTGATTCGAAGATGCGAAGGAGCGAATCGGAGAGTTTGGCGATGCGGCGGATCCCGAGTTGCTGGGACTGGGAGCGCATGCGTTCGAGGGTGGTGATGACGCTTCCGATGTCGAAGCGCATGAGCATGGTGGGCAGCCGGCCGATGGCTTCGCGAACTTCCTGAAGGAGACCGTTAAGCCGGTTCAGGTAGGTGCTGTGATCTATGCCAAGCCGCGTGCACACGTTGTCGGCGACCTCGAGACTTTCGGCGGGATTGGGGGCGCCGAGGGCGCGCTGGACCTGGGCCTGGATGGTTTCCCGGGTGTAAGGCTTGAGAATGTAGTCGTTCGGTTTGAGGACCGCGGCCTGGAAGACGAGGTTGCGGTCGCGGACGACGGAGCAGAAGCAGACGCGCATCTTTCCCCAGCGGCTGTCGACGCGGATGCGCCGGAGCAGTTCGACGCCGTTCATGCGGGGCATGTTGAAATCGAGGAAGCAGAGGTCGGGGACGAGACCGGCGTCGAGTTTCTCCCAGGCGCGGAGTCCGTCCTCGGCCTCGTGGATTTCGTGGTCCCCGAGTGCCTCGATCATGCGTCTCAGGACAAAGCGGGAGGTCCGGTCGTCTTCGACGATGAGAATTTTAAGTGTGTTCGGGGTGGCCACGGTAGGGAGCGGTTGAGGGCTGGGGACTCAGGCGAGGGAGGAGGATTGGAAGGCGACGAGGAACCGGGAGAAGGCCGTTTCCAGATCGTGCAGGCCGGAGGCGATTTCACTGAGGGCGCCGCGGTGTCCGGCTTGTTCGAGGGCGTAGGCGACGGCGGCAAGTTCCTTGGCGCCGACGGTGGAGGCGGCTCCCTTGATGGTGTGCACCTGGCGGGTGGCATCCTCGAGGCCGCCCGCGGCGAGGGAGGCTCGGAGGGAGTTGAGTTGATTGGGAACATCGCCGGCAAATTCGCGGACGATGGCGGTGGCGGTCTCCGGGTCGCACTGGAGCCGGGCGATGAGATCCTCGGGATCAAAGGGGCAGTCCGAGTCGGGAGCCGGATCGACCGGGGTGGGTGGAACCGCCGGGTGGGCGGGTTCCGGGAGCGGGGTTGGATCGGTGGCGACATCGCTGGCGGGGAGCCAGCGGGCGACGGTATCCCGGAGGGTGTCGATCATGACGGGTTTGGCGAGGTAATCGTTCATACCGGCAAAGAGGCACTTTTCCCGATCGCCCTTCATGGCGTTGGCGGTCATGGCGACGATGGGGATGTCTGGATCGAGAACACCGGAATCCGGTGACCGGATCCGGCGGGAAGCGGAATAGCCATCGAGCACCGGCATCTGACAATCCATGAGGACCAGCGCATAGGGGGCGACGCAGAGTGTGGCGACGGCCTCCTCCCCGTTGGTCACCGCGTCGGCTTCGTGGCCGAGCTTTCGAAGCTGGGCGAGGGCGACGGCGCGGTTGGTGGGACTGTCCTCGACGACCAGGATTCTGCGGCCCGGCCCGAAGACGCGGGGGGGTGGAGCCTCGGGGAGCCGGGGTTCCGGCGGTGGCAACTCGGCGGGAGCCGGAGGGACGACGTCGGGGGCGGGTCCTGGATCGTGACGGGGGACGGGGCCCGAGCCGGGTGAAGACGGGAGCGCTTCCGCGAAGCGCGCGACCACTTCGCTGAGAGCGGCCCGGCAGACGGGTTTGCGAAGCACCGCGAAGAACCCGAGCTCCGCCCAGGGCACGGGCGGATCCGGCTCCTCGAAGTGGGTGAGCAGGACGAGTCTGACGGCGTCGAGTTCGGGGAGTGCGCGGATTTTGGAGGCCAGCTGGTCACCGCCGAGCCGGGGCATGTGGAGATCGACGAAAGCCAGGCTGAAGGGATCCCCTTCACGGGCGGCGAGCCGGAGCGCGAGGAGGGCCGCCTCACCGCTGCCCACCTCGCGGGTGGGCAACCCATGGTCGCCGAGCAGTGCGGTGAGCACGCGCCGGCTGGTGGGATGATCGTCGACGACGAGAGTCCGGGTGGGAATCGCCGGGGGGAAGAGCCGTTCCGGGGTGGCGACGGCAGGCGGGGTTTCGGTGGAGCGGGGGAAATCGGCGGTGAAGGAGAAGGTGGATCCTTCGCGTTCGCGGCTTTCGACGCCGATGGTGCCGCCCATGATGGAGACGATTTCCTTGGCGAGGGCGAGTCCGAGACCGGCTCCGCCGTAGCGACGGGTGACGGAGGTGTCGGCCTGGACGAAGGGGGCGAAGAGGGCGTCGATCTGTTCGCGGGGGATGCCGATGCCGGTGTCGCGGAAGCTGAACCGGAGGAGGATGCCCCTGGGGGAGGCCCCTTCGCAGGTGACCTCGACGGCCACTTCGCCGCGGGGCGTGAACTTCACGGCGTTGCCGGCGAGAATCAGGAACAGCTGCCGGATCCGGTCGGAATCGCCTCGAACCCGGCACGGGACCCCGGGATGCACCAGGCAGGTGAACTCGAGCCCCTGGGCCTGGGCCTTGGCGGCCACGGATTCCGCCGCCTCCTGAAGGGTGAGGCCCAGGTCGAAATCGTGCTCCACCAGATGGAGGCTGTGGGTGTCGACCTTGGCGAAGTCGAGGATCTGGTCGACGACGATGAGCAGGTTTTCGCCGCAGGTCTGGATGATGCCGGCGAACTGTCTTTGGTCGGGCTGGAGAGGCGTGTCGAGCAGGAGCCGGGACATGCCGATCACCCCGTTCAGGGGCGTCCGGATCTCGTGGCTCATGTTGGCCAGGAACTCGCCCTTGGCGAGGTGGGCGATCTCGGCCTGCTGGGAGAGTGCATCGACGCGGGCGCGGGATTCGGACAGGCGCAGACGGAGTTCCTCCAGCGAGGCCTGGATCTGTTGGAGATGCTCGTGCTGGCAGGTCACATCCCGGATCAACCCGAGCAGGAATCCGGAGCGCGTTCCCTCGGGTCCCTCGAAGATGCCGGAGCAGCCGATCCAGCGGACGACGCCGTCGGAAGGCCGGATGATGCGGCATTCCTGGTCGAAGGGTTTTCGCAGGGCGATGGCGCGACGCAGAAAGGCGAGGGCTTGCCGACGGTCCTCGGCATGGAGGAGCGACCCCCAGCCGGCGAGGTCCCGGGTAAATCCGGAGGAAAGACCGAGAATGCGATCGAGCGCGGTGGATCCCTCCCAAAGTCCGGTGCGCAGATTGAGCCGGTACACGCCGGGCGGTTCGGGGACCGGGAGTCCGGGCCTGGAGCGCGAACGGCGCGGTCGGAAAGACCGCTTCGTGGGCGCATGGAAGGCATCCGGGTTCACGGGGCGTAAGGGGGCGTTGGGAGATCAGGCCGCGGCGATCGCGGGGGCTGGGGCAGGCTCGGTGGCGGCGTGGGTGACGGCCCGGACCAAACGGGCCGCCTCGGGAAGAAGCCTGTCGAGCGAGGCGACGGTGTCCCCGAGGCGTCGCAGGACGGGTTCGGCCCCGAACTCGACCAGCCGCCGGTACCAGCGGACGAACTCGCGGTTGACCTCCGGGAGGATGGGCTCGGCGGGCGCGGAATCCGGCCTTTCGAGGGCGCTTTCGCAGAGAACGACCGCGGCGATGGCGGAGGGTCGGCCGGCGGTTGCGGGGCCGCGCCAGAGCTCCAGGGCCTCGGCGAATCTTCCGGCGAAAAGCAGCGCTTCCGCGCGTTGCTCCAGAAGGGTCTCGTCGGTGGGAAACCGCTGAAGGGCGGCGGCGGTCCAATCGAGGGCGACTTCGAGAAACTCGGCACGGCAGAGCGCAATGCGGCCGCCGGCCAGCCAGGGTCCGAGGGGCGCCTCGGGCCGGGCGACGACCTGGTGGAGATCACGCAGGGCGTCCAGGGTTCGGCCGGTGGCGTGAAGGAACCGGGCGTGATCGAGACGCAGGGCGAGGGAATCCGGAGCCACCTGCAGGGCGGTGATGAACTCGGCGTCGGCGCCCGCGACATCCCCGGTTTCCCAGAGGCAGCGGGCAAGACAATGGGTGGGTGCCACGCCGCGGACCTGGGGAGGAACGGGGGCGAGGGTGGGGAGATGTCGTTTTGCGAGGCACTCCCGCATGTGCCGGGCGGCCTCTGCGAATTGCCGGAGCTCGATGCAGGCGAGGCCGAGGGTGAAATGGAGCGTCGCGGTCAGTCCCCCGTTCTTGGCGAGCGGGGAGTCGAGGATTTCGACGACCTCCGCGTGACGCCGGGCGCTCATGAGCCGGGCGGTGAACTGGCCGAGGAGCATCTCCCGGACTTCCGGAACCACTTCGGTGGAAGGTTCCTCGGAGAGGACGGCGAAGGCGGTGCGATATTGCCGGAGGGCGGCGTCGAGCTGGCCGGAACGGGTGAGTTCCAGTCCGTAGTTCATCAGGAGCGCAGCATCCCCTGGTTGTTCGCGCAGCGTTTTTTCGAGCAGCCGGAGATTGCGTCCAACCTTGTCGCGCGACCGGGTCACCTCGGGGGTGTAGCCGTGGTGGCGGAGAATGGCCTCGCCCAGCCGGGATGAGAGCCCCCAGCTGCGGCGGACCTTTTCGAGGCTGGCGAAGGCCTGTTCATGGACCCGGCCGATGAAGAAGGCGCCCGGGGTGTTGCGGAAGAGGCGGGGAACGTAGCTGCAACCCTCGCTCTCGTGGCCGATGTCCTGGATCGGCAGACGCCAGGAGAGCACGGAATCGGCCTCCAGCATGCGGCGGAGGGCGGGGTGCTGGGCCGACGGCAGCTCCTCGTCGGCGTCCAGAATGAGCACCCAGTCGCCGGTGGCGTATTCGAGGGAGACGTTGCGGGCGGCCCCGAAGTGGTCGGACCAGGGAAACGTGTGAACGAGGGCGCCGTGATCGCGGGCGATTTCAACAGTGCGATCGGTGGAGCCGGTGTCGACGACGATGATCTGGTGGGCGAGGTCGCGGATGGAGGCGAGACACTGGCCGAGAAAGCGTTCCTCGTTGCGGGCGATGAGACAGACGGAGACGCGGAAACCGGGTCCATCGGGGGACCGTTCGAGGATGGGGGGGAGGAAGATCCAGTCGGGGTTGCGGTTCCCGGAGAGGTTGCCGTTGAGGATTTCGGTGGCGGCGTTGAAGCCGGGAACGAGTCGGGAGGCGTGAAGAGCGCAGCGCCAGGCAAGTTCCCCATGGCCGGCGGCGAGGGCGATCCGGGCGAGCAGAACGCAGGCCTCGGGATGGAAGGGGCGGACGTCGAGGGCCCCGCTGGCGCATTCGTAGGCGGAGCGAAGCTCCCCCTGGGCGAAGAGAGCGCGGGCTTCCTTCAGGCTTCCCAGCCGGGCGCAGGGCGGGAGCCCCTGCTCGGGCAAGGTGACCCGTGGAAGCGGCGGACGGCCCGACCGGCTTTTTCCGGATCCTGACGCGGGGAGAAGAATCGGCGGATGGACACCATTCACGGTTCAGGGATGTCGGCATCGCTCCGCGCGCAGGCAGGGCGCGCACAGTCGCTGCCGGGAGACCCCAGGAACGATCCGGGTGAAGGGATCGACGGGGCCGCGGACGCTTCCGTGCGGTTCCGACTTGGAAGGTTGAGCAGGGTCATCACGGCGGACAGACGGGTGAGACAAAGGGCGAACGATCGGCGAAGCCGGAGGTTTCGGGGCCGCGAGGCGAGCAGGCGGGTGTACATCCGGGCGGCGGCGGCGGGATCTCCGTGGTCCCGGGTCACATCGGCGAGGAGCTCGAGGGCGAACGGATTCGACGGATCGAGGTGCAGCGCGCGTTGGAGGTAGCCTTCGAAGGCGGGGATGTCCTCGAGACGCAGACAGACCAGGGCGATCCGCGCCTGGATCTCCGCGCTTCCGGGGTGGTGGGCGGCGGCGATTCCGAGGGCCTTGCCGGCGGCCTCGAACTCACCATGACCGTAGAGCAATCTTCCGAAGTCCATCCACGCGCGTCGCGGCTGGCGCCGCACACGGGGGAGCAGACGGAAGCATTCGCGGGCCTGATCCGGCCGGCCGGCGGAGAGCCGGTCGCGGGCCGCTTCGAAAAGGCAGGTCAGCAACTCGGCCGCGCGCGGGAGTGCGGCGGGAGCCATGTCGAGAATCCGCGGCGGGTGGGTCTCCGAACCAGCGCGATTTCCCACCGGCCGCGACCCGGCCGTTCCTGGGGGAACGAAACCGATTCCGGAACGACGGCAGCGGTTGGAGGAGGGACGGCGCATGGCGGAAGGGGGCAGTGGGGGAGCGAGACGAAGGGAACCCGCGCTTACTGGAGGAGCCGGAGGACCTGCTGCGGCAACTGATTCGCCTGGGCCAGCATGGCGGTGTTGGCCTGGACCATGATGTTGGCGCGGGCGTACTCGGTGGATTCGTTGGCGACGTCGACGTCCTGGATCCGGGAACTGGCGGCCTGGAGGTTTTCCTTGTTCACCATGAGTTGCTCCGCGTGGATGTTGAGTCGGGCCTGGTAGGCGCCGACCGTGGCGCGATCGGTGGAGAGGGCGGTGATGGCGGACTTGATGTCGGTGAGCGCGGTGGCGGCGTCGGTGGCCGTGGCGATGGAGGCGCCCGCGCCGGTGACGGTGATGTAGGGAGCGACGGACAGATCGATGCCGGTCATCTGGAACGTGCCGCCTTCGGCGTCGACGGTGACGTCGAGGGCATTGGCGGAGAACAGGGAGAGCCCGTTGAACTCCTTGGTGCCGGCGCCGGTGATGAAGTCCTTGAGCTGGGCGAACTCCTTGTCGTAGAGGGAGCGGTCAGCGTCGGTTTTGACGGCATCCATGGCCATGAGGGAGAGCTCGCTCATGCGGTCGAGGGC
The DNA here is from genome assembly GCA_964476125.1 of uncultured Verrucomicrobiota bacterium. Lineage (GTDB taxonomy): Bacteria > Verrucomicrobiota > Verrucomicrobiia > Limisphaerales > CAIMTB01 > CAIMTB01. Next base: position 1,251 of record CAYZAE010000138.1, on the reverse strand, counting down.
CTTGGCGATCTTCTTCATGTATCCATCCTGGGTCTGGATGAAGGACATCGCGTTGGTGACGTTGGCCTTGGCGCCCTGGATGCGATGCACCTCGGCGTCGAGACGGGTGCCAACGGCAAGGCCGGCGGCATCATCGCCGGGCTGGGTGATGCGGGAGCCGGAACTGATCCGGGCCAGGGATTTCGCGAGGCGCGCCTGACTGACTTCCAGGTTGTCACTGCTGGCTGTGGCGGCAACGTTGGTATTGACGATCATAGGAGAGTGTTGGTGTTACGGTTGAGACTGAGGGTTGGTGGAAGCGGCGGGCGGCTGCGGGGGGCGGGCGAGCTTGGGCAAAGCGGCGGTGGGGGCGCGACCGGAAGCAAGGGCCTCCCGATTGCTCTGCTGGATTTCGTCGTAGACCTCCTGACGGTGAATCGGGACATCGGCGTCAGCGACGATTCCAAGTTTGACCACATCGCCCTGGACCCGAACGACGGTGACGGTGATGCGTCCGTCGATGACGATGCTCTCGTTGAGTTTTCGGGAGAGGATGAGCACGGTAGTCAGGGGTGGGGGCTAGGATTGGGCGGTGGGCAATCGATGCTGAACGGAGAATTGGGAGGCGTTCACAGGAATCACCTGCTTGGCCACCCAGGTCCGTCGATTGAGGAGAACGGGCCCCTTGAGATTCAGGGTCGCCTGGTTGGGCCCCCGGAGCGTGACGATGCAGAGCAGCGCCAGATCCGAAACCGAACTCGCCTCCAGAAAAGCGATGTCCTCGGGGGAGATGTCGGGAAGGTAGTCCGGGAAGATCGGCTGGGGTGGCACGACCAGGAAGGCCAGCGCGGAGTTCCCCCGGGCTTGCAGCCAGAGAAACGGGTCCTCCGCAGGATCAGCCACCAGGACGTACTCCTTGATGCGTTCAAATCCGAGAAGCCCCAGCGGCATTCGAACCGTTTGCCCATGGGTCGCCTGGGTCGGCTCGGAAACGGGTGTTTCGGCGGTTTCCATTCAGCGACCATTAAGCAACCACCATGCCATCCTGGTTTTTGCCCAATCCGCCCCCCCAACCCACCCAGTTCCCACCAAATCAGCACCGAATTCACCCATTCCCGCCTTTGCCGCCCCTACCCTTCCACCGACCGGGCAAATAATGCCGAGGAACCGGGTGGGAAAATTCTCCCTTCCGCCCGACCTGCACCCGACCCAAGACCTGTCCCCCGGTGGGCCTCCGACCAAAAGCCTGTCCCCCTGGGCGAGGTTCGGTCC
>CAYZAE010000137.1:0-18153 GCA_964476125.1 uncultured Verrucomicrobiota bacterium | reverse complement strand
CGCCCAAAATCCCTCGCCGCAGGACCCCACTCACTTTTCAGACGGGCTCTTAGGATCCGGGATCGAGTCGAGGGGGGGTGTTGAGGGGTGGCGGTGTTGCGCGGTCGAGGCGCCGGATTTCGCGATACAGCTGGAGGCTGGTGAACGCCGACCAGACCCAGGCGATTCCCATGACGGCGAGCGAACGGTTGAGCAGTTCGGGGGGAAGGGGGAGGGGATCGAGACCGTTCCAGGCGGCGGTCCAGCTGTCCGCGAGCATGCGGAAGAGGTAGACGAGGAACCCGCCGAACCCGGCCAGGACGATGGCGAGTTGGCCGTAGGCGGCGAGGCGGCGGTGGGCGATCCACGAACCCAGTCCGGGGGTCGCGATCAGATTGATCAGGATGGCGAGCTGGAGCAGGTCGCGGCGCTTTCCCGGGAGCCGGCGGAGAAGACCCGGGAACAGATTCATGGGCTGGGGGGGAACGGCTCGGTCATTCCCGAGGGCGACCGGAAACGGATCCGGATCGACGGCGGCGGAAAGGGCTATTGGGCGGCGGAAGCGCTGCGGAAGCGGCTACTTGCGGGAGAGGGCCACCACCACGAACCAGGCGTCGTCGTTCTTGTCATCCCCGCCGAGCACGATCGATTCACCGGCGACGATGCGCTGGCGCTTCTTGATCACGAGCTTGCCCTTGCCGAACAGCTGGATTTCGTACTCCTCGGCTCCGGACCGGGTGACTTCGAGGCGGCACTCCTTGCTCATCTCGACCCGGGCGGTCTTGGCATCGGGAACCGCGAAGTCCTTGCGTTCGATCAGGAAGTAATTCTTCCACTTGAACGTGCGATGAAGGCGCTTCTCAAGGTCGGGGGAGATGGGTTTGAAGTCTTTCTCGCTCGGTTTGTCTCCGTTGGTGCCCCACACGAGTTCGGCGGTGAGGCGCGATTCGGGGGCGTCGCCCGCAAGGGACGAGCGGGAGGCCGCCACGAGGGCGGCAAGTCCGATGACCGAGAGGAGGAAGCAGCGTGTGTTCATCACATTGGTCGGCCGCATTCCATCACAGGGAGTCGATTCTGCCCAGCCAGACGATTGTCATGCTGTCCTGGGCCGCATAGAAGGTCAGGCTGGAGACATCCGGGGAGGGCGTCTCAAGCTCGTGATCGGTCAGGGCCTGATCCGAGGCGGCCAGGGTTCCGCCGCCGGGATTCGGGGCGGGTGCGGAAGGCAGGAACAAGGCCAGGGCCAGGGCGGCGGCACCTACGGGCAGAAGCCAGGCCAGCCAGCGGGCGGGCCGGGCCGGGGTGGAGGCGCGGACTTCCTCGCGGGAGGATTGCTCGATGCCGCGGCGGATGCCGGACCAGTAAAAATCGCGGGAAACCGGGACGGACGGCTGGGGGCACTCCTCCCGCACCAGGTGGGAAAGCGAGCGGAGGTTGTCGGCGAGCGCCTTGAGTTCGGGGTCCTGCTGGATCCGTTCGGCCATGCGGCGGGTGGCGTCCGGGCCGAGTTCGCCATCGACCCAGGCCTGGATCTGAAGTTCGAGTTCTTCGTCCCGTTTCATGTGGATCCTCGTTCGTTGCGGAGACCGGCCAGGAGGGTGGCGAGTCGACGGCGGGCGTAGAAAAGGCGGGACATCACGGTGCCGACCGAAATGCCCACGGTTTTGGCGATCTCCTTGTATTCCATGCCTTCAAATTCGTGCAGAGCGATGACAGTCCGATGGGCTTCGCTGAGTTTTCCGAGAGCTTCGTCGATCCGAACCCGGATCTCGCCGCGTTCCAGCCGTTCGGTCGGGTTGGTCCAGACCACGGGCAGCAGCCGTTCCCAGGCGTCGGGTTCGTCCTGAGCGTCCGGCAAAGGTTCGACCCGGTGGCGTTGATTGCGCCGCAGATGATCGAGACAGACATTGATGGTGATCCGCGTCATCCAGGTGGTGAACGACGAGCCCCCTTCGAATCCTCCGATCCGCTGCCAGGCCTTGATCCAGGCCTCCTGCGACAGGTCCATGGCCTGTTCCTCGTTATGGACGATGCTGTAGGCGCGGGCGTACATCTTGTCACGATGGCGGGCGACCAGTTCTTCGAAGGACTCCATGTCGCCGCCCTGCGCTGCCTTGACGAGCGCGTCATCCGGTTCGGCCGATTTGTCTGTCGAACCCGACATAGGGTGGACGTCTCCCCGGGGGCGGTTATTCACCGCTCCTCAGAGTTTTCCCTTGGTGCTCGGAATCTGGCCGGCGATGCGCGGATCGCCCTGGCAGGCGAAGTCCACGGCCTTGGCGCAGGCCTTGAAGAGGGCCTCGACGACATGGTGGGGTTCCTCGCCGTAAAGAAGTTCGAGGTGAAGCGCGCATCGGGCGTCATTGGCGAAGCCCTGGAAAAACTCGCGCGCCAGACCAAAACGAAAGGCGGAGGACATGTCCTGGGATCGTTCCGCCTTTCCGACGTTCTTGTAGGCAAGGTCCTTCATCCCCCGCCAGACCAGGGTGGGACGACCGCAAAAATCAATCACCGCCCGGGCCAGGGTTTCGTCCATGGGCACGAACGATTCCCCGGTGAAGGGGTTTTGCGGGTGGAACCCGCTTCCGTACCGGCGGATGCCCCGTTTATCGCCCAGCGCCTGGAGGAAAGCCTGGCCCAGGGCGATGCCGCAGTCCTCGACAGTATGGTGCGCGTCCACTTCCAGGTCACCCCGGCAGGTGAGCTTCAGATCGACCACCGCGTGCTTGGCGAAGAGCGTCAGCATGTGGTCAAAAAACGGGATTCCCGTGGCGATGCGGGATCGCCCCGTCCCGTCGATGTTGAGATCGAGGGCGATGCGGGTTTCCTTCGTGACCCGTCGAATCCGGGCCCGGCGAGCGTCCATGGCCGTGGCGGATAACATACGTAGTCGCCCGGAAGGGAGGAAAAACTGGGGAAAGCGGCCGGGGCTGGGATGCGTTTCAGTACCGGGGTGTGGCGGGATCGACCTCGACGGACCAGCGGTCGATGCCGCCGCGGAGGTTGGTCAAGCCGCTGAAACCGGCCCTTTGGAGGAGGGCGATGGCGTGCTGGCTGCGAATTCCGTGGTGGCAGTACACCACGACCTCGGCACCCTGCCAGTCGGCCAGGTCGTCGAGGTGATCCGCCAGTCGGTCGAGCGGCACCAGACGCGAACCGGGCAGGGCGGCGAACTGGTGTTCGTCCTCCTGCCGGACATCCAACAGATGAGGCGGATTCGGGCTCTTGAGGCGGGCCGCCAGTTCCGCGGGATCGATGTGGGTGATCACGCGTGGAGCGCGGCCAGGTGGCGTTCGCAGTCGATGGCCGCGGCACAGCCTTCGCCGGCGGCGGTAATGGCCTGGCGATAGACGCGGTCATGGCAGTCGCCGGCCACAAACACACCTTCGACACTGGTCTGGGTGCCGCGCACGGACTTCACGTAGCCGTCGTCGTCCATGGTCACCTGGCCCTTGAAAACCTGGGTATTCGGCACGTGACCGATGGCGATGAAAACGCCGGCGCAGGGGAGTTCGCTTTCGGCGCCGGTCTTGACGTTCTTGAGTCGGACGCCGGTGACCTTGTTGAGGGCCACGTCGCGGATGTCGGTGACCACGGTGTCCCAGATCGGTTTGATCTTGGGATTGGCGAGCACGCGATCGGCCATGATCTTCGAGGCGCGCAGCTGGTCGCGTCGGTGAATCAGGTAAACGGTGGATCCGAACCGGGTGAGGTAGCTGGCCTCTTCGCAGGCGGAATCGCCGCCGCCCACCACGACCAGGGGCTGGTTGCGGAACATGGGGAGGGCGCCGTCGCAGGTGGCGCAATAGGTCACGCCCCGCGTCTCGAGCTTGTGTTCGCTTTCGAGTCCGATGTGCCGGTGACCGGCGCCGCTGGCGATGATCAGGGTCTCGGTCTGGATCAGTTCGCCGTCCACGGTCAGTCGCAGCGGTTTGCCCGAGAGATCCGCGTTCTCCAGGGTGCCGAACTTGATGCGGGCGCCGAACTTTTCCGCCTGCTTCTGCATGCGGGTCATCAGTTCGTAGCCATCGACGCCTTCCGGGAAGCCGGGGTAGTTTTCCACGATGCTGGTCGTGGTGAGCAGTCCGCCGGGCATCGGTCCCGCAAGGACGAGAGGGGTGAGGTTGGCCCGGGCGGTGTAGATGGCGGCGGTGAGGCCGGCGCAGCCGGTTCCGATGATGACGACTTTCTCCATGTTTTGGAGCCGCGAAGCTAGCGCGGGTGCGGAACGTGGCAAGCTTCGTGGGGCTTCTGGCTACGGCGAGCAGGGGCGTGCGCCGCGGCAATCCGGGTAGTGAGGGCAGCCCCAGAAGCGGGTGCCGGCCTGCGCACCCGCCCGCGTCCTGCGCAGGATCATGCGCGTCCCGCAGCGTGGGCAGGCGGGGGGGAGGGTTTGATCGGACTGATCGGACCGATCAGACCGATCGGACTGATCCGACAGATTCCCTCCCCTCCAGCGGGCATTACGTCGTGCTGACGCGAGTTGTTCGCGGTAGCCGCCCTGCTCAAGAAAGCGCTGTTCCAGCGCGGAAAGCAGGCGATCGAGCAGGTAGTTCGCCTGGTGGATCAGGCAAATCTGGGTATTGGCAAAGGTTTCGGCATCCGCCTGTTCAAGGAATTCCTGGTAGGGGGAGGATTGCGAGGTCTGGGGCTTGGGATCTGACCGATCAGACCGATCGGACTGATCGGACTGATCGGACCGATCGGACCGATCGGACCGATCCATCTTCTCAAACCTCTTCTGTCTCACCCGGAGTGCCCGGGGATCCTCCTTGTCCCAGAGCGCGAGACGTCGCTGGCGCAGGAAATCCTCATAGTCCAGCAGCAGTTCATCCAGGCTGGCACGCGCCACCCCGATCAGCTTCAGCTCGCTTTGGCTTGAGGTTTTGGCGGCGCGGCTGCCTTCCGCGATGTTCTGGCGACCGCTGCGGGCCGCCTGGACCATTTGATCGTGGGTCCGCGACCTGCGATCGATGAAACGATCGCAGAACCTGGCGGTGCCGTCATAGATCGCCTCCGCGATCTGGAAGGCCCGCAGCGTTCGATATCCTCCTCCCTGGCGAAGCATGGCAAAGCTTGAGCCTTGAGCCATGCGGGAGGGGGCGAGGTCAAGCGATGAATCACCGCGTGCCCAGTTTCGATGGCGTGACCTCGGTTCGCGCTATGGGTAGGTTTACGCCGTGTCCGTTCAGTTCACGATTCTGGGCAGTGGCAGCGGGGGAAACTGTGCGTATCTCGAGACGCCCGGGGCCCGCTTGCTGATTGATGCCGGGTTCAGTGGACGCCAGATCCGTCAGCGGCTCGCCAGCATCGGGCGAAGTCCCGAGACCCTGACCGGAATTCTCGTCACCCACGAACACAGCGATCACGTCCAGGGACTCGCGGTGCTGTCCTCGAAGCTCGACATTCCGGTCTACCTGAACCGCTTCACCCGCGAGGCGACCGAGGCCAGCCAGAAATGCCGGCTCAAGGCCTCGGTGTTCCAAACCGGGGCCTCGTTCGAGATTGGGGATGTGGGAGTCGATACCTTCTCGGTGCCGCACGACGCCAGTGATCCCGTGGGCTTCCTGTTCCGCACCCCCTTTGGAAACGTGGGGTTCCTCACCGATCTCGGTCACGCCACCAAACTGGTCCTGGAACGAGTGCGCCCCGCCAATGTCCTGGTCCTGGAATCGAATCACGATCTGAAGCTTCTGCAGGAAGACACCAAGCGTCCGTGGTCGACGAAACAGCGCATTCTCAGCCGGCACGGGCATCTCTCGAACGACGCCGCGGCGGACGTCGCCCAGGAACTGGCGTCCACGCACCTCCAACGGATCTATCTCGGTCACTTGAGCCGGGACTGCAACCGTCCCGAGCTGGCGTTCCGAACTGTTTCGACCCGGCTCCAGACCCTGGGCGCGACCCATATCGCCATCGAGAACACCAGCCAGGACGCCCCCAATCCGACTCTGACCCTGGGTTGAAGGGAAGGGGCCAAAGCCTCGGGATGGCCGCTGTGCCGGTTGAAGTTCGCGTTGAAACCCGGGGGGCGCTTTCCCTAGCGTCTGGCTCATGAAGCCACTGCTGTCTCTCCTCGGGTCCAGTCTTGTCGCCGTCTTTCTGGTCGGATGCGGGGATGGCGGCGGCGGCGGGGCGGCGGAGGCTTCCAAGCCGGCGACCGGTGCGGCTCCGGCGGCGGGTGGAGCAGGAGCCATGACGGTGGCCGTCATTCCCAAGGGCACCATTCACGAGTTCTGGCGATCCATCGAAGGCGGTGCACGCAAGGCCGAGGCCGAGTTGAACGCCGCAGGTTCCAAGGTTCAGGTCATCTGGAAAGGCCCCCTGCGCGAGGACGACCGCGACAACCAGATCCAGGTCATCGAGAATTTCACCGCCCGCAAGGTCTCCGGCATGGTGCTGGCCCCGCTGGATTCCCAGGCCCTGGTGACGCCGGTCGAGACCGCCGTCGGCGCGGGCATCCCGGTGGTGATCATCGATTCCGATCTCAAGACCGAGAAATACACGAGCTTCGTGGCCACCGACAATTTCCGGGGCGGCCAGATGGGTGGCGAGTTCCTGGCCAAGCTCATCGGCAACAAGGGCAACGTGATTCTCCTCCGTTACGCGGTCGGATCGGCGAGCACCGAGGCGCGCGAGGCGGGTTTCCTGGATGCCATCAAGAAGTTCCCCGACATCAAGATCATCTCCAGCGACCAGTACGCCGGCGCCACGCGTGAGACGTCCTATCAGGCCTCGCAGAACCTGCTCAACCGGTTTGGACGCGAGGTCAACGGCGTGTTCAGCCCCTGCGAACCCGTGTGCGTCGGCATGGCCAAGGCCATCCGCGACCTCGGCCTGGGCGGTGGCAAGGTGAAGATGGTGGGCTTCGACACCGGCGCGCAGTCGATCGCCGACCTCAAGGCCGGCGATCTCCAGGGTCTGGTGGTCCAGAACCCCTTCAAGATGGGTTACGAGGGTGTGATCACCCTGGTGAAGAGCCTCAAGGGCGAGCAGGTTCCGAAGCGCCTCGACACCGGCGTGACGCTGGTGACCAAGGACAACATGGATCAGCCCGAGATCAAGGACCTGCTCAGCCCGCCGTTGGACAAGTACCTGAAGTAACCCCCAACCCGGGGAACCCCCGGGGCGGCTACAGAGGCAGGAGAAATTCATTTTCCTGGCAAGAGAGGAACCATCAATGCGTTGCCTACTATGGACTATCTGTTGAGCCTAGGGCGGGAGGGAGTTCCCGCTGAGTTGGCAGTAGTCCCGGGAGGTGAGTTCGCGATGGGTGACCCCTTTGGGGTGGGTTCGGAGGCCGAGCGGCCGGTGCGTCGAGTTTACGTTAGCCCCTTCCTGCTGGATCGCTATCCCGTCACCCTGGCCCAGTGGACCACGGTGCGGGAGTGGGCGCTGGATCATGGCTACGACCTGGTGGAGGGCGCAGGCCGGGGGCCGGATCATCCAGTGACGAACGTCAATTGGTACAACGCACTAAAGTGGGCCAATGCCCGATCCGAAATCGAAGGGCGCGAGCCGGCCTACACCACCGATGCAACCGGGCAAACCGTGTATCGCTCGGAGGACATCGATTTGACCGTGGAGTGTGTTCGCTGGGGTGGGGAGGGCTACCGGCTGCCGACGGAAGCGGAATGGGAGAAAGCTGCCCGCGGGGGGCTGGAAGGGCAGCAGTTCCCGTGGCCGAGTGCGGACAAGGATTTCCTGAAGTGTATCGATCCGAGTCGTGCGAACTTTGGCGAGGACGAAGGTGGCACCACGCCGGTGACCAAGTATGCGAGCAACGGGTTGGGGCTCCACGATATGGCCGGCAACGTGTGGCAGTGGGTGTGGGATGGTTACGAGCCGTGGGCGTACGCGGCCCGGGAAGCGAGCCGTTCGGATCCCTGTGGACCAAAGCGCGGGCTGCGCCGGACCCTCCGGGGCGGATCGTGGGGATTCTCCGCCGTCCACCTGCGTTGTGCGTATCGGCACGACGAGTATCTTGCGTACTGTAACTCGTACACCGGATTCCGCTTAGCCCTCGATCATTCCAAGGGCCTGCGATCCCCGTGAAATTAAGCGACGGGCCTGTTCTTTCTCCTTTGCGTGGGATTCGTAGTGCTGGATCCAGGGAAGTTCATGGACGCGGCTTTGATTCGCGAAAGTCTCGATCGGCTGCGACTCAGCGCGACCAAGTTCCGACCTAACCACATCCAGTTCACGGAGGATGTCGGCAAACTCCCTTTCCTGGGGGTCCTGCTCAAGGACCGCCAGGACTTGGCGGAGGTGGGGGCAGAGTGAGAGCCCGAATTACGACCCCAGCTGCTTGCGCAGGGTGTCGGTGATCTTGCGGCTCCAGGTTTCGATGAGGGCGGCGTCGCGGCCTTCGATCAGGAGCCGGGCCTTGGGTTCGGTGCCGGAGTAGCGGAGCAGCACCCGGCCGCCGTTGGCGCCCACCTCGGTCTCGGCCTGCTTGACCAGGTCCAGCACGTTGTCGAGTTCCGCGAACGGACGTTTTTCGCGGACTTTGATGTTGGTGACCAACTGGGGGAATCGCGTCCAGCAACGGGCCAGTTCCGACAGCGGTTTGCCCTGGGTCTGCATGATGCTGAGGATCTGCATCGCGGTGACCAAGCCGTCGCCGGTGGTGCTGTAGTCCCCGAAAATCATGTGGCCGCTTTGCTCGCCGCCGAGGTTGTAGCCGTTGGTGAGCATTTCATCGATGACGTACTTGTCGCCGACCGCCGTGCGCAGCATGGCGCCGCCGGCCGCCTTGAGCGCGACTTCGAGTCCGGCATTGCTCATGACCGTTGAGACCACGGTCTTCTTGGCCAGTTGACCCTTCTGCATCATGTCGAGACCCGCGATGGCCATGATGTCGTCGCCGTCGATCAGCTTGCCCTGTTCATCGCAGAGCAGGACGCGGTCGGCGTCGCCGTCGTGGGCGATGCCCAGGTGGGCGCGATGTTCCCAGACCTTCTGGCACATCATCTCGGGGTGCATCGAACCGCAGTCGAGATTGATGTTCGTGCCGTTGGGGGAGACGCCGAAGGCGAACACTTCGGCGCCGAGTTCGCGGAGCACGGTGGGAGTGGCCTTGTAGGCGGCGCCGTTGCCGCAATCGACCACGATGCGCATGCCTTCGAGGGTCATGCCGCGGGGCAGCGTGTTCTTGGCGTGTTCGATGTACCGGCCGAGGGCGTCGTCGATGCGCACCGCCTTGCCGATGGCGCTGGCCTTCGGGCGGATCTTCTCGATCTCACCGCTGAACACCAGGTCCTCGATCTCCGCCTCGATGTCCTCGTCGAGTTTGTGGCCGTCCGAACGGAAGAATTTGACGCCGTTGTCGTCGTAGGGGTTGTGCGACGCGGTGATGGCGATGCCGGCATCGGCCCGGAGACTGCGGGTGGCGTAGGCGATGCCGGGGGTCGGCAGCGGCCCGATGAAGAGGACGTCCACGCCCATGGACAGGATGCCGGCCGACACCGCGTTCTCGAGCAGGTAACCGGAGAGGCGCGTGTCCTTGCCGACGACAATCTGGTGTTTGCCGCGGCCGCGGGCGGTTTGTTGGCGGTTCTTGAAGACGTGGGCGGCGGCGCAGCCGACCTTGAGAATCGTTTCCGCCGTGACGGGTTCGATATTGGCGGTGCCGCGGATGCCGTCGGTGCCGAAGATGCGGGGTCGCTGGGTCATGGTGCGTTCAGGGTCTTGGGTCTTGCCAATCTCGCGTCAGAGAAGGGTCTCCGGGTTGGAAAAAGATCAAAGGATCAAAGGATCAGTTGGCGGTCAGGGGCGGGGTCAGCGGGGTGACCACCACGTGTTCGGGGGAGATGCTGAGCACCCGGACGTTGGGGGGGACTCGGACTTCCACCCGGTTGGTGGTGGGGTCGGGGCCGGGTTCGGAGGGCAGCTGGATGAAGGCCAGGGTGTCCTCCTCGGTGAGGTGCTCGAGCGTGTTGAGGTCGCCGCCGACCTGGACGGTCACGGATTTGGGTTCGATGCGAACCGGGTTGGGAATGCCGCGCTGGGTGAGGAAGCGGACGGGGAGATTGCGGAAGTCGCGGATGGCGACCGGGGCGAGGGGGCTGCCGAGCGGCCGGATTTCCTGGTGCATGAACAGGGTGGCGCCCGACCGGATGAGCAGGGCCAGGGAGAGCGACAGCAGCTTCCAGGAGAAGTTATCGAAGATGAGGGAGCGGAAGCGCATGGGGCGGGTTCATCTTCCAGCCGGCGGCCGGGAAATCGTGGAGCCGGGACGCATCCAGGTGGGGAGAAATTCCCAGAGCCGTTCCTGAGCGGTGCGCACGCGCGTGGCGGGGACGAAGACGGAACTGAGGAACGACCGCAGTTCCTCAAGCGAAACCCCGCGCTGGAGTTGTCCGCGGTAGGCGTAGGACATCGCTCCCGTCTCCTCGGAAACCACCACCACCACGGCGTCGGTCTCCTCGGTCAGTCCGATCGCGGCGCGGTGTCGGGTGCCGAGGGACTTCTGCAGGTCGCTGCGGTTGGTCAGGGGGAAGATGCAGGCCGCGGACGCGATGCGGTCGCCGCGGATGACCACGCCGCCGTCGTGGATGGCGTTGTTGGGGAAGAAGATGGTTTCCAGCATCTCCGGGGTGGCCTCGCAGTCGACGGGGATTCCCACTTCGACGGCTTCCTGGAGGTTGATGGATTGTTCGATGGCGAGCAGGGCGCCGATGCGGGCTTCGGCGAGGCGTTCGGCGCTTTGGACGATGACCTCCAGGTTTTCGCGCCGTTCGCGGGCGGAGGCGAACATGGGGAGGTCGCCGACCCGGGCGAGCAGCCGGCGGATTTCGGGCTGGAAGATGACGAGGGCGGCGAAGGCGATGAAGGCGGTGCCGGCGCCGAGCAGCCAGCCGAGCACCTCGAGATTGAGCACGGCTGCTAGCGCGAACAGCATAAGCAGCAGCACCAGGAAGCCGATCAGCACGGCGGCGGCCCGGGTTCCGCGCAGGAACATCAGGACGTAATAGATGGCGATCGCGAGGAGGATGACCTCCACGCCGGCCCGCCAGTACTGCTGAAACCAAAGAATCACGATGTCGTCATCCGCTGCTTCGCCAGGATGGCCTCGGTTATCCGGAGTGCCTGGACGGTCTCCCGCACGTCATGGGTTCGCACGACGGCGGCACCGCCAGCCACTGCAAGACACGTGGAGGCCAGTGAACCGGAAAGCCGCTCGCCGACCTCCGCGCCGGTCAGCCGGCCGATGAACGATTTCCGGGAGACCCCGACCAACAGAGGCCTGCCAAGGTCTCTAAAGGCCGGCATGTTGCCCAGCAACTCCAAATTGTGTTCGACCGTCTTTCCGAAGCCGATTCCCGGGTCCAGAACGATCCGATCGGCCGAAACACCCGCCTCCACCAGCCGTTCGAGGGTCGCGGCGAAGAATGCATGGACCTCCCCGATCACGGCGTCGTACGTCGGGTTCGACTGCATCGTCTGCGGTTCTCCCTGCATGTGCATGGCGATGTAGCCGGCGTCGGAGGAGGCCAGGAGGCGGTCCATGGCAGGGTCGGCCCGCCCGGCGCCCACGTGATTGATGAGGGCGGCTCCGGCTTCCAGGGCGGCGGCGGCCACTGCGGGCTTGAGGGTGTCGATGGACAAGGGGATCCGTGTTTCCGCGGCCAATCGGCGAAGCACGGGCAGGACCCGGCACAGTTCCTCGTCCTCGGCCACCGGTTCGGCACCGGGCCGGGTGGATTCACCGCCGATATCGAGCAGGTCGGCGCCCTGGCGGATGAGTTCGTGCCCACGTTCCACGGCGGCTCCGACATCGAGGAACCGGCCGCCGTCGGAGAAGGAGTCCGGCGTGACGTTAAGAATGCCCATGACCAGGGTGGGTCGGGGAAATCGGAATTCGAATGGGCGGGCGCGCCAGATCATCGCGTCGTCTCGGATCGCCGGGGGTGGCCGGAACCTGATCCGCACGGAGAGTCATGTCTGGAGCGCGGCGGAGAAAGGTCTTTTTGCCGGGAACCACAACAGACTTTCCAAACGACCCGGGCTTTCGAGAATGAAGCGGATGACTTCCACGACACGGGTTGCCGGACGACGCGCGGCCGGGGGCTGGTTTTGTTCGGTGCTGGCCTGCGTCGGTTTGCTGGCGGGTTCCGGCTCGGCCTTCGGGGACTGGGTGCTTCGCTTCAGCCAGCCCGCGGGCGGGTCGCAGCGCGATCCGGCGGATGGGTGGTCGAATTCCAAGGGCTGGGTGGAGGCCCTGCCGGTCGGCAACGGCCGACTGGGCGCCATGATCTACGGCGGCACCGTCCACGAACGCATCCAGCTCAACGAGGACTCCGTGTGGTCGGGGCGGTCGCAGGACGCCGACAATCCCGAGGCTTTGAAGCACCTGCCGGAAATCCGCCGACTGCTCTTCGCGGGCCGTTATGCGGAGGCGCAGAAGCTGACCTATGAAAACCTCGCCTGCCGGGGGCCGGGTTCGTGCGGTGGCAGCGCTGCCGATTGCGATTTCGGGTGTTACCAGACCCTGGGCGATCTCGATTTCGTCTTTGACGGTCCTTCGGAGTCGACGGAGTACCGGCGGGAGTTGGACCTCGACACCGCGGTGGCGCGGGTGGGTTTCACCGCCGGTGGGGTCCGGTTCACCCGCGAGATTTTTTCCAGCAAACCCGACGAAGCGCTGGTCATCCGCCTCGAGGCCGATCGGGCGGGGGCCCTGGGCTTCACGGTGGGCCTGGGTCGGCCTGGAGCGGGTCTTCCGACCTCGGAGATTCCCGGCGAAATCCTGCTCCAGGGTCGGGCGGGCAAGGAACACGGCGTGCGCTTCGTTTCCCGACTTCGGGTGATTGCCGAGGGCGGAACGGTGTCGGTGGTTGATCACAAGCTCCAGGTGAAGGGCGCGCGGGCGGCCACGCTGCTGCTGACGGCGGGCACCGATTACCGGAAGGGCGATCCGCTGGCGGTCACCGCGAAGCAGATGGCCTCGGCTGCGGCCCGGCCGTATGCGGCGCTCAAGGCCGATCACGTGGCCGACTATCAGCGCCTTTTTCATCGGGTGCGTCTGGATCTGGGCTCCACCGACGCGGCGTCCCGGACCATTCCGGAGCGCCTGGCTGCGTTTGCCGCGGGCGGCGCCGATCCGCACCTGGCGGCGCTTTATTTCCAGTTCGGCCGGTACCTGCTCATTTCCAGCAGCCGCCCCGGGGATTTGGCGGCCAATCTTCAGGGCATCTGGGCGGAGGGCATCCAGACTCCGTGGAACTGCGACTACCACACGGACGTCAATGTGCAGATGAACTACTGGCCGGCGGAGGTGGCGAACCTGGCGGAGTGCCATGAACCGTTGTTCGATCTCATCGAATCCCTGCGTGCCCCGGGCCGGAAAACGGCGCGGGTTCATTACGGGACGGAGGGGTGGGTCTGCCATACCGTGGTGAATGCCTGGGGTTACACATCTCCCGGGGAACATCCTTCCTGGGGCCAGTTCCCGGCCGCCGCCGGATGGCTGTGCCAGCATCTCTGGGAGCACTACGACTTCAGCCGCGACCTGGAGTTCCTGCGCCGGAGTTACCCGACCCTCCGCGAGGCGGCCCAGTTCTATCTCGGTTTCCTGGTGCCCGAACCCCGCCGCGGCTGGCTGGTCACCGCGCCCAGCAACTCGCCGGAGAACGGTTTTCGCACCGCCGACGGCCAGACCGCGGCGGTGTGTTACGGACCGACCATGGACATCCAGGTCATCCGCGAACTGTTCACGAACTGTGTTGAGGCGGGTCGCCTGCTCGACACCGATGCCGACTTCCGCAAATCACTCGAGGCGGCGCTGCTTCGCCTGCCGCCCCATCAGGTCGGCAAGCACGGCCAGTTGCAGGAGTGGATCGAGGACTTCGATGAAGTGGAGCCGCAGCACCGCCATGTGTCCCACTTGTATGGTTTGCATCCCGGACGACAGATCACCCGCCAGGCCACCCCGGACCTGGCCAAGGCCACCCGCCGGACCCTGGACCGGAGAGGCGACGACGGCACGGGCTGGTCGCTGGCCTGGAAGATCAATTTCTGGGCCAGGCTGGGCGACGGGGATCGGGCGCACAAACTCCTGCGCACCCTGCTCCGGCCGGTGAGGAGTTCAGGGGTCAACATGAGCAATGGCGGGGGAACCTTTCCCAACCTCTTCGACGCCCATCCTCCGTTCCAGATCGACGGCAATTTCGGGGGCTGCGCCGGCATTGCGGAAATGCTCCTCCAGAGCCATGGCGGGGAATTGGAACTGCTCCCGGCGCTGCCGAAGGATTGGCCGGCGGGAAGCGTGACCGGACTGCGCGCACGCGGCGGCTTGGGCGTGGATCTGACCTGGAACGCCGGAAGCCTGGCCAGCGCCACCCTCCGCGCGAAGGTCGCAGGCCCGGTCCGGATCCGCTCGATGGCATCGGTCGTCCGAACCGTCACGGGCCCCGACGGGCCGGTGCCTGTCCGTCGAGTCGGGGAAGGGGTCGTGGAATTCGAAGCCAAGGCCGGTGGCGTCTACCAACTGGCGGCCGGCCCCTCGACCACTCCGTAGAACCCTTCCCGAGCCCCGCTCCTCCCGATCCCCGCGCAACGGGCCGGCGGAAATTCGGATGGCACCACGAAGGCACGAAGGGCACGAAGGAAATGCGGGGACGGAGATTTTGAGATGCGCGACAGGCGGGCGCCTCGGTTCCCGCTGCTTTCCAAGCGCCTTCCTTCGTGGCCTTCGTGCGCTTCGTGGTTTCCCATCCGGGAACGTCGAGCCTCCCCACTCCCTACTCCCCACTCCGCGCTCCAACCGACCCACGACCCACGACCCACGACACACGACACACGCTAACTGGCCGGCATCCGTTCCGCCATTTTCTGAACCGGGTGTTCCGATTTTCGTCCGTGGACGAACACGGCGACCCACTCGGCGAGGCGTTGTCCGAGCAGCCGGCAGGAGGCCTGGGTTTCGGGTTCGCGGGGTTCTTTCATGGCGACAGCGCCGTAGTGCAGGGTCATGCCCTTGGCGGCGTAGTCGGTGACGCCGAAGACCAGGAACCCGAAATTCACGAGCAAGGTGAGCAGCGACTGACAGGCCATTTCCATGCCGCCGCCCCAGGCTCCGGCGCTGCTGAAGGCGCAGGCGATGCGGCCATCGAGCTTCATCCAGTGCTCGCACATCACCTCGTCCCAGAACCGTTTCATGCGCCAGGAGAGGATCCCGAGGTTCGTCGGGCTGCCCACGGCCAGGCCCTCGCACCAGAAGACGTCCTCGGCCGTCGCTTCGTCGATGGAGCGAATCCGAACCTCGGTGTGTTCGACGCGACCGGCGCCTTCGGCCACGAGTTGGGCCATTTTGGCGGTGTTGCCGGACTTTGAATCAAAGAGGACGAGCACGCGGTTCGGGTTCACGCCCCCGATTTCAAACGAGGAACGGGTCGTGGGTGAAGCCTGGAAGGAGCGCCGGTCGGTCGTTCGCTTTGCTCCCGGACCGGACGTTGCTACGGTCCGGCGGTGATCCGGAACGTGATTTTCGATTGGTCGGGGACGCTGGTGGACGATCTGCCGGCGGTGTTGGACGCGACCAACTACGTGCTGGGCCAGGCGGGGTTGCCCGCGATGTCCAAGGACCGGTTCCGGGCGGAGTTCAAACTGCCGTTCACGGGGTTCTACGAGAAGTACACCCCCGACATCCCCCTGGACCGTCTTGAGCAGTGGTTTCACGGGCGCTTCAAACAGGTCCAGGATTCCGTCGAGGAACTGCCGTATGCCCGCGGTTTTCTTGAGTTCTGCCGCGAACGCGGGTTGCGGACGCTGCTGCTCAGCACGATGCACCCGGACCATTTCGCGGTGCAGATCCGGAAGAACGGTTTCGATGTCTTCCTCGATCACCCTTACCTGGGGGTCTGGGACAAGAGGCAGAAGATCGGGGACATTCTTCGGGACCACGGACTCGATCCGGCCGAGACCGTGTTCATCGGGGACATGGAGCACGATATCGAGACCGCCCGCCACGGGGGGATCCGAAGTGTCGGCGTGCTGACCGGGTACAACAGCCTCGACCAACTCCGCTCGGCCCGACCCGACCTGATCGTGGAGCATCTCGGGGAACTCCGGGAAATCCTGCTACGCCAGTCCTTCGAACTGCACCCGGCCGGCACTCCCTCGACGGCGCGGCGGATTCCCATCATCACGGTGGGGGCCGCGATCCGGGACACCGACGACCGTTTGCTGATGATCCGAACGCACAAGTGGTCGAATCGCTGGGGTATTCCCGGTGGCAAGGTGAAGTTTGGCGAGACCTGTGAGGCGGCGTTGCTCCGTGAATTGAAGGAGGAAACCGATCTCGAGGTCCGGGAGGTCCGGTTCGTGCTGGTCCAGGACTGCATTCGGTCGGAGGAATTCTACCGGGACGAACATTTCGTCCTGCTGAATTACCACTGTGTGACCGACACGCCCGAACGGGTGAAGTTGAACGAGGAAGCGCAGGAATTCGTCTGGGTGACGCTGACCGAAGCCCTGGGCCTGGATCTCAACCGGCCCACGCGAATCCTCCTGGAAGCGCTTCGGGACGCCCCGCTCGCCGCCGTTCCGCAGGTCGCGGAGGTGCTCCCGTGAAACGTAAAGCCCCCCAGCCCAAGGCCCGGATCCAGCCTCCCACGCGCCGCAGACAGGTCGGTGTGAAGGCCCGAAAGCGTACGACGCATCGATCGGTTCCTCCGCCGACCGGATCGCCCGACACCATCGTGATCGCCGATCTCGAGGTCTGGTACCGCGTCGGAGTGCCTGAAGCCGAACGGGAACGGCCCCAGCGTCTGTTTCTTTCGATCGAGATGGAGCCTCGCACGGGATTCGGCGATGCCGCGGCTTCCGATGATCTGGCGCGGACGATCGATTATTTCGCGGTGTCCAGGCGGTTGTTGTCGTTGGGGGAAGGCCGGCAATGGCGGTTGATCGAAACGCTGGCGGTGGAAATCGCGGAACTGATCCTGGCGGACTTCGGCGCCGCGGGTGTCCGGGTGGAGGTGAAGAAGTTCATCCTGCCCGAAACCCGGCACGTGGGGGTGCGGGTGGAGCGTCGGGCCTGAGGCCGGACCCCGCACGAACCAAGGCCCGACGGTCTGGGGAGACCAAAGTCGTAGCTTGCGGGGCGTTGAACCCGGAGCCGGGCGGGCAACGGAGACCAGAGTCGCATATCCGCAAAGCCGCCTTTCGGGCAGGCTGGGGTGCGTCGAAGGTCCTCGAGAGGAGGCGAGAGACCTTCGACATTCCGGCGGCCGAGGCCGCTGCAGACGACTTGGAGGTGGGAAAATTCCGGGCTCCCCGGCAACGGGGAGCCCGAACCCTTTGGAGGTACGGGTTGGGGAAATGCGGAACCGGCTTCAGTTTCCGGAGGGGGGAGGCAGGGGGGAACTCAGCAATTCCAGCGCGCGCAGGGTGGCGGCGTGACGGCCATCGACCCCGAGCTTTTCGAAGACGGTGGTGAGGTGCTTTTTCACGGTCTTCTCGGCCATCTCCAGGATGATGGCGATGTCCCCGTTGCTCTTGCCCTGGGCCACCCAGAGAAGGACCTCGGCTTCGCGCGGGGTCAGGCCGAGGGTTTCCAGGGGGGTGGACTGCGAAAAATCGGGTCGGAACCCGGCGGCCCGGGCCTTGTTGTGCGCGAGCATGGACTCGTGGCGTTCAAGTCGGGCCTCGATGGCGGCCAGCAATTCCTCGGTTCCCGCGGGTTTGGTGAGGTAATCGTCGGCCCCGAGGTTCATGCCCAACCGGACATCCAGCTTCTCGCCGCGGGCGCTGAGGAAGATGAAGGGGGTCTGGCCGATGTCGGGGTCGGCGCGTACGGCATTCAACACCGCGTGCCCATCGACCTCCGGCATCATGACATCGCAGAGAATGAGGTCCGGCTTTTCGCGCCGGGCGATTTCGATGCCCTCGCGGCCATTGTCCGCGCCCAGCGGCTGGAAGCCCTCCATTTCGAGGAGGGTGAGCAGATTACGGCGCATGGGAGCCTGGTCTTCGATGACGAGCACGCGCTTCACGGGGGCAGGCTGACAGGATTCGAGGGCGGGATGCAATCGGGGGGCGATCTGGGAGGTTTTCACCACCGAGAGCACCGAGAGCACAGAGAGCACCGAGAGCACGGAGGGAGTGGGGGAGAGAAGCTAACGACCCGGAACCGGCAGTCCCTTGGGTGGAAGCTTAAACCGGAGGGAG
>CAYZAE010000136.1:0-18221 GCA_964476125.1 uncultured Verrucomicrobiota bacterium | reverse complement strand
CCAACCGCCTCGGGCCGTGTGGCTCCGAGGTTGCGGTGGTCGCCGGCGGTGGATCACGCTCGTCGTTTGGCGGCAACGGGTCATCGGGTATCACGCACGATTGGCGCCAAATTTCTATCTGAGTAGCGCGAAAGGATAACGAACATGAAGAGTAGCCCGGATACGGCAGAGAATGCAGAACCACCACCGCTCATATGGCACAAACTGAATTCGTCCAGTGCGGGAGGTGAATTCTTCAAATTGGGCGACGTCTATCGGACAAGAGTTCCTGGGGGCTGGCTTGTGTTGATAACCAACAACGCCAGAGGCCTGATGTTTTACCCGGACCCTGAGCACAAATGGGATGGGGGCAGTCTGACCGCCTAACATGCGCTGCAGCGAACCCGGCGAGAGCGTCGCGGTTGCAATCCATGCGTCTCGTGCGCCGGGTCGCTGAGCTTGAGTCGTTGAGCTCTGGGTTACCACCCGCAACAAACTGGAGTTCGTGAGCGCACGGTGGACTCCACCCGCCCCGCTGTAGCCGTCGCTGGGCTTAGGTCGTTCGAGTCGGAGTTTAAGCCACAGAGGTCGTCCTGGGGCGCCCAGGGGGACACCGTGCACCCCGAAGTTGTTGGTAGAGGTTGTCGCGCTGCGACAACCCCGCCCCCGTTGAGCGGGCGGTCGTCTTTGGGTGGTGCGGTTTGGCGATTCCATTGCGCCGCTGAACGCGGCGCCACTCGTCGCAGCGCGACGAGTTCCACCACCCAAATGCCCGCGACGCACCGAGGGGGACAGGCTCTTTGCCGCGGCTCTTGTAGCTCCGGGGTTGCGGTTCTCGCCGGCAGTGGATCACGCTCGTCGTTGGCGCTCCTGCTCGTCATCGATGAGCGAAGGCAAAACAACCCGTATGAGCACGACTAAACGAATTGGGACCCGAATCGCTCTAGCCGGCGCATTTCTCCTTCTAGCCTTCGGCGCCCTCGCAGTCTGGAACAAGCACGACTTTTGCCGAGGGTGGGCGGACCACTACGCATCCCGCGCAAGGCAACTTCGAGCGGACGCCAGGAATCCAAGTCTTACGCCAGCCGACCGACGCGAGCATTTGATTGCAGCTGAGTGGCACGACATCATTTCGCACAAGTATTCCGCAGTGGCGCGTCAGCCTTGGCGTTCATATCGACACTTTCCACTAGTCACACCAGACGAGCAGCGCATTGCCGCCGCCAAGTATTGACGACCAGGGCGACCAGGGGGACAGCCTCTTTACCGCGGTTCTTTGTTTTCGATCCGGACCGCGCCATGCTCCGCGGGTCATGAGTTGCGCGCCGCGATCCGCCGGAATCCCATCCGGACCGCACCGGTTGAGTCCTGTCCCGTCGCCTGTGCCCCTTCTTGCCTGCGGCATCCGGCGTCGGCGCCGACTCCAGGTCGCTGTCGCCGCCGCGGCAGGGCTCACGAACCTCCTGGTGTCCACCTCGAGTGCCGCGGAACTTCCCCGCCCCTTCGCCTCCCCGGGCAACTTCGAGATCAGCCCCGGCCTTGAGCTTTCGTTGTTCGCGTCGGAACCCGATGTGGTCGATCCGGTGGCCCTTTGCTTCGATGAATTCGGCAGGGCTTATGTCGTGGAGATGCGTGATTATCCCTACGGTTTCGGACCCGGCCGACGCCCCGGAGGAACGGTCCGCCTGCTCGAGGACAGCGACGGCGACGGGAAAGCCGATCGCAGCACGGTGTTCGCCACCGACCTCAGCTTTCCCACCGGCATCACGCCCTGGAACGGCGGCGTGCTGGTGACCTCGCCGCCGGAGATCCTGTTCCTCAAGGACACCGACGGCGATGGGCGCGCGGATCTCCGGGAAATTGCCGTGAGCGGTTTCCGCCTGGGCGTCACGGACAGCAACGTCAACGGGCTCCGTTACGCCCTGGACAACTGGATCCACGGAGTCAACGGCGGCAACGGGGGGAATCTGGCCAGCCCGAAACGTCCGGGTTCCAACCTTCCGCTGGGCGACCGCGACTTCCGTTTCCGTCCGGACACGGGGCATCTCGAAGCCACCACGCACACGGGTGGCGGCTTCGGCCTGGTATTCGACGAATGGGGCCGGAGTTTCACCACCTACAACATCGATCATCTCCAACAGCGCGTGGCGGATGTGGCCCCCTTCACGCGACACCCCGGTCTTCCGCCCGTCCACACCACGCACAGCATCTCCGATCACGGCGATATGGCGCGGATCTATCCGATCTCGACCGCCGTCACCCGACCCAACCACCCCGAGCAGGCCGGTCATTTTTCCGCCGCCGGCGGCATGGGTTACCTCGGTCACCCGGGCTGGCCCGGCGATCTTCCCGGATCGATCTTCGTCTGCGATGTCGTGGGCAATCTCGTCCATCGGGACCGGCTCGTTCCGGATGGGCCGATCTTTCGCGCCACCCGATCCCCCTCGGAGCAGACCCGGGAATTCTTCGCCAGCCGCGACCCATCCTTCCGTCCGGTCGGATTGGAGCCCGGCCCCGACGGCGCGCTGTACCTGATCGACATGCAACGCGAGGTGATCGAGCACCCCGATTACATCCCGAAGAAGCTGCTCGAGAAGCAGGACATCCGCGCGGGGGAGAATCGGGGCCGCATCTACCGGATCGCTCCCAAGGGTTGGCCGCGGCGCCGGGAACTGCCGGGCAATGCCGCCTCCCACGAACTGGCGGATTTCCTGAATTCCCCCAATCCCTGGACACGCCTGACGGCCCAGCGCCTGCTCGTGAGCCGGCAGGACCGATCGGCCGTCCCCGCGCTCCTCCGACTGGCAACCCATGGACAGCCCGCCACGCGACTCCATGCCCTGTGGAGTCTCGAAGGTCTGGGCGCGCTCCCGGACGAACGGGTCGAGGCCGCCCTGAAAGATACCGTCGCCCCGCTTCGCTGGAACGCGCTCCTGCTGGCGGCGGCCCGCCCCGCGAAACTGTCGCCGATCCTCGCGAAGAACCTGCCCGCACTCCTGCAGGATCCGGATGCCGAGGTCCGTTTCATCGCGGCGCTCGTGGCTCCCTCGTTGGGCGAGGTGCCGGACGATTCGTGGCTCGCCTTCCTTCGGCGCAATGCGGCCTGGCCGTGGTCGCGCCGGGCCTGCCTGTCGGCCCTCGGTCCGGGGACGGTCCGGCTGTTGGATCCGCTCTTCGACTCCATGGATTTCAATGCTTCGGCTCCGCCCCCGATCCTCGACTTGGCCAGGGAATTCCTGGAGATCGCCGTGGGCACCGCGACCCACCAGCCTGCCGTCCTCCCTTTTCCCACAGGGTTCGCTCAATTGCCGGAACCCCTTCGGATCGCGGTGCTCGACGGCATCGCCCAGGGATTGAAGCGTCGCCAGGAGATGCCGGTGGCCGATCCACGAACGATGAGCCAGCTCCGCGGGATCGTGGAGCATCAACCATCCCCCGCACTCCTAGGTGCGACCCTGCGGGTTCTGCGCGGCCTCGGGTTGCCCCCGGGTCCGGGTGAATCGGAACTGCTCGCCCGCTCGCGCCAACGGGCCCTCGACACGACCCTGCCGGAGGCCGAACGCGTCGCCCTGGTGCATCTGCTGGGCCTGGGAGACTTCACGCAGACCGGCTCCACCCTGGTCGAACTGCTGGAAAGCAGGCATCCCCCAGCGGTCAGGCAGGCAGCCCTTGATGTCCTGCGCGAACGCCGCGAACCCGCCGTGGGAACCCGCCTCGTCACCGCCTGGCCCACCCTGTCGCCAGCCGTCCGACCGTCGGTGGTCAACCTGCTCGTCTACCGCCACGGCTTTCACGAGGCGCTGGTCTCGGCCCTGGAATCGGGCGCGCTCCAGATCGGCGAGTTGAACCTCGACCTCGAACATCGCCGCGAACTTCTCCGCAAAGCGTCGGCGTCCATCCGCGGGCGCGCGGCGAAATTCGTGAGCGACGAGGAGTACTCCAATCGCAAGGCGACCGTGGACGACTGGCTGGCCCGGCTTCCAGCGCAGGGCTTGGCGGCCGAGGGCCGCCCCGTCTTCGAACGACTCTGCGCCCAGTGCCACGTCGCCGGAGGCCTGGGATTCCGCGTCGGTCCGGAACTCACCGGCCAGGGCCATCGCAGCGTCGAGGACCTCCTCTCCAACATCCTCGACCCGAACATGGCCATGAACCCGGCCTTCGTGGCCTTCACGGCGGAGCTGAAGGACGGCGAAAGCGAGACCGGGATTCTCGTCTCCGAAGGAACCGAAGCCATCACTCTCGTGCAGGCCGGAGGACGCAAGGTGGAGATCCCCCGCTCGCGGATCCGGGAACTGCGCTCCAGCGGCCGTTCGCTCATGCCCGACGGCCTCGAAGCCGGGCTCACCCCGTCTGAACTGCGGAACGTCATCGCCTTCCTCCAGAGCTCCAGCGACACCCCGCCCGCCGGCGGTCCGGGAGGCGCGAAGTGAGCGCACCAGGCACCGGCACCGGAACCCGCACCGGAACCCGCACCGACAACAAAAGCTTCCACCGAATCCGGCAGCTGGTCCGGCTGTTCCTCCTTCTTGCGGGATTCGGGGCCTCCACGCTTTGCACGGACGCGGCCTCGGCGACATCGACGCCGGTTCCGCGGATCGACGAGAAGAACTGGCGCAAGCTCGCCACCCCGAATTTCGTCCTGTACTCGAACGCAAAGGAAGCCGACGGCCGACAGCTGCTGGTGGAGCTTGAAACGTTCCGCCACGTCGTGTCCCGGTTCCTCGGTCTCACCAACGTCCAGCGCGAACCCGCCCTGGTCTACCTGTTCTCCGACGACCGTGGCTTCACCGATTTCAAGCCGCGTTACGAGGGACGTCCCCGCGCGGTGAGCGGGTTTCATGTGGCCGATCCGCTTGGCACGGCGCTCGCCCTCAGCCGCCAGGCGCGGAACGAGAGCACGCTCCGGGTGATGTTCCATGAGTACACACACCTGCTCACCGCCCGCCAGTTCCGGGACGCCCCGCTCTGGGCGCATGAAGGCGTGGCCGAAGTGTTCTCCACCTTTGAAGCCGTCGGCGACCAGTTCGACATCGGCGTGGCGGTCACCAACCACGTCCGGTACCTCCAGAAGGAACCGCCCGCACCCATCGGCCGGTTGCTGGGCATCGACCACGACGCCCCCGATTACAATGAGAAGGAGAGGGCCGGGAAATTCTACGCCACCTCGTGGCTGCTCGCTCATCACCTGCTGTTTGCGCGTCGCGGATTCGAGACCAACATCATGGCCCGCTACGCCGCCCTCAGTTCCACCACCACCAACCAGCTCGACGCCTTCACCCAGGCCTTCGGGGCGTCCCCCGGCCTGATCGATCTGTCCCTCCGCCAGTACCTGATGGGCGGCAAATACACCATCGTCCGACAGACCTATCCCGACCTCGCCGACGCCCGTCCCGTGCCTGCCCGGCTCCAGGCCGGCGAACTCGACTACGCCCTGGGCCGTTTGCTCCTCCTCACCCAGCAGCGCGAGGCGGCGGTGGCACTCTTCGAACGCGCCATGCAGCACGCCCCGGCCGACCCCCACCCCCATGAGGCGCTCGCACTCCTGGCCTGGCGCGATCACGACGTCCCCCGCATCCGGAGCCACGCCGACCGTGCGATCACCCTCGGTTCGCGGGAGGCCTTTCTCTATTTCCTCGCCGCCCAGGCCCGGTATCAGGCGGCGCTTCCCCAGGGTCCGGTGCCCGCGCAGGAGGCCCCGGAGTTCGAGGCCGGCCGAAGACTTTGCGAGCGGGCCGTGACCATGGACCCCTGGCTCGCCGCGGCGCATCACCTGCTCGGGATCTACACCCTGGCCCGGAATCCCCGCGCCCCCGGGCTGGCGCTCGTGCATGTGCGCGAGGCGCTGCGCTGTGACCCCCGGTATCAACCTGCCCAGATCACCCTCATCGCCCTGCTGACCATGGAACGCGAATTCGTCACCGCCCGCCGGATGCTCGCACGCCTGCTTGCGGGTCCTTTGCCCGCCGACCTCCGGGAAAGTGCCAAACAATTGGGGGAACGGATCAACCAGCTCGACCCCACCCCGGCCCGTTCACCCGTTCCCGGCTCCCGGCGCTGACGAGGTTCTCAGCTCCGGCGACGCCGATCCCGGCTCCGCACGAAGCCCCACAACCCCAATCCCGCCAGCGAACCGAACGTCCGGGAATCCGCACCGTCGGGAACCACCCGGATGACGGTATCGACGGTGGAGAAGTCCAGGCTGACGAGCCCATCCTCGTTCGACAGGCTGGACAGGAGGGAATCGATCGAAAGCACGGCATCGCCGGTCGACAACCCCTGGAAGGTGAGGGTCGCCAGCCGGAAGGAGTCCCCTTGCGCAGCGTTCAAGTCATCCGGGAGAAACTCCGAGATTTCGTTGAGGTGCACCAACCCGGCTGTGGAGAGATCGGAGAATTGGTTAAGGAGCCCGCCGGACGTGGAATTGAGATCGCTCCCGAACGAGACCCCCACCGCTCCCAGACGCGTGGCATCGTGCAGAATGTCGACGAAGTAGGCTCCCAACGAAGGTCCGCCCGGCGAGGGATCCAGGCCTGAAACCGTCAGATCCACGGTCACGAAAGCTCCGAGTGACACCGTGTTGGACGCGGGTTCGAGCCGCAGAACCACCGGTCCTGCGAATGCCGCCGGGGAGGTTCCAAGTCCGATTGCCAGCCACAATGCCGACGCCACTGCCGCCCGGCCCGACCTGCACGAGTTCCGCTTCATGGTGTTCCAATCCTTTCGGTGTTCTCTCCACCCTCCGCAAACCCTGAAACGCCGTCAACCCGGCACACCCCGCCCCCCTCAGGGCTCCACCGTCCGCAGGAGCATCTCCACCGTCCGACCCAGCGCCCCGCGGTTGGTCTCCACCACCTTCGATGCGTTCGCCCCCAATCGGCTGCGCAATGACTCGTCCGCGAACAACCGATCGAACGTCGCCTCCAACCCCTTCTCATCCTCGACCTGGATCGCCGCCTCGGCCTCCACCAACCGCGCGGCGATGTCGGGAAAATTCTGCATGTGCGGCCCGAACACGATCGCCCGGCCGGCTTCGGCGGGCTCGATCGGGTTCTGTCCGCCACGGCCCGCCAGGCTTTTGCCGACGAAGACCACCGTGGCGTGGGGATAGAACTGGCGAAGTTCCCCGGTGCTGTTGACCAGCAGGCAGTCGCTCGATCCCGGCTCGGGTGTGGCGGCAAAGCTCACCTCGCTCCGATAGACGTACTTCAACCCGGCCTTCTGCAACTGGGCCCCGACCTGTCGGGCCCGTTCGAAATGGCGGGGAACAATCACGAGATAGAGATCCGGATGCCGCGCCCGGAGCCGCCGGAACGCCGCCGCCATGATCGCCTCCTCCCCCTCATGCGTGCTGCCCGCCAGCAGCACCCGGGCCCCCGCCGGCATGCCCGCCTGCCTCAACAGCCGCGGCACGTCCAACGCCCGCTGCTCCCCCGTGCGTGTCGCCTCGAACTTCAGGCTGCCCACGCTGTGCACCCGCTCCGGACGACATCCCAGTTCCACCAGTCGCGCCGCATCCCGTTCATTCTGGGCCGTCACCCCCGCCAACCCCCGGAACAGATCGCGGAACAGGAATCCGAACCGCCGATAACGCCGGAAGGAACGCTCCGAGATGCGCGCGTTCACCAGGAAAACCGGCACCCCGCGCCGCCGGGCATGCCAGAGCATGTTCGGCCACAGCTCCGCCTCCACCAGCACAATGGCCTCCGGCCGCAGCACCGCCGTCGCCCGCCGCACCCAGGGCCGGCGGTCGATCGGATAGTAGACCTTCTCGATCCCCTGCGGCAGCCGCCTGCGCAACTCCCCCATGCCGGTGCTGGTGGTCGTCGAAACCACGAACTTGTGATTCGGCATCCTCTCCTCCAGGGCGCGCACCAGCACCACCGCCAGCCCCGCCTCCCCCACCGAGACCCCATGCACCCAAACCACCCGCCGGTTGGTCAGGGCCTGCTTGATCTTCGAGGAGTAACTCCCGAACCGCTCAAGGAAGCCCTCCTGCCAGCCGCCACGGCGCCACAGCTTGAAAAAGTAAAAGGGCGCCGAAAGCAGAAACCCCAGCCCGAACACCAAATTGTAAATGGTCCGCATCACACGCGTCGCGACGGACGCGGACCATGCGGCAAGCCCGGCGCCGGCGCCAGTACGGGATGACAAATGCGATCCAGCCGACCGCCAAGAATTCCTGTTGCCGGAACCCCGTTCGCGGAATTAAGTCAGCCCCATCTTCGGTTCCGGCAATTCATGAACGAATGGCATATCCAGGCCCGCGCCCGCTCCTGTCAGGGATGCGGCAAGTCGTTCGGCGACCGCGAGGCCTACCACACCGTCCTGCACGAGGCCCGCGCCGGCCTCGAACGCGTGGACGTGTGCGCCACCTGCTGGGACGCCCAGCACCGCCATGGCGCCGCCGATCGCAAGGGCTTCGTCTCCCATTGGCAGGGCGTCTTCGCCGTCCCCGCCCCCCCGCCCCCCGAACCGATCCAGCGCGACAACGCCGAATCCCTGCTCCGCCGGCTCATCGAACGGAACGACCCCCGCTGGCAACCGGCCTCGTTCATCCTCGCCGTCATGCTCGAGCGGAAAAAAATCCTCCGCATCCGCGAACAGTTCCGCCAGAAGGGCCGCCGCACCTTCGTCTACGAACTGCCCAAGTCCGGCGACGTCTTCGTCATCCAGGATCCCGACCTGCAACTCGACCAGCTCGAACAGGTCCAGCACGACGTCGCCCGCCTGCTCGAACACGGTCTGCCCGTGGAGTCAGGACCCGTGGAGGAACCCTTCATGCCCGGTTCACCCGGGATCCCCCTCGGGAACACTCCCGAAACCCAGGGGGATTCCACCCCCCTCGCCAATCCCGACACCGATGCGGCGGTCGAATCCGCCCCGGAACCCGAACCGGCAGCCGCTGTCGAAACCAGCGCCGCCCCGACCACCGAAACGACCCCGGAGGTCACCGCCCCGGTCGGATCCCCCTAGCCTTCACGCCTCGCCCGCCGCCCGATGTCCGCGGAGACAACTCCCCCCCCCGAGCCCAGCGCCGGCCCGTCGCCCTCCAAGGCCGACGCCTCCGCCGGCGCCTCCATTCCATCCGTCGACCTCGCCGAAATCGAGGAGGTGCTCCAGCACCGTTTCGCGAACCGATCGCTGCTCGAACTGGCCATCACCCACCCGTCCATCACCCACGATCTGGGAGCCGGCACTCCCCACAACCAGCGACTCGAATTCCTCGGGGACGCGGTGCTCCAGCTGGTTCTCACCTCCGAGCTTTACGAGAAGTTCCCCACCCTCGGCGAAGGGCCTCTCACCCAGGCCCGCGCCGAAATGGTCAACCGCCGAACCCTCGCCACCCAGAGCCGTTCCATGGTCGTCGGCCGGTTCCTCCGCATGAGCCGTTCCGAGGAAAGCACCGGCGGCCGCGACCGCGCCTCCGCGCTCGCCGACGTCTTCGAAGCCCTGGTCGGGGCGATCTTCCTCGATGGCGGCCTCGAACCCGCCCGGGCCTTCGTTCTGCGTCGGTTCCGCGAAGCCTTCGGCCAGCTCGAATCGCTCCCCAGCCTCCATAATCCCAAGGGTGAACTGCAGGAACTGCTCCAGGCCGAATCCGCCGAAGCCCCGTCCTACCAGCTTGTCACCGTCTCCGGCCCCGATCACGACCGGGTGTTCGAATGCTCGGTCTCCTATCAGGGCAGCGAACTCGGCCGCGGCACCGGCAAAACCAAGAAGGCCGCCGAATCCGAGGCCGCCCGCGAAGCCATGCTCCAGCTCCGGAGAATTCGCGGACTCGATGCGGCCGACACCTCCGCCCCGGTCCCTCACCAGTGACTGACTGACTGACTGACTGAGAGCGCGCCCGAGATGGACTCCCAGGACCAGACCTACTTCGTTCGAATCCTTCGCCGGATCTCGGACCTCGTCCTCCATCGGCCCCGCTGGTTTTTCTGGCCGCAGATCGCCCTCGCGATCCTCTGTGTCGGATACACCGTCGCGCGCCTCAACTTCTCCACCAGCCGCAACGACCTGGTCAGCTCGAAGCTCCATTACCACAGCATCTTTCTGGAGATGCGGAAGGAGTTCCCCGCCGGCGACGACATCGTGGCCATCGTCGAAAGCGAATCCCCGGACAAAAACCGGCAGTTCATCGAACGCCTTGGCGCGCGGGTCGAAGCCGACACCAACCATTTCACGGATGTCTTTTTCCGCAGCGACCTCGCGATGCTGGGACCCAAGGCCCTGCTGTTCCTCGACGAACCCAATCTGGTCGAGCTCCAGGGCAAACTTCGCGAATACCGCCCGTTTCTCGCCCGGGTTGCGGCCACCACCAACCTCGATTCGCTGTTCAAGCTGATCAACCGCCAGTTCCGGGCCGCCGGCCGTTCCTCCAACGCCGCGGCCGAGGGCGAATCGCTGATCGGCGCGCTGCCCGCCCTGGAACGTATCGTGTCGCAGGCCAGTGACTCCCTCCGGCGCCCCGGCACCCCACCGTCCCCCGGCGTCAACGCCCTCTTCGGCGGGGGCCCCGAAGCGGAACGCCAGGTCTACCTCACCTTCGCCGAGGGCCGCGTCTTTCTGATCTCGCTCCGCCCCCGCAACGCCGACGACGCCGGGCCCGCCATCGAACGTCTGCGGGAGCTGCTGCGGCAAACCAAGCTGGAGGTGCCGGGCGTCAACGCCGACATCACCGGCGGCCCGGTGCTTGAGCTCGACGAGATGAACCAGTCGCAGGTGGACTCCATCCTCGCCACCTTGCTCTCACTGGTGCTCGTCGCCTTCATCTTCATCTACGGCTACAACGAGACCGGACGCCCGCTGAAGGCGATGTTCTGCCTGCTGATCGGCCTCTGCTACAGCATGGGCTACACCACCGCCACCGTCGGACGGCTGAACATTCTCACCATCACCTTCGCCCCCATGCTCGTGGGCATGGCCATCGACTTCGGCGTCCATCTCATCACCCGTTTCGAGGAGGAGCTGCGCCTCGGCCTCAGCCGCCAGCTGGCGCTTCGCAAGGCCATGGTCAACACCGGCCAGGGCATCTACACCGGCGCCTTCACCACCGCCGGCGCGTTCTTCGCCATGAGCTTCACCGACTTCGCCGGAGTCCGTGAAATGGGCATCATCACCGGGGGCGGCCTGCTGGTCTGTCTGATCCCCATGATGACCATGCTCCCGGTCATGCTGCTCAAGGGGCGCCAGAACAAGATCGACCGCGAACACGTCCGCAGCGAAGGCCCGCCGCCGTTCCGCGAACGCTTCGAATCCTTCATCCTCACCCGCCCCTTCCTCGTCACCGGCGCCGGTCTCGCCCTCACCGTGCTCGCCCTCACTCAGTTCAGCCGCGTGGTCTTCGACTACGACCTGCGCAACATGCAGAGCGACGGACTTCCCGCCGTCATCTACGAGAAGAAATTGATGGCCTCCACCCCGCGCTCCGTCCTCTTCGGAGCCGTCATCGCCTCCAACGCCCAGCACGCCGTCGATCTCCAGGCCCGCCTCACCAACCTCTCCACCGTCGCCAACATCGATTCCATCGCCCCCATGCTCGTCGCCGAACCCAAACGGCGACTCGAAATCATCGGCGAAGTGAAACGCGACCTGGCCTCACTCCGGTTCCCCGAACCCGGCGAGTCGCCCTCCAAACCCAGGGAACTCTCCCAAACGCTCTACTATCTCCAGTCCTACCTCGGCCAGGCCGCCGACACCGTCCAGGCCGAAACCACCAACACCGTCCTGCTCGCCCAACTCCGCACCCTGCGCGGCTCCATTGGCGACCTCCGAAACCTGATCTCCACCGGCGATCACGGCGCCGTCGCCGGCAAACTGGCCGCCTACGAACGCGCCTTTTTCGAGGACCTCCGGTCCACGTTCGATACCCTCAAAAACCAGGACAACTCCGCCGCCCTCCGCGCCCAGGACCTCCCCGACCCGATCCGCAACCGCTTCGTCGGTCGCACCGGAAAATTCCTGCTCCAGGTCTACCCCAACATCGACGTCTGGATCCGCACCAACCAGGCCGCCTTCGTCAGCGAACTGCGCACCATCGTCCCCGACGTCACCGGCGAACCAGTCCAGCTGCTGGAATACACCACCCTGCTCAAGGACAGCTACGTGAACGCCGGCTATTACGCCCTCGGCGCCATGTTCGTCCTGGTCTACCTCCAGTTCCGCTCCCTGAAATCCGTCCTGCTCGCCCACGTTCCCGTCGTTCTCTCCGGCATCTGGCTCGTCGGTCTCATGGGCTGGTACGGCGTCCCCTTCAACCCCGCCAACATCATGACGCTCCCCCTGGTCGTCGGCATCGGCGTCACCTACGGGGTCCATATCCTCACCCGCTTCGCCGAGGAAAAGAACCCGGCCATCCTCGCCAAAAGCACCGGCAAAGCCGTGCTCGTCTCCGGACTCACCACCGTCGCCGGCTTCGGCAGTCTCGCCATCGCCAAACACCAGGGCATCGTCAGCCTCGGCTTCGTCATGTCCTTCGGCGTCGCCGCCTCCATCCTCGCCGGCCTGGTCTCCCTGCCCGCCCTGCTCGTCGTGCTCCGCCACGCCCCCGCCTCGGCCACCGATGCCAACCCGGCCTCGGATAAAAAAGAAACCCAGCGACACTAATGCACAAGCGTCGCCGGGCCGGGAGGAACCCATGATCTACCCTCCGCTGCCAGCCCTGTAGGCCACGAACCGGAAATCGTCAATGGCGTTAAGGCGATTATCTCCTTCCAAACCCCAGCTTTCGCCGAGGAAATCGACAGGTTAACATTAACGCCGGTGCAAAGCTTCGCTTCCACGCTCCAACAGCGTCTCGATGATCTGGACCGCCAGAATCTCCGGCGCTCCCTCCTGGAACTGTCCCCCGGCCCCTCTCCCACCTCCCCCCGCGACCCCCTCGGCCGCCCCCTGCTCAACGTCGCCTCCAACGACTACCTCGGTCTCGCCCACCACCCCGCCGTCCGCCAAGCCGCCGCCCAGGCCGCCGAACAATGGGGCGCCGGTTCCACCGCCTCCCGGCTGATCTGCGGTTCGCTCGGAATCCATCACGAACTGGAAACGGCTCTCGCCGCCTTCAAAGGCACCCAGGCCGCCCTGGTCTTCTCCTCCGGCTTCCAGGCCGCCCTGGGAACCATCCCCGCTCTGGTCGGACCCGGCGACGTCATCCTGATCGATCGCCTCGCCCACGCCTGTCTCGTCGAAGGCGCCCGTCACAGCGGCGCCAAACTTCGCGTCTTCCGCCACAACGACCCCGCCGACCTCGAACGTCTGCTGCTCAAAATCGACGACCAACGCTCCGAGTCGCCCACCCCCACCCCCCAAAACCGCGACCGCCGGGGACAGGTGCTCATCATCACCGAAAGCGTGTTCTCCATGGACGGCGATGTCGCCCCGCTCCCGGAGATCGTGGCCTTGAAGGAACGGTTCGGGGCCTGGTTGATGGTCGATGAAGCCCACGCCACCGGGGTGCTCGGTCCCGGCGGCCGCGGTGCCATCGAGGGGTTGGGCTGCGCGGGTCACGTCGACATCCTCCTCGGCACGCTGGGCAAGGCGCTGGGAGCCGGCGGCGGTTTCATCGCCGGCTCCACGATCCTGCGCGACTACCTGGTGAATCGCGCCCGGTCGTTCATCTTCTCCACCGCCCCGCCCCCCGCCACCCTCGGCGCCGCGCTCGCCGGCCTGCGCATCGCCGGGTCCGAGGAAGGCGACTCACTCCGTCTCCGGCTCCGCGAACGGCTGCACGAAATCCACCGGGGTCTGGTGGACCTCGGCTGGCTCCAATCCGCGCCCGCCACCGCCATCGTTCCGGTCCGGATCGGTCCCGAGGCCGACGCGGTCCGGCTCGCCCGGGAATTGCGGGAGCACGGAATTCTGCTGCCCGCGATCCGCTACCCGACCGTGGCCCGGGGCGAAGCGCGGCTTCGCATCACCGCCAGCGCTGCGCACAGCGGGGCCGACATCCAACAGCTGATCGAAACGCTCCGACGCTGCCTCGAGATCACCGGGATCCGGCCCCCACCGTCCCCCTGACAACGGTCTCCACGTCATGCACCCGCTCGCCCGTCTCGACCGTGAATTCGTCTGGCATCCGTTCACCCAGATGCAGGACTGGCTGCGGTCCGAACCCCGCGTGATCGTGTCCGGAAAGGGCGCCCTGCTGCGGGACGCCCACGGCAGGGAGTACCTTGATGCCAACGCCTCGATCTGGACCAATCTCCACGGACACCGCCATCCCCACCTCAACCGCGCCCTGCGCCGGCAACTCGGCCAGATCGCCCACAGCTCCGCCCTCGGTCTCGCCAACGAACCCGCCTCCCAACTCGCCGCCGAACTGATCCGCGCGGCCCGCCATCCCGCCGCCAAAGGCCCGCGCCCGGCCAAGGTGTTCTTCTCCGACGACGGCTCCACCGCCCTCGAAGTGGCCCTGAAACTGGCCTTCGAATTCGCCCGACGCACCCGCGGCCAAAAATCCCCCCGCTTCCTCTCTCTCCGCGGCGCCTACCACGGCGATACCATCGGCGCGGTCTCCCTCGGGCACATCGATCTCTTCCACGCCGCCTACGACAAACTGCTGTTCAAGACCGACGCCGTCATGGCGCCGTACTGTTACCGCTGCCCGTTCAACCGCGCCGACCCCAGCCGCGCCGATGCCCGACTCGGTCGGCAGTGCCGGTGGGAATGCGTGGACAAGGTGGAATCCGCCTTCCACCGCGCCCGCCGCCTCAAACGTCCCTACGCCGCCCTGGTCGTCGAACCCCGGCTTCAGGGTGCCGCCGGCATCATCCCCCAACCCGACGGGTGGCTCCGCCGCGTCGCCGCGATCGCCCGCGCCCATGACACGCCGATCATCGCCGACGAAGTCATGACCGGATTCGGCCGCACCGGCATCGGCGACCCGGAATTCCCCCGACTCTTCGCCTCCCACCACGAAGGGGTTCAACCCGACTTCCTCTGCCTCGCCAAGGGACTCTCCGGCGGCTACCTCCCCCTCGCCGCCACCCTCACCACGCAGGCCGTCTTCGACGCTTTTCTGGGCCGTTACGAGGACTTCAAAACCTTCTTCCACGGACACAGCTTCACCGGGAACCAGCTGGGGTCCGCCGCCGCGCTGGCCAGTCTCGAACTGCTCCGGGAACCGGCGGGCATCGCACGCCGAGCCGCGCTGGAAAAGGAACTCGCCGTGGAACTCCAACCGCTGTGGACCCACCCCGCCGTCGGCGACATCCGCCAGGTGGGCCTGGTCGCCGGCATTGAACTGGTCCGCGACTGGCGCACCCGGCAACCGTTCCCGCTCGAACAACGCGTGGGCATCAAGGTCTGCGAAGCCATGGCGCAACGCGGCGTTCTCACACGGCCCGTCGGCAACGTCATCGTCCTCATGCCCCCCTACTGCACCACGCGCCGGCAACTGCATCGCATGGTCCAATCCCTCGCCGACGCCCTCGCCGAAACCCTCCCCACCTGACCCGGATCTCCAATCCCCAAACTCCGAACTCCGAGCCGGGCCTCGACCCTCGACCCACGACCCACGCCGCACTCCCCACTCCCTACTCCCCACTTCGGCGCGTCATCACCCCGCGAATCGCCTCCAGAAACTCCAGGGCTCTCGCCCCGTCGCCGTGCACGCAAAGGGTTCGTGGACGCAGTTCCAGCCAGCGACCGGACACCGACCTGCACCCGCCGCGTTCGCGCAGGTCCTTTAATCGTTCCACGACGCTCCCCGGATTTTCCAGCATCGCTCCGGGATCACCCCGCGGGACAAGCGTCCGGTCGTCCTGGTAACCGCGGTCGAGAAAGCCCTCGGCCCAGACCTCCACCCCCGACCCGCCGTGCGCCGCCTGACGTTCCACGACACCCCCCGCCAGAGCGAAAACCCTCAGTCCCGGCCAACGGGAGGCCATGAGCGAGAGATACGCTCCTGCCAGGGTCTCGTCCCGCTCCACCGCGTGATACAACGCCCCGTGAAGCTTCACGTGACGAAGTCCCACCCCCGCGCGCGCGGCGTGGTCCGCCAGCCGCCCGACCTGTTCGGCCAGCAACTGCTCCAGCCCGGCAACGGTCAGTCCCGAAGCACCGGCCTGACCGCGGCCGAAATCCTGCCGGCTCGGAAACCCGGGATGCGCACCCGCCCGAACCCCGAGCCGCGCCGCGGTCTCCAGGCACCAGCGCATCGAAGCGTCATCCCCGGCATGGCCCCCGCAGGCGATGTTCGCCGAATCCACCTGCGCCATCAGCGCCGCGGCCCGATCCGGTCCCTCGCCCTCGCCCAGGTCGCAATTCAGGTCGAATGCCGGGTGAATCGTATCGGTTGTCCGGGTCGACATTGGGCAAACCACGATAGGTAACCGGGATCAATCAGCCCGAGCTTCGGGTACCCGCCCACCGTCGGCCCGTCGCGCATGGTCACGATCGGCCGGCCATCGGGAGGCACCTGGATGGATCCGGGCAGGACCGGTTCGCTCGGAATCGACTCCGCCACTCCGGGCAGGGCGACGCCCTCCAGCCGGTAACCGGTCCGGTCGCTGCGGGAACTGACCGTCCATTCCTGATCGAAGAAAGCCTGCCGCGTTTTGGACGGGAACAGATCCCACTGCGGCCCCGGCCAGACTGGCAGCACCGGCGGGCTCAGGTAATCCCGTTGCTCCTTCGGATCCACCCAACGCCGGGCTATCCCCGCGGACTGCGGAAGCTGCGGATGCAACGGCCGACGCACCACCGAACCCGTCGAAAGTGGCCCTCCGAGTCCGCCTCTCGGAAAGGTGCTCACACTCCCGAACCATCGCGGACCCTCCAGCCCACCGGCCACGGCCAGATAACTCCAGACCCCCGCCCGGGGCGGCGCGATGGCCAGTTCCTCACCCTCGCTCAACCAAAAGGTGTGCCAATCCCCAAGTCGTCCCGTCGACACCGCCGCCCCCGTCAGCGCCACCTCCACGCGACGCAACGCCTGGACCCGGGCCCCATGGAACAGGATCTCCAGCAACGGGGTGTCGGGAAGGTTTCCCACCAGCTGATTGGCGATCCGCGCCGCATGCCGGTCGAGCGCCCCTCCCGGCGGCACCCCGTACCGCTTCCAGCCCCGCCGACCAAGGTCCTGGAGCGAAATCCCCATCCCCGGCTCGCTGATCTGCAGCATCGAATCACCCATGGTGGCCCCCTTCCTGGGACGGCGATTGGGCCTCCGACCGCAACTGCTTCACCCGGATAAATCGCACCCCGTCCCCCGGGAGAAGCCCAAACGCCTCCGGACTGCCCATCGCCGCCCGCGCAGGATCGAGAAGGGCCAGATCGGTCCGGCCAACGAGGTTCCATCCCCCCGCCGTCGCCACCGGATAAATCCCGGTGTGCTCCCCCCCAATCGCCACCGCTCCGGCCGGAACCTTCAGCCGCGGCGTCCCCAGCCGCGGCGTGTGCAATCGGCGGTCCAACCCCCCGAGATACGCAAACCCCGGCGAGAACCCGAGCAGATGAACGCGGTACGCCCCCGCGACATGCAGCTCGATGACCTGCTCGACCGTCATCCCCGCCGTCTCCGCCACCCGCCCGAGATCCGGTCCGTCATAAACCACCGGGACATCCACCGTGCGCTCCGGCCCCGGCTCCTCCTTCGCCCCACCCACCACCGCCTCAAACACCTTCTCCAACGACTTCGGATCCGGGCGCGCACCCGACCCAAATTCGAGCAGAAGCGTCGTGAATCCGGGCGTCACTTCCGCCAATCCCGTCGGCGGATGCGTCGTCACATGGCGCAGCAACGCCCGGCCCCGCGCGAACGCCAACGCATCGCCCTGCGCCGCATAGCGCACCAGCAGGGCGTCCGGCCCGAAATTGTCGATCCGCAGGAGCTCCATGGCCGCCCGCTTTCATTCCGTTTCCGCGCGCCCCAAGCCAGCCCTTTTTTCGAAATCCACCCGTCCACCCGTGCCTCCCGAAGTTGTTGGATGCAGTGGTCGGGATTCCGTCCTCCAGCCCGGGGTTGGACCGCGTCCGTGCGGGCCTACCCCGGGACCCTGTCCCCCCACGTCCCGAACCCTGAAAGGGTTTCGTCCACCCAACCGCCCCTCAACGCCTCACGCGGGGACGCCACAACCTCGTTCGAGATTGTCACATTCCGGGTGTGGCGGAGACCCCAGGGTGGGGAAATCGGAACGGAGGAAAGGCGGGGGATTACGATCGGGAGGAAGATTGGGAAGAAGGATAAGAAGGGGATTAAGATTAAGATTAAGATTAAGAATATGAATAAGACCCCCCGGGGGAGAGGG
>CAYZAE010000135.1:0-18303 GCA_964476125.1 uncultured Verrucomicrobiota bacterium | reverse complement strand
TGAATTGCTGATTTTGATGGGCGAAGCTTTACCCGCCCCCAAGCGCTGCCCGGGGCTCAGGAGGGGAATGATCGAGGACCACTCCCCGTGCTCCTGTTCGAGTCAATGCTCCGGCATCACCGGTGCTGGGTTTTTCGCCGAAGAAAGGCGATTGCGTGGAACGCTGTCATGGTGACCATGTTCGATCGCCTACGTTCGTTACAGACCCTTGGCGGAATTCCACGGAACCCCGCTCAAGGGAGCCTACGCCATTGGAGGGCCAGAACTCGTCACAGCCAAACTTGGGGAGGGAACGGGCAGGACGAGAACCTTGTCGATTCGGTGT
The DNA here is from genome assembly GCA_964476125.1 of uncultured Verrucomicrobiota bacterium. Classification (GTDB taxonomy): domain Bacteria; phylum Verrucomicrobiota; class Verrucomicrobiia; order Limisphaerales; family CAIMTB01; genus CAIMTB01. Next base: position 17,978 of record CAYZAE010000135.1, on the reverse strand, counting down.
CCGTCCATGTCGAGGACCTCGAAGACGTAACCTTGATAGGTCAGTGTTTGCCCTTCCTTGGGAATGCTGCCAAACCGTTTCAGGAGAAAGCCGGCGAGGGTTTGATAATCCGAACTGTCTACCCCGCCGAGGCTCATTCCAGGCAAAGCCCGTTCCACGGATTCCAGGTCGATGGTTGCGTCGATGAGCCAGGAACCGTCATCGCGCTTCTTCGCTTCCGGCCGCGCGCGTTCGCCCGAGGTTTCGAACTCGCCGACCAAGGCTTCCACGATGTCGTTGAGAGTCACCAGACCCACGATGCTGCCAAACTCGTCAGTCACCATCGCGATGTGCTTCCCGGTCTGCTTGAATGATTCTACGAGCTGAAGAACCAATTGGGTCTCAGGGACGATGAGTGGAGGCACCGCGAGATCCCTGAGTTTCACAGGAAGCGCCGCGGCGAGGTGTGCGTAGATCGCCTTCACCGAGACGGTCCCGATGACGTGATCCCGGCTGCTGGAATAAACGGGAAAATGAGAATGCCGGCTCACCACGATCTTGTGCCAGATCTGCTCGTGGGGATCGTTCTGGTTAAGCCAGATAATCTTCGGACGCGGCGTCATGATTTCGCGGACCGAAAGTCGGTCCAGTTCGAGAGCACCGTGGACGATTTGGCTTTCGATCCGATTGAAGGATCCCGCCCTCACCCCTTCCTGCATCATCATCCGGACCTCCTCTTCCGAGACTGTCAGTTCCTTCTCGGGCTTGAACCCAAGCAGGCGCAGCAGGGCCTCGGTGGAAACGCTGAGAAAGCCGACCAGCGGTCCCGCGGCTTTGGACAGCCAGTTCATCGGCCGGGCGACCGCCATCGCGATGCCCTCCGGTGCGCTCAAACCAAACCGCTTCGGCACCAACTCCCCCAGGACCAGGGAGAAGTACGTGATGATGGCCACGACAAGACCAAAGGCGATCTTGTCAGCATAGGGCGCGAGAGGGCCGACTTGGGCGATCCACGGCGCCAGTTTCGTCGTGAGCGTGGCACCCCCAAAAGCTCCCGCGAAAATGCCAACCAGAGTGATGCCGATCTGAACGGTTGAGAGGAATCGATTCGGTGCTTCGGCCAATTCAAGGGCCATCTTCGCCTTCGCGTTCCCTTGCTCGGCCAGCCGCCGCAGTCGCGATTTCTTGGCGGACACGACGGCGATCTCCGCCATCGCGAAAACGCCATTGGCGAGCAGAAGCACGAAAATGATGATGATTTCGAAGGCGACTTGATTCATTGGAAAGCGTCCGGCTGTCCTCAGGAACGAACAGAGAAGACTATGGCGTGGGCATGTTCGAAAGCCAATGGCCCAGCGAGGGCCCCAACGCACACGCCACCCCTCGGCGTCGGGTAGGGTGAAGGAGACCCATGGGAGCCACCCCGCGCGCTACGGTTTCAGGAACGGGCGAAGTTCGGCCCAGGCAAGCATCGTGTCGCGAAGGGCTTCCAGGTAGCGCAGCCGGACGCCGGCCTCCTCCCGGCGAACCGAGAGGGCTTCCCCCAAACTCAGGTCGCCCGCGGCGTAGCGCGCTTCGGTGCCTTCTCTCACGGTCTTCATCTTCGGGAGCACCTGGGTTTCCAGAGTCCGCGCGTCGGACAGCGCTGCGGTGAGCAGCCCGTGGGCCTCGCGAAGTTGGATGCGAAGCTCCCTTTGCGTGGACCGCATCCGGGCTTCCGCGGCGTCGCGTTGCGCCTCCGCTTCCCGAACCCTGCCTCGTCCCCGATCGAACAACGGAAGCGGAAGACTGAGGCCCACATCAAATGCGTCCCGCTGGCTCGATTCGATGCGGTGATACAACAACTCCGCCTTGAGGTCGGGAATGCGCTGAACTCTCGACAACGAAACGCCGGCCTCACGGGCCGAGAGCGCGGCGCCCGCGGCCGCCATCGCCGGGTGCGTCGCGAGTTCGACCGTGAGTTCCTCCAAGGCGGGGATTTCCAGCGTTGTCCCCAGGGAGCCTTGCACCCCACGGACGTCGTCCGCGGGCAGGCCAATCGTCGAGGCCAACGAAACCAGCGCCTGCCGACGCAGGAGGTCGCTGCGCTTCCATTCGGCCTGGGCGGTGGCCAGCTCCACTTCCACGCGTGCCAGGTCCGTTGGGATCGCGTCGCCGGCGTCGAGTCGTGCCCGGGTGACCTGCACCCCTTGCTCGGCGGCGGTCACCAGCTCGCCGCGCAGATGACGGGCCTGTTCCTGGTAAAGGGCGATGGCGAATTCCGACTGGACCAGGCGGTGGAGCTCCAGTCGCTGCCCGCCGGCTTCGAAGCCGAGCCGCTGGCGGTTGAGGTCCTCAACGCGCGTGGCCTGTTCGCGCCGGTTTCCCAAGGGGATCGTGAGTCCAACGCCCGCCAGATAGTCCGCGTTGCCCGTGGTGTTTCCCCGGAACGGGGCGTTCTCCATCCGGGCGATGGCTTCCGGATTGGGACGGACACCCGCCTGTTGCACGCGACCTTCGGCCGCTCGAACCAGCGCGCCGGCCTCGACGAGACCGGGATGGTTCTGCTCGGCGAGGGCCAGGGCCTGTTCCAGCGTGAGTGCGTCGACCGAAGGAGCGGTCTGCGCCTGGGTGACGGCGCCGACCATCAGAAGGCTCAACCCGACGGCAAAGAGACGTTTGCATGCTTTCATGGCGATGGGAGGAAGGTTGGGTTCAAGCCACGGAAACGGAGCTGTTAACCGCCGGAACCACCGGCCGGCCGAAGCGCAGGTACAGCGCCGGCACGACGATCATGTTCAGTACCATCGACGTCAGGAGCCCGAAGAGGATGACGATGGCAATGGGTGTCTGGATTTCATTGCCGGGCTTGCCACCCCCGACGGCCAAGGGGATCAGGGCGAGGCCGGCGGCGAGCGCGGTCATCAGAATCGGAACGAGTCGCTCCATGGCGCCTCGTCGAACCGCTTCGCGAAGTTCCGTCACCCCCTCGCGTTCCTGGAGGTAGCGGATATGCGACACGAGCATGATGCCGTTGCGGGAGGCGATGCCGAACACGGTGATGAACCCGATCAGGGACGCCACGCTGAGCACACCGCCACTGACAAACACCCCGGCGACACCTCCGATGAGCGCCAGGGGCAGGTTGAGCATCACCAGCGCGGCATCCCGTGCCGACCGGAACGCCAGGTGCAGCAGGAAACCGATGCCGATCACCACCCCCACACCCACCAGGGTCAGGGTTCGGCCGGCCGCCGCGGCGCTCTCGAATTGTCCCGCGTACTCGACCCGGTAATCGCGCGTCCGGGCGAGCAGCGGATCCACGAGCCGCTGAATATCGCGAACCACCCCGGTCACATCGCGTCCGGACACGTTGCACTGCACCACGATCTTCCGTTGCACCTGCTCGCGCAGGATCTGGTTCGGGCCGGTCTCGCGCCGAATGCTGGCCAATGAACCGAGTGGCACGCGGGCGCCGGAAGGGGTGTCCACGAGCAGCGATCCCAGCGTTTCGAGCCGCCAATCGCCGGCGTCGACCAGACGCACCACCAGGTCGTAGGAACTCTGGCCTTCGAGCACGCGTGAGACCTTCACGCCTTGCAAGGCTGCCTCGAGGGTTCGCGCCACTTCGCGAAGGGTCAGCGCATGGCGTGCGATGGCTTCACGGTCGAAGCGCACCTGGAGCACCGGAACCTCGGTCTGTTGCTCGACGGACAAATCCACCACCCCGGAAACGCCCTGCATCGCCTGCCGCGCCTGTTCCGCCAGGGTGCGCAAGCGGTAGAGATCCGGGCCGAAGATTTTCACCGCAATGTTCGCCCGCGTGCCCGAGAGCATGTGGTCGATGCGGTGGGAGATGGGCTGCCCAAGGGTGATGTTGACGCCGGGAATCTGACTGAACGCGGCACGCAAGGCCTCCAGGAACTCAGCTTTGGTGCGGTCCTTCATGACCATGGAGACGTCCAGTTCCGCCGATTCCACCCCCTGGGCGTGCTCGTCGAGTTCGGCGCGGCCGGTGCGACGGGCCACCGAAACCACTTCAGGAAAGCTCAACAACGTATTCTCCACCACACGGCCCAGGGCGTCGGACTCCGCCAGGGACGTCCCCGGAAGAGTCACCGCACTGAGGGTCAGTGAACCCTCGTTGAACTCCGGCAGGAAGGCGCGCCCGAGTCGGTGGGTGGAGACCAGGGCAATGGCCAACGCCACGACCGCCGGAATGACCACCCACGACGGACGGTTCAACGCCGATTCCAACACGGGAGCATAATGGTTCTTGAACCACCGGACGAAGCGCGGTTCGTGCTCCGCCTGGACCCCCCGGCTTTTCGGCAGGAGGAAGTAACACAGCACCGGAGTCACGGTGACGGCGACGATCAGCGAGGCCAGCAAGGCGACGAGATAGGCCTCACCCAGGGGGCGCAGCAGCCGACCTTCCACACCGGCGAGGAAGAAGATCGGGACGAACACGAGGGCGATGATCAGGGTGGCGAAGACGATGGAACTGCGGATCTCCACGCTGGCCTCGAAGACCACCTTCAGGATCGATTGGCGGGCCTCCGGTGGCCGCTGCCGGTTCTCCCGCAACCGCCGGAAGACGTTCTCCACGTCGATCACGGCGTCATCCACCAGGGCGCCGATGGCGATGGCCATGCCGCCCAGGGTCATGGTGTTGATGGAGGCCCCAAAGGCATGAAGCGCCAGGACCGCCGCAACCAACGACAACGGGATGGCGGTCAAGGTGATCAGGGTCGCGCGGTGGTTCGCCAGGAACAGCAGGACCACCAGCGTGACCAGAACAACCCCTTCCAGGAGCGCCCGCTGGACGTTGCTCACGGAAACGGAAATGAAGTCCGCCTGCCGGAAGATGTCGGTCTTGAGCCGCATCCCCGCGGGGAGCTTGGCCGAGATCTCCGCCAGCGCGGCATCCAGTCGGCGCGTCAGGTCCAGGGTGTTGGCACCCGGCTGCTTCTGGATGCCCAGGATTACCGCCGGCCGGCCCATCGCCGAACCCTCCCCACTCTTGGGGGCCTCACCGATGGCTGTGGTCCCCAGGTCACGAACCAAGGTGGGAATGCCGTTCCGAGCCGAGACGACCGTGGCCGCGATGTCGTTGGTCGTGCGCACACGGCCAATGCCGGTGATCAACCACTCGGCCCCACGCTGGTTGATGATGCCGGCCGAAACGTTCTCGTTGCCCTCTTCGAGCGCCCGAAGCAGCTGGTTGAACGCCACGCCATGCGACCGAAGGGAAACCGGGTCGACTGTGACCTGGTACTGCTTCTGCCCGCCGCCAATGGGTGTCACCTGCGAAACCCCGGGCACCGCCAGCAAGCGGCGTCGGATCGACACCTCCGCATAACTGCGCAGTTCCGCCGGGGTGTGCTGGTCCGACGACAGCGCCAGGAAAAGGATTTCCCCCATGATCGAGGACTGCGGCGCCAGCACGGGCCGATCCACCTCAGGCGGGAGATCCCCGCTCACCGAGGCGATCTTTTCCGCAACCACCTGCCGGGCTTCGCGAATGTTCGCGCCCCACTCGAACTCCACCCAGACCACGGAGATGCCCACCGCGGTCGCTGATCGAACCCGACGCACCCCAGCCGCTCCGTTGACGGAGGTCTCGATGGGAAAGGTGATCTGGCTCTCCACCTCAGTGGGAGCCATCCCAAGGGCCTCGGTGATCACGGTCACGGTCGGCGCGGTCAGATCCGGGAAAACATCCACGGGCATGCGGACGGCGGTGTACCCGCCGAAGACCGTGAGCAGGACGGCGCAGACGAGAACAATGACCCGATTGCCCAGGGCCCACTGAATGAGTCGGTCCATGGTGTTCCTTAGTGGGCGTGGCCATGCGCCGGAATGACGCCGGTGAGGGTGGAAAGACGGATGGCGTAGGCCCCCTGGGTGACCACACGTTCGCCTTCCTGGAGGCCCTCGAGCACCTGGACGAAGCCCGTGTCCCGGACACCCACCTTGATCTCCCGCTTCTCGAACGTCTCGCCCGAGATTTGGACAAAGGCGATCAACTGGTCGCCTTCCTCGACGATCGCGCTTTCCGGAATGGCCAACGCATCCGCCACCCGGGCCGTTTCGACATGCAGCGTAAGGTCCTGCCCCACACGCAGCTTCCCCTCGCGATTGGAGGTCTCGTACAGCAGCGGCACCGTGCGCGTCGCGGCGTCCACCTCGAGACCGACCGAAAGCAGCCGGCCATGGTCTCCCCCGGTGACCTGAACGAAAGTGCCGGGTGCTCCCGGGGCTTCCCATGCCGCGTGGGCGGCCGAACCGAGTCGGTGAACCGCAGACTCGGGAACAGCGGCTTCGATCCACACCGTCTCCGAGTTCAGGACCGTGAAGACCTGCTGCCCGGTCGACAGGAGTTCACCTGGCCCGGCGGCCACCGAGGTGAGAACCCCGGCGATGGGCGCCCGTAACTCCATCTGAAGGGACCCACCAGGCGAACGAATCCCATCGGACTGACGGAAAGTTCCCAGAATGCCGGCGGCGGCAGCCTGGCGCGCCCGGGCCGAGGCGACCGCAAGTTCGGCTTCCTGCAATTCCCGCTCGGACTTGGCCTTCTCGGCCGCCAATCGCTTGGTCCGGGCATAAGCGGCCTCGGCCTGTTCCAAACTGGCCCTCGCGGTGGCGAACCCCGCCTCCGCCTCGGCGATCCGGGTGGCGGCTTCGGAGAAGTTCGGGGCCAGCAATCCGAGTAATTGCCCCGCGGCGACGCGTTGGCCTGGCAACACCGAGGCTGGGTCCGGGAGAGGTAACAACTGCCCCGAAACCGGCGCCGTGATGACCGCGCTGCCACCCGGTTTGGCGCGGACCCTCGCGGGAAGGCGCACCCGTTCGCTTAGGCCACGGCGTGTGATCCTTTCGGTCCGCGACAGAATCTTCCATTGCTGCTCCTTCAGGAAACTCACCCCCTCGGGCGCGTCGGGGATGTCGGCATGATCCGCGTCGTGTGTATCGGGGTAGACCTTGATCGTTCCAAGCTCCACCGGAACGTCGGTGCCGTCCGTGGGCACGACCAAGGCCAGTTGCCAATCGCCGGCCTGGGGGAACACCAGGCCAGGGAGGTAGATGCCCGGACGCGCGGGCCTCGCCTGCGGATGCTCGATCACATCCTGTCCGCGGCGCAGAAGGAACTTCACCATTCCCTCCTTCCGTGGCTCGAGCGTGACCAGATCCGTGAGGTGGGTGATGAAGGTTGTGGGACGACCGGCCACGGGTGCCTTGTGCTCGGCGAAGACCTCATAGCGATCGGCCCAGACCGTGATCTGCGCCGTCTTCTCCTCGTGTTCATGGCCTCCGTCATGGCTATGACCGTGATCGGCCTCGTGGACAGGGGCCCCCGGCTTGCAACCCGAGGTCAGGGCCCATCCCACGACCATCGTGATGAACAGGGGCTTAACGGTCGTGGCGGAAAAATCGTTTTTCATGGTCAGGCAACGGAATCCAATCGCTCGACAAGTATCCCTCCTCGGAGGGCCGCCGCCCGGAGCGGATGCGGGCAAGGCAAGAAAGGGGGAACCGACCGGCGCTTGGCCGGGCGAAGAGGAAGGGCGACCCAAAACGGGCCGTCAGGAAACGAGGGAGGGCGCGCGGACAGGAAGGGCCGCGCGAAGGAGGAACTGCCAGGATCGAGGAATTTCCGGCGGCCCCGTACAGGGAGGAGCCAGGCCTGAGGCCTCACGCGGTGCCGGCAGCCTTGCGAACGTTGCGGCACCTTCAAGATCGTGACCCAACGGGATCAGCCCGCACCCCGACAGATCCAACCCCAAACCTCCCGAGGACAGCAGGCATTCGCCATCCGCGGCGGCGTGGTTCGATGTCGCATGCTCGTGCTGCGCGGGCCCGGAATCATGACCCTCATGAGGGTGGTGATCCTCGTGAATCTCATGGATCAACCCGAAAAACTGAAGGGGCACGTGCGACGAGGCGGGCAGCCAGAAGGCCACCAGCACCCACGCGACGATCCTTCGCACGAGATCCACGACCCGAGCATGAGTACGCCCCTCCCCCGGTTCAAGGCTGGTCGCGGGCGGAACCATGCGATCATGTCGCGCTATTCGACATTCGAATTCGAAATCCCGGAGCGCCATCCGCCGCAACCGAACAAAAACTTCGCGCCACGCCAATAAGCCCCATTCGAGGCTCCCAAAATGTTCCGAGGGACAGAATCCAACCCCATGACCTGCCCCCCCGGAATTGTACTGCTGATCGGGGTGGCCTTCGTGAGGCAGGCCACCACCGGGAGCCTAGGCCTAGGGGCGGACCCGAAAGGAGGAGCGCGGTGAGTCGCGCGGACTACTGCGGCTCGAAATCGAAGTAAGCGAAGTTGTTTCCCTTCCCGTAGTGGAAGGTGAGGACCTGGAGCCCCGCGGTGGGGAAGGTAATGGTCCCGATCTCAGCGAGATTCCAGTGGTGATAGCTCTTGGTGGCCACCGGGAGGCGGCACTCGGCCGCGGGCTTGCCGTTGAGGTCGAACTTCACCGTGTTGGCCTGGAACGCATAGAGGCACCGGATCCGATAGGTGCCCGGGCGGGTGACGTGGACGGTGTAGTTGCACCACTCCTCGTTCTCGGTCCACCCGATGTAGAGCTGGTTGATGTGGGGCGCGACCAGGTTGGTATGGTTCAGGTCGGCCCAGTCCTTCACGAACGACAAGTCCACACCCTCGTCCTTCCTGAAATGCCAGACGTACGCACTGGCGTGGACCCGCTGATGGCCCACCTCGAGGTTCAGCTTGCCGCTGCCGTTGTTGAGGGCGTCGGTGTCGTGATACGCGATTCCTTCGCCGCCGAGATCATACAGGGCGCACTGGACCACGCCGGGGAGGTTGGGAGGGCCGGACTTGTGGACGGAATCCGTGAAGGGCGTGCCCTGATAGTCAGCGGGCACTGCCGCCTGGACCGTGCCGAGAGCACCAAGCAGGAGGCCGAGGACGAGTCTCAACGTGGGATAAGGGATCATGGGGCGCGCGGTTTCCCAGACCTTGAACCCAAACTGTGGCGAATGGCGAATGGCGAATGGTGAATGGGGGTAAACGCCTCGGGTGGGTCTCTGCGCGTCTACGCGTGCACACGTAGACCGGTCGCGCGTTCACACGCATGGGGATTGCGCGTCCACCCGGATGGGCCCCGATACCAGCCTCCCGGAGAATGGTCCCCGACATGCAGGGGCCTACCCAAGCCAACGACTTATCCACCCGCCCCACAACGCGGGCTGGGTGCCCCCCTTTCCCAACCCGGATTCCCCGGGAAAACCCCACGGAACCACCAACCTCCATGAGATACGAATTACCCCCACAACGCCCGACGCGCACCCTGCGGCACGCCGGGATCTTCCTCGGCGTCATCCTCACCCTCCTGGGCACCCCACTCGCAACCCATGCCGGTCTGGTGACCACCGAGGCGGACGACGGAACCGCTGGAACCCTCCGCGCCCAGATCGCCACCGCCAACCCCGGTGAAACCATCAGCTTCGCCCCGGCGCTGGTCGGGAAAACCATCGTCCTCACCGCCGGCCAACTGGTCCTGGACCGTGATCTCACCCTCGTCGGCCCAGGCGCCGACTCACTCGCCATCAGCGGCAACCGCCAACGGGCGTTCTTCGTGGCCGCCGGCGTCACCGCCACGCTCCAGGGAATAACAGTCCGGGATGGCTACTCCCCGGACGACGGCGGCGGAATCCTCAATGCCGGCACGCTGACCGTCCGCGCCTGCACGCTCACGGGCAATACCACCCGCGTCCAGGGCGGCGCCATCTCCAGCACCGGCACGCTCACCGTGGAGGGATGCACCCTGCGCGGCAATGCCACGGCACCGGCTGCCAACTTTGACTACGGCGGCGCAATCCATAACAGCGGCACCCTCGTCATCCGCAACTCCGTGCTCACCGGGAATTCCGCCTTCTGGGGAAGCGCGATCCTGAACTCGGGTTCGGCCGTGCTGGTCAACACCACCCTCAGCGCCAACCAGGGATATAGCGGCCCCTTCCGTCCCAGTGGGGCGCTCCAAAACTACGGAACCGCCACCCTCGCCTTTTGCACGCTCATCGAGAATGAGAAGAACGGGATCCTGAACCAGGGCGTGGTGCACGCCCGCAATTGCCTCTTCGCACGCAACCCATGGGGCAATGTCTGGCACTGGACCAGCACCAGCAACTTCACCACCAGCGGGGTGAATCTCTCCGATGACGACACCTTCCCCGGCGCCACCTTGTTCGCCACCGCCCAACTCGCGATCGCCCCACTCGCCGATTACGGCGGCACCGTCATGACCCATGCCCTCCTCCCGGGAAGCGTCGCCATCGACGCCGCGTCCGACTGCCTCGATGTCTCCGGCAATGCCCTCCCCGAAGACGCACGCGGATACCCCCGCGCCTTCGGGGGCGCCTGCGATGTGGGCGCCTACGAGGCCCAGGCCCAATCCGACCTGCCCGCAACCTCTCCGGACGTCTATGCGGTCGACGAAGACGGATCGCTCCAAGTGGCGGCTCCCGGTTTGCTCATCAACGATAATCACCCCCACAACGCGGCCCTCGCCGTCTCCGCGGCCACCGCCCCAAGCCACGGCACGCTCGTGGTCAGGGCGGATGGCTCGTTCACCTACACCCCGGCCCCCGATTACCACGGTTCCGATGCCTTCACGTACTACGTCACCGACGGCCTCCATGGCGCGGCGACCGGCTCGGTCAGCCTGACGGTCAACCCCGTCAACGACGCACCGACCCTCGCCCCCCTATCCCTGCGCAGCCTGCGCGACGTGCCCGTCGCCATCACCGTGACCGCCTCCGACGTCGAGGGAGATCCCTTCACCTTCGGGATGGTGGACCCTCCCTCCCATGGTGTGCTCTCCGGAACCCTCCCCAATCTCACCTACACGCCCAACCCGGGTTATACGGGCCGCGACCGCTTCACCTGTCGAGCCACCGACAGTCATGGTGATTTCAGCACCATGGACGTCTCCATCGACGTGCAGCCCTACACGATCTGGAACGGACCCAGGACCCAAGTGACGGTGTCCAATGGCGACTGGGGCGCCCAGGCGCCGATTCCGGACACCCTGACACCAGGCGTCGTGATCGGCGCGGATCTCAACTACGGCATGCCCTACAACTCGGTGCTCGAGCCGCAATCCGATATTTTCAGCTCGCCCCAATCTCGGAGCCCGGCAGGCACCGAGTGGGCCTTGGGCACCACCGCGGACGTTGCCAGTCTCCAGTTCCGATCCTTGGAGAACCTCTTCTTCCAGACTGATTATGCTCTGGCAGGGCGAAACCTCGTTGTGCATCTGATTTCCGAAGGGATCCTGGTGGACCTTAAGTTCACGTATTTCGACGGGGACTCCTACTTCAGCTATGAACGTTCCACCCCCTTCGTCCGCATGAGCTTGAACGGTTCGCCGCGCATGTCCGTTCCCTGCTGCCAACCCTTCACCGATCCAGGCGCCACCGCTCTCGACCTCGCGGGCAACCCTCTCGAAGTCTCGGTGACGGGTGAGGTCGATGTGACCACCGGCGGCTCGTATCGGCTGACCTACACCGCGACGGATTCCCAGGGCAATACCGGCACCCTCCATAGGACGGTCGACGTCGGAGCCGTCGAGGTCACCGTCCACTCCGGGTTCACCCGCGCAGGCGGCGGCGCACCGTTCTCCAATCACCTCACCGAGGGAAGGCACTGTTTTGAGATTCATTTCTATAACAGCGGCGGCTCGAGCGGTCTCAACCTGAATCTCCCGGCCGGCGTCGCCTATGCCTGTCCCGCGCTGAACTGCCCGAATGAAATCCGGGCCGCCAGCCCCGCCGGTTCCTGCGGCGCCGTCGTCAACTTCGACCTGCCCACGCTGACAGACCCCTGCCTGGACCTGACGGTGGCCTGCACTCCGGCCCCCGGATCCCTCTTCCCCGTCGGATCCACACCCGTGACCTGCGAAGCCTCGAGGGCCGACGGTACGGTCGTGGCCCGCTGCACCTTCAATGTCGTGGTGGTCGATGCCACTCCTCCGTCCCTGACTTGCCCCGGAAACATTTCGGTCGTCACCTCCTCGTCCCAGGGCATGGCGGTGAACTACCCATCGGCCATCGCCACCGATACCTGTTCCAATCCTCGAATCACCTATTCCAAGGCCACCGGCACCGTCTTCCCCCTGGGCCTCACCACCGTCACCACCACCGCCGTCGATGAAGCCGGCAATGCCGCGTCCTGCTCTTTCCAGGTCCGCGTTGTCTACGCGTGGTCCGGGTTCCTCAACCCCATCGCTCCGGACGGTTCGTCCGTTCTGAAGACCGGCACCACGGTGGGCATCAAATTCGCGCTCACCGGGGCCAGTGCCGGCATCCCGAACGCCCAGGCCTCGTTCCGCTTCGCCAGACGCGACAACTCCACGGGCGCCACGGGAACCGTCACCACGGCGGGCCAGTTCCGGTACGATCCCACCAAAGCCCAGTACCTGTTCAACTGGAACACCCGGGGTCTCCCCGACGGCAACTACGAGGTGCAGATCGACCTTGGAGATGGCGTTTCCCGCAGGGCCCAGGTGCGCCTCGATTCAAAGAAGAACTAAGACCCTTCGACAGGCGCTCAGGCGGGAGTTCCGGCATTCAGCCGGGGCTCCCGCCACTGTCTTGATCTCAGACCGCCCGAATCGGAACGGACCCCGCCGGGGTCGCAGAACGGAAAGGATAGAACGGCCCGGTTGTTTTCCCCACAGAGAGCCCAGGGAGCACAGAGGAACTGGATGGGGATTCGGGCCAAAACGATCTCCATGCCTCCAGATCATCCTCCGCCTCCCCGCCTCCCCGTCTTTCCTCCGCGCCTCTGCGCCTCTGCGCGATGCCCATCCCCCAACGTCGGCCCTACCCCGGCCCCGGCCCTCGCCCCCAACCCCCACGACGGACGACTTCCCACGCCTCTTTGTTTCTCGCGCAGAGGCGCAGAGGCGCGGAGGAAGAAAAGGCGGCTGAACTTCTTGGAACCAGAGGCAGGCCTTTCAGGACGGGATCCTTTCAACGCCACACCCTGGAATTGAGCCGGAGTTTGAAGCATGCCGGCTGGCGGAAACGGAGGCGATGGCCGCGACGAGGGAACGGTTGGGTCCGTTCGGCCGTGTTTAGTGTTTTCCGGCACGCTTGCTGCCGAGCGTCCGGGTCTCGGCGTCATCCAGGACGGATGCGATCTCCACGGCCATGATGCCATTCCAGTTCAAGGCCCAGTTGGCGATGGCCGTCGCACTGTCGGACTCACAGATCGCCACCCCTCGGCCCCGGGCAAGGTCATGCCAGCGGCCGAGCAGCTTGATTTCGGGTCCACGATCGGCCGCATCCTGCTCGGGCGTCATCTGAGAAAAGGCGGCGAGTCCTTCGTGAAGTTTTCCAGGTTGGAACTGCCAGGTGATCATAAATTTCATACAAGTGTCCTCTCTGCTGTTGTTGGTTGTTAGGTGGATGCTGTCGGAGAAATGCGAGCGCTGGCCGGGATCGTGGGATGGGGGAACACGAGATTGGTCACGTTGAACCACGCCCGAAACGGGATCGTGTCCCCCGCTTGGGCGGAGACGAGCAGGACGGGCACCAGAATCCGGTCCAGCAACACCGCGGGGAAACGGCGGGACGACAAGTTCATGGCAGGGATACGCAGGCTGAGGCGGGTATCTAACCAAATTCCTCCCTGGCTGCCCGCTGAGCGCATGCTCCTGCCAACCGGCCTTTCCGCAGGCCTCACCCAAAGCATCCAGGAAACGCTGTCCAACGCCGTCGTCCCGAAAGATTGCTTCCCGGCGATCCCCCCGATTCATGACGTGGTAGATCGCGCCCGGATACTCGACTCTCAGCTTGCGCGGCATCCCCGGCGGCGTCCCGGAGAGGATACCTTTTGTCCATTGGCGGGACTGACCCCTTTCCAAGCTGCTTTCTGCCTCGCATGCATCGTTCAATGCATCGACACGCAGCGCACCGATGCTGTCTTTGGGTCCTTGCCCCGGCGCTGGGGCTCTCCGGGCGTCTCCCACTCCCCGCTTCGGACTATTTCGTCACGCCGCACGGCGACGACGCAGCGACGGGCAAATGTGCCGTAAACACTCTGGCCAGCCTCGGCCGGTCGTCTCGAACCGCAGGCAGTCGGCCGCTGAAGGGAAACTCGGATCGATGTCTCCAGGCGGCTCGGCCTGCGAGATCTTGTCGGCGCAAGGAAAGTGCTCCAAAACCTCCGCATGCTGCGACGCGTCGGATGGCTGACCTTGATTCTGGTGTTTCTCGCCACGGATGGTCTCGTCCTCGCCTCAGCCAATCCCGGGCCTGCCGACGGGCCGGTGCCCTCGTCTGGCCTTACGGGGATCCCGGTGTCCTGGTGGCGGTCCTCAGAGGACCTACGGGATCGTCTTTCGCCACAACCGGAACTCCGCTTCGAGCGGGCTTCGGGTTCGTCACGCAGATCGATCCACGTGGACGACACCGGCCGGTACCAGAGCGTGCTGGGACTGGGGAGTTCTCTGGAGCACAGCACCTGTTACAACCTGAGCCTGCTCCCTTCGGATGAGCGGGAACGCGTCATCGATAGCCTCGTGCATCCCGAGCGGGGCATCGGCATGAACCTGATGCGGATCTGCATCGGCACGTCCGACTTCGCCCCAGGTCCGTTCTACACCTACAACGATCTTCCGCCCGGACAGCAGGACCGGCACCTGGAGCGATTCTCCATCGAACGCGACCAGGAATACGTGCTGCCTGTTCTCAAGGCGGCTCGACGGTTGAACCCCGCGTTGCGGTTCCTCGCATCGCCGTGGACGCCACCTTCATGGATGAAGACCAATGGGCGGTTCGGCGGCGGTTCGCTCCGGCCGGACTGTTATCCGTACTTCGCCGAGTATCTGGCGCGGTTCATCGAGGCGTACCGGAGTGAGGGAATCGAGATCTACGCGCTCACGATCCAGAACGAACCGGAGTTCGGACCCGAGGCGTACCCGAGTTGCTTGTGGACGGCGCAGCAGCAGCGGGACTTCATTCGCGACCATCTGGGCCCATTGTTCGAGGCTCGCGGGATTCGGACGCTGATCTGGGGCTATGACCACAACTTCAACCATCCGGAGTTTCCGGCGACAATTCTCCGGGACCCGGTGGCGGCACGGCATGTTGAGGGCAGCGCCTTTCACCTTTACGAAGGCAAGCCCTCCGGGATGTCGAGGCTGCACCGGGAGTTCCCGTCGAAGTCCATCTACTTCACGGAAGGCTCGGTCTATGGGGCCAAAGGGGGCGTGGAAATCATCGAGTACTTCCGCAACTGGGCGCGCAGTTACAACGCCTGGGTGACCGTGATCGATCATCAGGGCAAGCCGAACGTCTCGGGTTTCCACGACTGCGATCCCACCGCTATCGTCCTCAACCGCGAGACCCTGCAACCGGAATATCGGGCGGACTATTTCATTTACGGCCAGTTCATGAAGTTCATCCAGCGTGGCGCTGTGCGGGTCGATTCGACGGGGAGACGAAGCGGGAATCTCGGTCATGTCGCCTTCCTGAATCCGGATGGATGCGTAGTCCTGGTCGTGGCCAACGCCGGGAGACAGGATGCCCGGTTCGCGGTGCAATCGCGAGGACGGCAGTTTGAGACGGGGATGCCCGGGCGGAGCGTTGCGACCTTTCGGTGGACTCCGTCCGGGCAAGAGTAGTCTGATTCGGTTGGAGCAGCCGACCTGCCGGCACCGCGAGCGATGCTCCGGCATCAACGGGGTGAAGTTTGCGTCGCGAGCCGGAAGAAGGCCGATGAATTCGCTGCCAACGGTACCCGTGCCGGCGAGCTGGCCGGCAGATTCGTCCAACCCTTAGGATCCGCGAGGTTTCCGATATGAATCTGCGCGGCAAAAGCGGGGTCATTCCAAGTCAGGATCACGTCGGTCCCGGCGCGGGCGATGGCGAGCCTCGGGGTGGTTGCGGGAAGTTCGAGCAGATTCGAGAACGGAGAGGTGTCCGTTCCGGTGACGTCGGTGAGCGTGCTGGTGACGACGACGTGGGTGGCCGAGTCCAGCCCAGGCACGGCCGACACATCGAACGCGAAGGCGGCGGGAGCCGGATCCAGATCCGCCAAACCGCCTTCGGTAAAGGAAGCAAGGCGCACTCCGATGTCGGGGGACTGTGGATCCTGTCTCGGTTCGGCAAGATGAAGGTCAATCACGGCTGCGGTCAGGCCGTTCGTCCCGGGACCGCCGAGAGGAAGGGTTCCGCGAAGAAGATGGCGCGTGGAGTTCGTTGCAAGCACCGGCGCCAGAACCGTATCTCGTCCAAGCCTCATGCCGGCCAAGGAGTTCTCCAGTAGTTCGAAGTAGGGACCGGTGTTGTCGGCAAGGATGTTTCCCCGATGCACGATTCGCGTCTCCGGTCGGCTATGGCGGAACAGATAGCCGGAATGGTTGGCAATGCGATTGCCCGAAGCGGCATCCGGCGCCGCTCCATCCGCTACCCCGACGAAAGCCTGGACGGTCTGCACTCTGAGGAAGTTGCCGTTGGGCAACGGCGTCACGCCGTCCCAGGTCACGCCGATCGTGTTCTCCAACAGCACCAATCTCTCTGCCGGACCGTAAAACTCGATGACGTCCCCCCGCATGCCTCCCACCAGGTTTCGGCGCAGGGTGACGGTGCCCGTCAGATCACTGCCTTCCACGGCGTCGCCCTCAAGGGCATCGCGGATTTCATCCGGGGGCAGTGTCTTCCCGTCCGGGAGCACACCGATGAGGTTGTGTTGAACGATGATATCCTTGGTCTCCTCGAATTGGACGCCAATGGCGTGCGCGACGATGACGTTGATTTCGGCGAGGTCTTCCGCGCCATCGCCGTTCGAACCGAAGACCTGTCCCCCCGCCGTCCCGTACGCGGCTATGGCGACCTCGCCGCCGGCGAGGATCGACTGGTCCGGTGATACCCCGCACCAGCAGCCACTGACCTGCCCTCCGACCGCGCCATCGGTGAAATAGACGCCGTAATTCGATGTCTCCTGGCCCGCAAGCACCGAGAACCCTCGGAAATGGACGTGGGACGAGGCGATCTTGAACGACCAATCCGGCATCTCGCCCGTTGCCGGATCTTCCGTCAGGTTGCGGCAGTCGAGCACGATCTTGAGCACGGCGTTGTTGGTGCCGGCGAGTGGGCGGCTGTTCGGTCGTGCTCCGGGTTGGGAGTAACCATCGATCAAGACTCGCTCGAAATGGTCTGTTACCAGCGAGGGAAAGCCCCCGGGTGGCGGGCTGATGAAATGCGGTCCCTCGCCGGGAATGGCGAAGCGTAGGTTGAGAAGTCCGGAGTCATCTTCGATGACGGAGGAAGACTCTCCCGCCGAAAGGGGGCGGCCCAGGCCTTCGTTCGCGATCAGGACGGCCTCCACGAAAGTCAACCGGTCGTCCGGGGTGTTGTCGTTGCCGGTCGAGTTGACCGTGATTTCGAGTCCATGACCGAGGGCGGTCACGGTGCCGACGAGTCCGATGAGGATCGGAAAAACGGGCTTGTGGGTCATAATTCGATCTTCAAGTACGACGTGTTGCTTTCAGTAAAGAAGGCGAAATTCGCGGGTGAGCACGGAACCATGCATGGACCGGATCGACACCACGCAAGGGCATGGCATCCCGATCTGACGATCCGAGACCATCCATTCTAACGCCTTTCGACCCGGATCCGGATGCACGAAGTCCTTTATTTCGGGAGATCCGAGACGGGCGCCATATCTCCGTCAATTGAAAGGACACCCCCGAGCCCAACCGGTGAGGACGGGCGGTCTCTCCATGCGCACTGCCGAAATGCGTGGCCAGCGGCAGATGGACGGTGAACGTGAGTGCCGACTCGCATCCGACATTGTCGCTCTGAGGACACGGCTCGGTTGCGCCAATTGAAGGCGCCCAGAACCACCGTGATCCCGCCGGCACAACCGCCGCAGTGCATGCCCCGAATTTCGAAACGGTTCGTGACGTTCGCCCCGATCACCGATGCCGTGGGCGGCGCCGACAGCCCCGGGGTCCCGGGAGACT
>CAYZAE010000134.1:0-18997 GCA_964476125.1 uncultured Verrucomicrobiota bacterium | reverse complement strand
CCAGATCAAGACCGGCTCCCTCAGCCGCTCCGACCGGCTGGCGAAGTACAACCAGCTCCTCCGCATCGAACAGATCCTGGGTCGCAACGCCGTCTACGCCGGCATGAGCGCGTTGCCCAAGGGCCGCTGATCGGGAATCGGTTTTAGTTGATGAATCAACAATAGATTCATCGACGTATTTGTTTCGGGCCGCAGTTGGCTGGCACGGGTTGCCAGCCGGCTGCGGCCTTTTCCATTTGCACGACCGCGGCTTGGGCAACCCCGTGCATCCACGAGTTGTTGGTGGTGGAACTCGTCGCCCTGCGACGAATTACGCCGCGTCCAGCGGCGCAACGACATCGCCCAAGCGCCCCCTCCCAAGGCCACCGCCCGCTCAGCGCGGGATGGGTTGTCGCAGCGCGACAACCGCTACCATCACCTTCGGGAAGCACCGTTGGCAACCGGCCCATCGGACATGGTTGTATGTCCCTCTGCGTTCTGAACCGATTGATCCGAAGCTTGAACGCGTGCAGAACTCCAGAGCCTGTCCTCCGGTCGACAACGGAGTAAGAATCTCCGACAGAGACGCGCCTTGGTCTTCTTTCTCCCGGATTTCCCCGAAAATGCAGCGATCTTATTGACCGATTAAGGCTTATCCATTTAAGCCGGCCGGGATGAGATGTCGGATCCCTTTACACAGAACGTCAACGGCCTCTGGGAGGCCTGTGCTTCTATCTAATATTCCTAATGCCATTGATCACAAAATGTTAGACCTAGTGGACAAAGGTACTTCGAGCGAACAATGAGCTTCATTGGTATGAGATCTGCTGGGTAGGTGCATTCCTCGGTCAACAGGTTCATCCAGACGAATTCATCACGACTCGTCCAAAAGACTGATCGGGAATTTCCCACCCTACTGACATCCATGAAAACACTTCTGACCAACCAATCCCTTGTTGTAGCTTCAGTCCTGGCCTTGGCCTCGCTTCCTACTCAAGCCGCCTTCACCACATTTTTCGGGGAAGATATCAATAACAGCAATACCAACCCATTGGCCACTTTTCCCAACGCCTCGGCTGCAGAAGCCTCCTTCCTCTCTCAGCTGATTGGTGTTGGAACGGAAACCTTCGAGGGACAACTGGGTTCTTCGCCGCTCGCGTTGAGCTTTCCTGGTGCAGGAACAGCGACCCTGAACGGCGGAGGCGGTCAAATCATCTCCCTCGCATCCGAAAACATCTCGAATGGATTCGGTCGCTATGGAGTCACCCGGGACGGTGGCGCGGAGAATTTCTGGGAAATCTCGGCGGGAAGGGCCGGCGATTTCACCATCGCTTTCAGTGACCCTGTGGCAGCGTTTGGGTTTTATGGCATCGACATCGGAGACTTCGGTGGGGGATTGCGACTGAATCTTGTCGGTGGAGGTGCCCAGTTGGTCAATGTTCCGAACACTCAGGGTTCCAGCGGCAGCACCGATGGATCGGTCCTTTTCTTCGGATTTGTGAATAACAATCCCTTGGAGACTGTGACATCGATCGATTTCCTGACCTCCACCGGACAGGGTGATGTCTTCGCCTTCGATGACATGACCATTGGTAGCATTCAGCAAGTGCGCACGCCGGATGGCGGCGGGACCCTGACGCTCCTGGGCTCAGCGTTCGCTGCTCTGACGCTGGTTGCAAGAGGCGCCAGGCGTGGTAACGCCTAAAGCTTGCCTTGTCTCGTGGCTGGGAGCCAGTGCGCGCCACCCCCTGTTTGGGGGTGGCGTGTTTTTTGACAAGGAGGACAGGTCTTTGGCTAACGTGGGTGGTCGGTCGGCCTCTATTCCAGCTCCTCCGCATCGAACAATTTCTGGCTTGCCATGCCATCCATCGTGGGTGGTGGGTGGTGGAACTCGTCGCGCTGCGACGAGTAGCGCGCGTCCAGCGGCGCAAAGACATCGCCAAAGCGCAACCCCCACCAACAAATCCGGAATGCATGGCCCTGTTGCGGGAGCTCCACGCCTGCCTCGACACGGTCCGGGAGCCTGCCTAGGTTCTCGGAAATCTCCCGGACTCGGTTCGTCGGCGTAGGTTGGTGGCGGCGGCGGACCCGTTCCGGAGAAGGCGTGTCGTCCGAACGCGTGAGACCCATGAATGCCCGAATTTCCGTCCTGATCGCGACCGTTGCCGGTTTGTGGGGATCGCTCCCCGCACTGAGAGGTGCCGAGTCGCCGGTGCCCGAGAAGATTGCCTTCAATCGGGATGTGCGGCCGATCCTCTCCGACAACTGTTTTGCCTGCCACGGCCCGGACGCGGGGAAGCGGAAGGGGAAGCTGCGCCTCGATCTGCGGGAAGAGGCTTTGAAGAAAGAGGCCTTCGTCCCGGGCAAGCCGGACGAAAGCGCGCTGATTCAGCGGATTGAAACGGCGAAGGAGGAGGATCTGATGCCTCCGCGCGATTCCCATAAGCAGTTGACGCCGCGACAGAAGGAGATCCTGAAGCGGTGGGTGGCCCAGGGCGGGGCCTATCAACAGCATTGGGCCTACGAGGCTCCGGCCCGCCCCTCGATTCCCTATGGCGAGAACGCGGTGGATTACCTGGTTCGGCAGCGGCTCGCGTCCATCGCGCTGAAGCCGTCGCCGGAAGCCGATCGGCGGACGCTTGTACGCCGACTTTATTCCGATCTTCTGGGGCTTCCCCCCACGCCGGCCGAAGTGGCGGCCTTCGAGAAGGATCCGTCTCCGGACGCCTACGAACGTCTGGTGGAGCGGGTGCTTCGGAATCCGCACTACGGGGAGCGCATGGCGCTCGGCTGGCTGGATGTCGTGCGGTACGCGGACACCATCGGTTATCACAGCGACAATCCACGGAACGTCTGGCCCTACCGGGATTGGGTGATCCGCAGTTTCAACGAAAACAAGCGCTTCGACCGGTTCACGATCGAGCAAATTGCCGGCGACCTGCTTCCGGACGCCGATCGGGATACCCGCGTCGGTTCGGCGTTCAACCGGCTGTTGCTGTCGACGGAAGAAGGCGGGGCGCAGCCGAAGGACTACGAGTCGCGGATGTTGACGGACCGGGTGCGGGCGGTGGGGGCGGCGTGGCTGGGGCAGACCACGGGATGCGCGCAGTGCCATGATCACAAGTTCGACCCGTTCACGATGCGGGACTTCTATTCCCTCGGAGCGTTCTTCTCGGATGTTCAGGAGGCGATTCTGGGACGGCGCGAGGATGGCATGATCGTGGCGACGCCGGAGCAGGAGCGGAAGCTGGCGGAACTGGAGGCGGCGCAGGCCGAGGCGAAGAAGCGGTATGAGGCGGTGCTTCCCCGGATTGATGCGGCCCAGCAGCAGTGGGAGGCGGATGTGGTGGCCTACGACGTCACGCTTCCGGAACTCCGTACCGATGCAAAAGCTTCGGACGCAGAGAAGAAAACCGCGCAGCAGGTGGCGTCACTGCTGAAGAAGACCCCGCGATCAGCGCAGGAGCAGCAGACGGTTCAGAATTATTTCCGTGCCCGGGTGAACCGGCTGCACGTGCAGGAGCGCGAGGCGGTGGCGACGACGGAGCGGGAGCGCCGGGAGTTCCATGAGTCCCTGCCCAAGTGCCTGGTGAGCCAGCGGGCGGGGGAGCGGCGGACGGTCCGGATCCTGCCCCGGGGCAACTGGATGGATGAATCAGGGGAGATTGTGAAGGCGGCGTTGCCGGGGTTCCTGCCGCAGCCGCGGTTCGAAGGTCGCGAGCCGGACCGACTGGATCTGGCGCGGTGGCTGGTGTCGCGGGAGAACCCGTTGACGGCCCGGACGGTGATGAACCGGTTGTGGAAGCAGTTTTTCGGAACGGGCCTGAGCAAGGTTCTGGATGACCTCGGAGCGCAGGGGGAACCGCCGGTCAATGCGGCGTTGCTGGACTGGCTGGCCACGGAATTCATGGAGAGCGGTTGGGACATGAAGCACATGGTCCGGACCGTGGTGACGAGTGCCACGTACCGGCAGATTTCCACGGCCACGCCTGAGCTGCTGGCGGCGGACCCCTACAACCGGGAACTGGCCCGCCAGAGCGCGTTCCGGGTCGAGGCCGAGCTCGTGCGCGACACGGCTCTGGCGGTCTCGGGACTTCTGGTGGCGAAGGTGGGAGGCCCGAGCGTGAAGCCCTACCAACCGGAGGGGTATTGGGAGAATTTGAACTTCCCGACCCGCGACTATCCCGCCGACCGTGGCGAGAATCAGTATCGCCGGGGTCTCTACACCTGGTGGCAGCGGTCGTTCCTGCACCCGAGCCTGCTGGCCTTCGATGCCCCCAACCGCGAGGAGTGCACGGCGGAACGGAACCGTTCCAACATCCCGCAGCAGGCCCTCGTGCTGCTCAACGATCCGACCTACGTCGAGGCCGCCCGCGCCCTGGCCACCCGCATCGTCGGCGAATGCCGTGGCACCGCCGAGGACCGGGTCCGCTGGGCCTGGCAGCGGACCGTGCAACGCGATCCCCGTCCCGAGGAAATTCGCATCGCCCGCGACCTGCTCGACGGCCATCTGGCCGCCTACCGCGCCGATCCGAAGTCGGCGGAGGAACTGTTGAAGACCGGGTTGGCGCCGGTGCCGGAGGGCGTCGATCGCTCCGAACTGGCGGCATGGACCCATGTCGCCCGGGTGCTTTTGAATCTTCACGAAACCATCACCCGATCCTGATCCTGATCCTGAGAGGACTCCCATGAAACAAACCGAATACTCGGATCTCAGTCGGCGTGCCTTCCTTGGCCGGACGGCGCAGGGGTTGGGAAGTCTGGCGCTGACGTCGCTGCTTCGCGCCTCCTCCGCGCACGCGGGGGCAGGTTCCCGGGGGGTGATTGCCAGTCCGGATCTGCCGCAAAAGGCCAAGCGGGTGATCTGGCTCACGATGGCGGGGGGGCCTTCCCAGCTGGAGACCTTTGATCCCAAGCCGAAGCTGGCCGAGATGCATGGCAAGCCCATGCCTGAGAGCCTGACCAAGGGCCAGCAGCTGGCGCAGTTGCAGGGACAAAAGCTCGTCTGTTACGGACCCCAGCATCCCTTCGCCAAGTTTGGTCGGAACCAGACGGAAATCTGCGCCTTGTTCCCCCAGATCGGCTCGGTGCTCGACGACATCTGTTTGATCCGGTCGATGACCACGGATGCGATCAACCATGATCCGGCGCACATGTTCATGAACACCGGCTCGCAGATCGCGGGTCGGCCGAGCATGGGGGCGTGGGTGACTTATGGGTTGGGAGCGGAGGCGGAGGATCTGCCGGGGTTCGTGGTCCTGACCTCGCTGGGGAGGGGTGGACAGAACCAGCCGATTGCGGCGCGCCAGTGGAGCAGCGGTTTCCTGCCGAGCCGCTATCAGGGCGTGCAATTGCGGGCCAAGGGCGATCCGGTGCTTTATCTGAACAATCCGCCGGGCGTGGTTCGGGAGGGTCAGGGGCGGGACGTCCAGGCGATCAACGCGCTCAACCGCCAGCAGCAGGCGCTGGTGGAGGATCCCGAGATTGCGACGCGGATCACCCAGTATGAAATGGCGTTCCGGATGCAGGCGAGTGTTCCGGAGCTGATGGACCTCCGGGGCGAGGGTTCGAAGACCCTTGAACTGTACGGTTGCCAGCCGGGCGACGGTTCCTTCGCTTCGAACTGCCTTCTGGCCCGGCGTCTGGCGGAGCGCGGGGTGCGGTTCATCCAGTTGTATCACAAGGACTGGGACCATCACGGTGGGGTGAAGGAAGGCATCGAGTTCAAGGCCCAGGAGATCGACCGGGCCTGCATGGCGCTCATCACCGACCTCAAGCAGCGGGGCATGTTCGAGAACACCCTGATCGTCTGGGCGGGTGAATTCGGGCGAACGCCGATGTCCCAGGGCGGCAACGGCCGGGATCATCACAACAAGGCCATGACCGTCTGGGCCGCCGGAGCCGGAATCCGGGGTGGCATGGTGTACGGCGCGACCGATGAACTGGGCTATGCCGCGGTGGAGGACGTCACCACCGTGCACGATCTCCACGCCACCATGCTCCACCAGCTGGGCATCCGGCATGATTCGTTCAGCGTCAAGTTCCAGGGCCTGGACGCCCGGTTGACCGGGGTCGAGAGTCCCAAGGTCATCACCAAAATCCTGGCCTGAGCCCGATTGACGGGGCTTCCCCGGCGGCGTACTGGTGGTTCGGGAGGCAATTAAGCGATCCGGCGATCGGAAACGAACGTTGACCCGGGTGAACCGTCGATCCTGGCGGAACCCGTGCGGTTCGATCGAGTTGGGGATCGCGCCGAAGATGGTGATAAGGACCCCCATGCGGATGACCGGGGGGCTGGCCGCGGTGTGTGCCGACGATTCCCAAGGGGGCAATCGTCGACGGGGGAGCCGTTGTTTGCTGCCGACCCTCGTCCTGGTGGTCGCCGTGGCCTGGGGCGTGACGGTCCATGGACAACCCCTCCCCGCGCGATCCCCCCTCGAACTGGCGGGTGATCCGGAGCCCGCCGACTACCGGGTCCGGGTTTGGGAGTCCGACGACGGGCTTCCCGACCACACCATCAGTTCGATGGCTGAGGATCCTGAGGGACGTCTCTGGCTGGGGACCTTCGGCGGACTGGTGCGCTTCAATGGTTTGAGATTCGAGGTGTTCACCCCGGAGAACCTGCCGTCGCTGCCTTCTGAAAAAATCGTCAACCTGCACCGCGAATCCACCGGCCGATTGTGGGTAAGCACCGAGGGGGGATTGGTGTCCCGGGACGGGGATCGCTGGACGGCCCATGGACCGGCCCAGGGTTGGAAGGGGAACCATGACCGCACGATCACCGAGGCGAACGGGACGGTTTGTCTGACGAGTTTTGATGGTCAGGTGTCGGTGGCGCGTGAGGGGCGGCTTGAGGCGCTTCCGGAAGCCCCGGGGGAGAGGGGCGCGGGATACTTCGGGCATGTGGATTCCCGGGGACGTGTCTGGGTGGCGCAGAATCGCTTTTTCGGATTCTGGAATGGCACCCGCTGGGTGGCCTCGTCGATTGCCGGGGAAGTGACGAACCGGCTGACCGCGGCCGCCACGGGGCGGGATGGCCGTTTGCTGGTGTTGCAGGACGCCCGGCTGCTTCGCATTCAGGACGACCAGATTCTCGGGCGTCTCGAATTGCCGCAGAGTTTGACGAACGTCTGGCGCGTGGACGAGGGCCGCGCGGGTCGGGTGTGGGTTTCGACCATGGACCGCGGCCTGTATCGGATCGGGGCGTCGGGGACCATGGAGCGTTTCGGAACGGATCGGGGGTTGTCGGCGGAGGCCGTGAGGTTTGCGACCGAGGATGGCGAGGGTGTTCTGTGGGTGGGCACGTCGGGAGGGGGTTTGGCGTGCCTGAGCCCTCCGCGATTCCGTTCCTACGGCGTCGAGCAGGGGCTTCCCCAGCGGAACGTGCGGGCGGTGGTTCAGGATTCTTCCGGCGACATTCTTGCCGGCACCTTCGGAAGGGGACCGTTCCGCATTTCGACGAACAAAGTCAGCCCCATGCAGTCCTCCAAAGACCCGATGTCGGTGGCCTTCGTCCAGGCGATGCTGGTGGATCGAGCGGGGGCACTTTGGATCGGCACGCTGGGACGCGGACTGCATGTGGTTTCCAACGAGGTCCGGCGGGCCATCGATGCGGGGGTGAGCGGAGGCAAATCCATCCAGACGCTGTTCGAGGACTCGCGGGGCCGGATCTGGATCGGGGGGGATGATACGGTGGCGGTCTTCCAGGAATCGCAATTCGAAAAGTACGGGGAGGATGGCGCGACCGGGCCGCGAATGGATCGGGTCCATGGTTTCGCGGAAAGCCCCGTCGACGGCTCGATCTGGGCCATCAATCCGCGGGGTGTCTTCCGTCAGAAATCGAGCGGTTGGGAGGAGGTTCCCGGGGCGGAGGGGAAAAGCCGGTCGGGATTACTCTGTTTGAAAATGGATCAGGACGGGTCGGTTTGGTTTGGGGGGGGAGGGGAGGGGATTCAGCGGTGGAAGGACGGGCAATGGACGCCGTTCGGTGCGGAGCATGGGCTTTCGGTCGGTGTCGTGCGTGGGATTCTGGACGATGGGCAGGGGCACTGGTGGCTGGCATCCAGTCGTGGGATTGCGCGGGTGGAACGGCAGCAGCTCCAGACTGCGCTGGATCATCCGGAGTACCGGGTTCACGCGCCGCTTTTCAATCGAAGCGACGGTCTGCCGTCGACGGAAGTGGGTGGCAGCGCGAATTCGAGTGTTCTGCGGGACCGCGAGGGGCGCCTCTGGTTCGCCACGGTGAAGGGTTTGGCGTTCATCCATCCGAGGCAGCTGGAGCTTGGGACAAATCCGCCCGCGGTGAGCATCGAGCGAATCCAGTATCGAGATCGCAAAGGGGTGATCCAAACCCTGCCATGGGATGGGAAGACGTCGGTTTCGGTGCCGGCGGGTGTTCGGCAGCTGGTGTTCAGCTGGGCGGCGACCGGGTTGTCGGCGCCTGAGAAACTGCGATACAGCTATCGGCTCGGAGGAAGTGGCGGGCTGTGGCTCGATGCGGGGAACCGACGAACCATCGATCTGCACGTGGGATCGCCGGAGACGGTGGTGTTGCAGGTTCGCGCGGCGAGCGGGGATGGGGTCTGGAATCTGACGGGGGCGACGGTGGCGGTGACGGTGACGCCGTTTTTCTGGCAACTCGCGTGGGTGGAGGTGCTGGCGTTGGCCGGGCTTCTGGGAGCGACGGGTGTGGGCGTTTGGAAGGTGGTGGAGCAGCGACAGCGCCGTCGCATTGAGCAGTTGGAGCGGGAGGCCCTGCTGAAGCAGCAGTTGGCCCGCGACATGGAGGTGATTCGCCGGGCGGAGGAGGCGTTGCGTGTGAGCGAAGAGAGGTTCCGCACCGCCATGGAAAACTCGCCGGTCGGCATGGCCATCGTCGGCCTCGAGGGACGATGGATCGAACTCAACGCGGCGCTCTGCCGGATCTTCGGCTATTCGTCCGCGGAACTCCTGAAACTCGACCTGGCGACGCTGGAGCATCCGGACGATCAGGGGATCGATGCGGACCAGCGCCGCCGGATGTTCGCCCGGGAGATTCCGTCGTTCGAAATCGAGCGCCGGTACATCCATCGCCAGGGGCACACGCTTTGGGCGAACATGAGCGCCTCGCTGGTGTGGAACTCCAACCAGACACCGCGTCATCTGATCCTGCACATCCAGGACGTCACCGAGCGCGTGCTGGCGTCCCGGCGGCACGCCGAGCTCGAGGAACAGCTGCGTCAAACACAGAAACTCGAGGCGATCGGCATCCTCGCGGGCGGGATCGCCCATGACTTCAACAACATCCTCTCCGCCATCATCTCCTTCGCCGAACTGACACGCCTCGAAAATCCCGGGAACGGCCTGTTGCTGGAGAACCAGGGTCAGATTCTGAGGGCTGCGGGACGGGCCGCCGGATTGGTCCGGCAGATCCTCTCCTTCAGCCGCTCCCAGAAACCCGAACGCGTTCCGCTCCAGCTCGGTTCGGTCGTCCAGGAGGCACTCCAGCTTCTGCGATCCACGGTTCCCGCCACCATCGAGCTGAGCGCCGAGATGGAGTCCGGGCTGCCCGAGGTGCTGGCGGATTCCAGTCAGATTCATCAGGTGATCGTGAACCTGGTCACCAATGCAGCCCATGCGCTCCAAGGGGCGAAAGGATTGATCCGGGTGACGCTCGACCGGCGTTCGATCCCACCCGGATCGCCCGAGGTGCGCATCGATCTGCCCCCGGGCGATTATGTCCGGCTGACCGTTTCGGACACGGGCGAGGGCATGGGGGCGGAGACCCTGGAACATATCTTCGAACCCTTCTTCACCACGCGCGGCCCGGGGCAGGGATCGGGGCTGGGCCTCTCGGTGGTTCATGGGATCGTCAAGGACCACAGCGGCTGCATCGTGGTCGACAGCGTTCCCGGGCGTGGATCCACATTCACGGTTCATCTGCCGGTGGCTTCGTCACGCGGCGATGAGGTCGGGACCGCATCGGACCTCCTGCCGCCCGGGAATCGGGAGCAGGTGTTGTTCATCGACGACGAGCAGCCTTTGGTGGAGGCCGCGTCGCGGCTGATCGATCGTCTCGGTTACCGGTGCAGCGCGTTCCACGATCCCGAGCGCGCCTGGCAGGAGTTCCAGCTGGAGCCGGAGCGCTTCGACGGCGTGGTGTGCGATCTTTCCATGCCTGGCATGACGGGCCTCGAGCTGGCGCGAAAACTCAGGACCTTGAGGCCCGACATCCCGATCCTGATCGCCACCGGGGATCCTCCGGAGATTCCGGAAATCGAGATCCATGCGCTGGGAATCGTCGAGGTTCTGGCCAAGCCGCTGGATCACCCGACGCTCGCCCGATCCCTCCGGCGGGCGCTCGCCCGGCGGGCCTCCGCCCCTGGGGAACGTCAGCGTCAGTAGAGGAGAAAGGAACTGCGCCGGGCCTGGAAGGTGCCCAGGTCGGTGGCCCAGAGCGCCTTGATGTCCGTGAGGGATTTCCCGGTCCGGATCGCCTCCAGCGTCGCGGGGTGCTGAAGCAGCGGGGAAAGTTTCGAGAGGGCGAACTCGGTGGGATGCAGTCGCTGCAGCGTGAGGGCGAGAACCAGGCCGACATCCACCGCGCGCAGGGCGTCGCGGTCGGTGACCACCATGAACACCCCGCCGCAAGGCTGGTCCTTGAAGGTGCTCGCCTTGGGGGTGAACCGGATGGGCACGAACCGGATGCCTGCCACGCCGGCCTGGTTCAGTTCGGCGGCGAGGCGGCGGTCGTTCACGTAGGGGGCTCCAACCAGTTCGAACGGGGTGTCGGTTCCGCGGCCGACGCTGATCGCGGACTCGAGCAGTCCGACGCCCGGATAGAGCGTGGCTTCGGTCAGGTTGCGCATGTTGGGCGAGGGATTGGTCCAGGGCAGTCCGGTCTCGTCGAACCACTGACCCCGCCGCCAGCCCTCGATCGGAATCACGTTCAGCTTCGCGTTCCAGCCGCGCTCGGCGTTGAACATGCGGGCCAGCTCTCCGACGGTCATGCCGTGGCGCAGGGGGATGGAGTGGAAAGCGACGAAGTGATTGGTGGTGCCGGTGTAGACCGGACCTTCCACGGCGGTTCCACCGATGGGATTCACGCGGTCGAGCACGAAGAACCCAATCCTGTGGCGGCTCGCGGCCTCAAGGCAGAGGCCCATCGTCGCGATGTAGGTGTAAAACCGGCAACCGATGTCCTGGATGTCGAACACCAGCGCGTCCAGGTCCTTCAGCTGCTCCGCCTTCGGTTGCCGGGTTTCACCGTACAGGCTGTAGACGGGCAGGCCCGTGGCGGGATCGGTGCCGTCGGGGACCTTCTCGTCCAGCGCACCGCGAATGCCGTGCTCCGGACTGAACAGGGCGCGGAGGTCGACCTCCGGGGCGCCCTTGAGCAGATCGATGGTGGGGTTCCGGTCGCGGTCCTGTCCGGTGTGATTGGTGATGAGCCCGATCCGGAGTTTGCGCAGCGGCGCGTAGCCGGAGGCCGCGAGGGTGTCGATGCCGTTGCGCACCGGGTTTGCCACGCCCGTGGAGGCGGACCCCGATCCGGATCCGGATCCGGACGCGGACCGGGCGGCCCCTGATCCGGAAGCAGGGCTGGCGGCGGGTTTGGGTTGGCGGGGCAGGGCTCCCGGAACCGCGGCGAAATTGAAACCTTCAATGGCTTCCGCCGCCAGGGTGCCGACCTGCCGGCGCAAGGGCAGCACGTTGCCGTCCTCGGTGGGATGGTTCCGATTGGAGAGCAGGATCACGAACGAGCTCGAAAACGGATCGATCCAGAGCGAGGTCCCGGTCCAGCCGGAATGACCGTAACTGCCCACCGGGAAATGGTCGCCCCGCGGTCCCGCATAGGCGGAATCGATGTCCCAGCCCAGGCCCCGCCTCGATTCCGGCAGGGACGCGGGGGACTGGACGGAGGTCATGAGGCGCACGGTCTCCGGTTGGAAAATGCGTGCGCCATCAAGGGTGCCGCGCCCCAGCATCATGCGCGCGAAGCGGGCGACATCGGCGGTGGTGGTGAACACGCCCGCGTGCCCGGCCACGCCGCCCATCCGGCGGGACGTCGGATCATGCACGATCCCGCGAAGGTAACGGCTGCCATCAAGGGTGGTGGGTGCGATGCGGGCGACGAGGCTGGTGGACGGCCGGTAGCCGGTGTCGCGCATGCCGAGGGGACCGAAGAGGTTCGCCGCGCAGAAGTGGTCCAGGGGTTCGCCGGACACGCGTCGGACGAGTTCGCCGAGCAGGATGAAGTTGATGTCGCTGTAGCGGAACCGTGCGTCAGGCGGGTTCTCGGGACGTTCGGTCACCGCGCGCCGGATGGCACCCTCGTATCCGGACCATTCCGGCTGAAGTCCGAGTCCCGGTCGCAAGCCCGAGGTGTGCGTCATCAGATGGCGGACCGTGATGGCGTCGCGTCCCTCGCCCGTGAATTCGGGGAGGTAGGTCTTCAGGGGTTCGTCCACGCGGATCCGGCCGCGCTCGACCAAAAGCATCACCGCGGGGGTGGTGGCGAGCACCTTGGTGAGCGACGCGGCGTCGAAGATCGTGTCCTCGGTCATCGGTTCCGCCACCGGTTGAACGGCGCGTTGCCCGTAGGCGCGATGGTGGCTCGCCCCACCGCGTTCCAGCCACACGACGGCGCCCGGGGTCGACTTGGCGGCGATGGCGGATTCGATCGCGGTGTCGAGCTCGGCAAGCTTGGCGGCACGAAAGGGGGCGGCGACGGCGACGGCGGCTGCGGAAGTCCGGGCGGGAAAGGCCAGAGTCCCCAGCAGAATGCCCGACAGCAGGACCAGGGTGAGCGTGGCCCGCGACGTTCCGAGTCTCATGCCAGCGAGCATCGAACACTGGTCCCGGCGGTCAAAGACGATTCTCGGAATCCGTCAGGGTTTGCGCTGCGGACGGATCCAGGCGACGAAACCACCCCCCCCGAGAGCTCCGTGGTGAGTCGACCGTCCGGCCCTCCGATAGCTTCCCGGCCGGTTTCGATGGCAGGCAGGGTGCGGTGGGGGGCGGCGTCGCGGTAGAGCGAAGTGGGGCGGTTCGTCACCTTTCCCGGCCGTTGCTTAAACTCATGGGTGGATCGATCGAACGGAACGATCCGGAAACGACGGAAACCAGAAACCAAACACGACCCAAGCCAGGAAACCTATGAACACCCGATTCAACCTCATCACCCGCGCCGCCGCCCTTCTCACGCTGATGCCCGACGGACGAGCCAATGTCCTCGATGCCCGGTTCGATGGCACCGGCGATTTCTCGTACGGCATCGAATTCATGACTGACCTCGACCAGCGCCGGGCCGGTCTGCCGG
The DNA here is from genome assembly GCA_964476125.1 of uncultured Verrucomicrobiota bacterium. Classification (GTDB taxonomy): domain Bacteria; phylum Verrucomicrobiota; class Verrucomicrobiia; order Limisphaerales; family CAIMTB01; genus CAIMTB01. The sequence goes on along the minus strand of CAYZAE010000134.1, from coordinate 5,718 downwards.
GCGACGGCAAGGCGTTTTGCGTGCCTGCTTCAGCCATGAACCTGTTCGCCTACGCGGCGAACTTCGGCTTTCCCCAGCTGTTCCCGGGCCCCGGCCTCTGGGAGGGCGTGCCCCGGCACGAGGAGATGACCGCCTATCTCCAGGTGCTCGGGCAGCTCATGAGCACGGACGCCGACAACGGCACGACGCTGTCCGGTCAGACGGCCGGATTCGCGGGCTGGTTGCAGCTCGCCGACCTGGCCTCGATGCCCGTGGTGACCATCGCCCGGGATGACGATTACTGGCCGACGGTGGATGTCGGGGCCTTCATGGGAACGGCCGGGGCCGTGGTGAATTTCGCCTATGGACGGTACCAATGGACGCCCGGACCGATGGGACAGATCTGGCTGACCAACCGCAACATGGGCCACAGCGTCACCCTCCAGCGTGCGGTCGCCGACAACGGCCAGACGCTCGGCCCCCGCCCGATGCGCATGCACAACCCGAGCGGGCCGAGCGATGGCAATCTGCTTTCGAACTCGGCCTACTTCTCCCAGGACCTTCCGGACGCCGAGAATCTCGAGGTCGGACTCGACGCCGACAACGACGGTGACTTCGAGTACTTCACCGCCACTTCGCTGGTCGAGCCGCCGCCCGACGACAACCGCTTTCGCCTGCTCGATTCGGTCACCGGCCTGTATCCGCCCGGGGGAATGAGTTACTCCGAGGTCGAGGTGAACGCGCAGTTCGTGGGCGGTGGGCTGGGCTTCGTCACCGATCGCAAGCCGGTTACGCACACGCTGCCCGCGGGAACCTCGCTGGTGTCGGTGATCCCGCATCCCGAGCTTCACAGCGGCCTGGCCCTATTGCGGGGTGCCGCCGGGGAGGCGGTGCATCAGCTCCCTCACGGAAGCGGACGCAGCCAGCGGCTCGTCGATCTGCCGAGGGGATCGAAGTTCCTCGTCCTCGGCTACGGACAATCGGTGTACGCCGTGGGTACCTCGAGCATCACCGGGCTTGAGGTCCGTTCCCGGGATGCGTCGCGGCTGGGATCGGTCGCTCTTCCGAGCCAGGTGCGCGCCACGGCTCTTGAGGCGGCGGCGTACAACGAGGCCACGGACGAATTGCTTGTCATCTCCGGAACCGGGTCGCGGTTGTTCGTCTTCGACGCCGCCACGCTGCGGCTGTCGGCGACCTACGTCCTGAAATCGCCCACCGTGCCGGGAACGATCCGGAGCCTCACGGTCCTGCCCGCGGCGAACTCGAATGCGTCGTCGCCCACGGCGGGCGCGCCGGCAAGTCCGCGCCGTGTTCTGGTGGCGCTCGCGAGCGGGGCGCTTGGTCAGCTCGATTACGGCACGACGACCGGTGTGGTGGGTGGGCTTCCGGTCGTGGCGCTGACGCGCCTGGTTCTTCCTGGTGTCTCGGACCCGCTCTCCGCGGATGTCGATGGAGGCGGCCGGTTGTACGTGGCGGATCGCAGGTCGGGCCTGCTTGAGTTCGTGGTCTCGGGCGCCGGGAAATGGGAACGCGCGCGCCAGCCGTTCTACACCGCGGGCCAGGGGGTGGGCCGCAAGTTTGCGGCGTTCCGCAGCCGATCGAATCTCCGGCCGGGCATTCATGATCAGCCCGAATGGAGCCATACGATCGATGGCCGGGACTGAGCCCGGGATCGGTTCGAGGTCGGTGCGAGCCCCGTCGATTCTACGACGGGGCCTTTTCGTGCGCACTGGGGGACAGGCTCTTAAGACGGGGTGCCCGGCTACGGCTGGAAGGAGGACACGCTTCGGTCAGGGATGATGACCGGGTCGTGAACCGACGAATTCGCGGTAAGACCGGGAAGGCTGATAGGCTGCCGGTTCGAGTGCAGTGGTGGAATGAAGCACCACGCCGAAACGCAGACGGAAGGTTTCGCCGCGGCGGACCTCGACGGCGCTGCGGGCGCCCTGCTTCATGGCTTCGCGTCCGAAGGGATTGGCCACGAACACGCCGTAGTCGCGGTTGTGCCACCAGCTGGGACGGAAGTTCGCCGGGTCGGCCATCAGAGTGATGCCGGCGAAACGGTCCCCGGTCCGACCCGAGTAATCGCACCAGTCGTAGGCGCGGCCCCAGGTGCCTGAGGCCGTTTTGTCCCCGGCGCTGCTGGTGATGAGGCCGCCATTCTTTTCCGTCAGGGCTGTCGCCACCCGCGCCCCGAGGCCCATCTCCTCCTGATCCCCAAACACGAAACCCTCCAGGCTCGGCGTGAACGAAACCTCCCAATCAATCCGGTAAGCTTCCGGGGAAGCGTGGAAGCGGAGGTGCGAAACCTGACGGGCCAGAACTTCGCCGGTTCGGCGCACCAGGCTGTTCGCGGTGGTGAACTCCAAAACCCCCTCGCGCGTGAAAGGTCCCTCGGTGATGGACTCGTGACGTACGGTCCCGCGGTTGCGCCAGAAATCCTCCCCCGAGAGGTCGCCGAACCCCAGCCAGACCCCGGGATGCATGGTGTCGTGGTCGGTCGCATCGGTTCCAGCGACGGGAGGATGGTTGCGGCTGACCCGCGTGCCGTCCGGGGCGTGGAGATGGGCGAGGTAAGGCCGGAGAATCCGATCGTCCCGGAAAACGTAGTGCGCCACCGGCCGGCCGGAGTGCTCGATGACCAGGCGTTCCGGCAGAACCTTGGTGCGGAATCCGAGCCCGGCCGGCACGTCGTTCCCGGCGGCGAGGGGCGTCGGCGCAGGGCCGGGCTTTGCCCCGGTTGTCGTGGTGTTCGTTGTCGTCGCGGTCCGGCGGGCGAGAAGGTAGCTGGTGAGATCGGCGATGTCCTCGGCCGTGAGAACCTCGGCATAGGCCGGCATGGCGGAGGTGCGGGTGATTCGATGGCTGCGGAGGTCGCGTCGGGGAACGGTCACCTTCTGTCCGGTCGCCAGTCCGATCGTGACGCCAAGCCCGCTCTCCTCGAGCAGGATCCCGGACACTTCGCCGTCGGCGGTTTCCAGCACGTGCGATTGGAAGCCCTCGGTGATGACGGCGTTGGGGTCGACCATGGACTGCGCGATGTGGCGGGCCTCGGCGCGCAGGCCGATGCCGTTGAGATCGGGGCCGAAGGCGTTGCCGTGGTTCTCAACCCGATGGCAATTGTGGCAGCCCGGACCGGAGCGGTGATGGAACAGGATCGCGCCGCGTTCCTCGCTGGAGGAACCGGGACCGATTCGAGCAAGGGCGTCGTCGAGACGGGTGGGGGATTTTGGCGAGGGGCGGGGAAGAAGTTCGAGGGCGACGAGGTAGTTGCCTTTGCCTCCGTCCAGGCCGTTCTCTGTGTTACCCCCGAGCCGCACCGGTCCGGCGGGAACATCCCGCGTGTGGACCTCGAAGGTCCAGTGATCGCCTGCGATTTCGTGGGCGCCGCTGCGGAACTCCTTCGTCAACCAGACCGGCACCTCGCCCGCTGGAGTGCGGGTGTCGAGGCCGACGTGCACGCGCAGGGGGAACAGGGCTTCGAAGGTGAGAAAGTCCGTGCCGCTGGATCCGTCATCTTCGTTCGCGGTTTGCAGAAGTTCCGCGCCTTCCAGAGCCGGGGGAACCCGCTTCAGGGTGTAGGCGCGGTCCGAGTAGGGCCGGGCACCGGCCCGGAGTCCGTCGGGTCGCGTGGCATATTTGCCGCCGCTGCGGGCCTTGAGGTTCCGCATCAGGCTGGGGATCGGTTCGGGTTCCCGGGCCGCGGATTCGGACGGTGCCGGGTTCGGGGATGGGGAGGAGTCTCGTTGCGGCGAGGCGCCCGCGAGGGGACGTCCCCGGAGCACCCGCGATTCGCCGCCGGCACCCGCCTTGCGCAGCCACTCGGTCGCGATGGCGGCGACAGCGGGATCGGCATCCCGCTCCAGACTCCCGACGGCTTCACGTGAAAGGCGATGGTCCTCGAGCAAGGCCAGCAGCGCGCCGCGACGAATCCCGCGCGTGGGATGGGCGAGGTGGGAGCGAAGTTCGTCCGGGGTCGCGAGCCGGCGCAAGGCCTGCCAGCCCTGGTAGAACACCACCCGGTCGGATTCCCGGCCGAGAGCTTCGACCAAAGGAGCCAGGCTTCCGCGGTGGTTGGTTTCCAGAATCGCTTCCACCGCAGCCCGGCGGAGGCGTGGTTCGGGATCGGCCAGCAGTTGGTGAACCTCCGGCGGGAGACCTTCGTTGCGCTGGCGGGCGCGAATGCGGTGGGCGGTGACGCGGACCGACTGAATGCGGAGGTTCAGGCTCGCGCCGTCCTCACCCCGGATCCAGGACTGCAACCAGGTGGCGATCTGCGGATCGTTCACGTCCAGACGGCCCAGGGTCCAGGCGGTCCAGGTTTCGCGGAACGGGAACGGGGTGAGTCCGCCGGCGCCAAGGACCTCGCGAAGCCGGGGTTTGATGGCCGGGCCGCGTTTGAGCAGGGAGTCCTGGGCCGCCGAGCGCCAGACGGGCAGAGGACCGTCGAAATCGGCGAGGCATTCATCGACTGTTCCCGGATCGTCCGAGGCGCGTCGTTTCCAGGCGTTCCGATCGGGTTGGGGGGCGTCGTTCCACGTCACGCGGAAGATGCGGCCCTCGTTGGTGATTTCCCCGTCCTTCCATTCCGCGCCGTAACCACGGCTCCAGCCGAGAATCCAAAGGGCGCCGTCGGGTCCGGTCTCGAGGTCGGTCGGTCGGAACAAAGCCGGGCCGCCTTGGACGAACGGTTCCCAGGCGCCTCCCGCGGGTCGGAGCAGGGCGCCTTCCCAGGCCGGCCGCCAGAGATAGGTGGCCTTGCTCATCCAATCGTTCACGAAGAACACCCCGCGATGGGAGGCGGGAAAGGCGGGGGTGTCATGGAACGTCACTCCGGTTCCCGAGCCTTCAAACAAGGGGCCGCTGACCGGTGCCGCCGGTCCGTCCGGGGCATCGGCCCACTGCGCATTCCAGGGGTGGTTCCATCCGAACTGGCCGCCGGGAATCACCGAGAAAACGCGGTCGCCGCCGGTCTGGTCGTTGTCGGTTCCCAGCCAGTCGAAACCGCTGTCGAAGGCGATGTCCCAGGGATTGCGAAACCCGCGCGCGATGATCTCCAGGTTCGCCCCGCCGTCGTCGCAGCGGAGCACGCCGCCTTCGAGTCCCCAGTCGTCGTTGGGATCATGGTAGGCGTGTCGATACTCGCCCGGGGAATAGGTCTGCGGCGGTGGGAAGTCAGGGGTTCCGGGTGGCGCCGTCACGCCCCACAGGTCGCGGAATGCGCGGGGGGCCATCCGGCCAGGCTGGGTCAGGCCCTTGGAGTTGCCTTTGCTCATCGTGAGCTTGCCGTCAGGGCCCCAGTGGAGGCCGTGCAGTCCATGCTCGAGATTGCCGAGGTCGGTGTAGACGCGGACATATTCGTCCGCCTGGTCGTCCCCGTTCAAATCGCGGACCACGGTGAGGTCCGGGGCGTTGGCCACCCACAGATCGCGACCGTGCCAGGCAAGGCCCTGGATGGCGTTGAACCCGGTGGCGAAGGTTTTCGTCCGGTCCGCCTGCCCGTCTCCGTCATCATCCAGCACCAGCACCACACTGTCGCCGGGGGTTTCCGGCGTGGGATTCCGGTACTGCGGTCCCATGCCGACACACAACCGTCCCTGCCGGTCGAAGGCCATCGAGCAGGGCTGCCGGACGAGTGGCTCACGCGCGAAGAAGCGGACGGTGAAGCCGGGGGGAACGGTGGGCAGCCGGTTCGCGTCGGCCTCAGGATCGTGGAAAGCCGAGGCTGCGGACGCTGAC
>CAYZAE010000133.1:1737-19188 GCA_964476125.1 uncultured Verrucomicrobiota bacterium | reverse complement strand
GTCTCGCCGGCCTGTTCGTCCGAGTGTGCTGGCATCCCGTCGACTTGCACCAGCCGGCGAGACGCCGGCGCTCCCAGGCGAGTCACCAAGACTCGCCGCAGCGCGGCAAGTCCCATCTCCGACCTCTCGGAGAAGCGCCCGCACGATCCCCGCGGGCCCCTCCTTCTGCTGGCGAGCCTTCCTACATCGGGGTACAAGATTGCGGGTGCATCGAATCCGCAGCGAACAGGCCGCGTTCGGCCGCTTTACCGATTCCGGAGAACCTGCCGAGAACTCCGAAGGCGCTTTGGCAAAGGACGGATTCCGCATCCTGACCCATGTCCTGGATGATGAAAGAATCCAAAGCCTTCGGGACGAAGCCTCCCGCGTGGCCGAGAACGCCGGATCCGCCTGCGTGCGCAGATACGCCCCCGCCGACGCCCTGGCTCCCGGGCTCCCGTGGCGCGGGGCCCCTCCGGCCTCGAATCTTTGAAAGAGCCATGTCGCGGAGCATTCACACCACCCGCCGGACGTTGAAGAAACTCGCCCGGAAACATGCCGACGCACCCGAGTCTCTGCGGGAAACCCTCGGAAAAGCCGCCCGCGAACTGGAGCGCAAGCGGCGAATCAAACGCCAGGTCCACAGCGAACGCACCCGCCCTCCTGCTCCCCTGGCCGGCACTCCGATTGACACACTACCCCTCGACATCGAACCGCCCCGCCCGTTCGTCCATCATCCCGCCTCGATCTCCGATCTCCGCGCCGTACTGGCCGAACTCCCCTCCACCGCCACCGAAGGAATTTCCAGGATCCAATTTCTCCTGGGCCGGGAAGCCATGGAGAGCCGCACCGAGGATGACGACGACGCGAATCCGACCCGGGACCCATTCACTGGCCGCAGATCCACAGTCCTTTTTCCGGGCGTGTACGCCGGAGAAACGCTTGGCATGTATTGGCCCGCAAAAGCGCGGATCGAAATCTACGCCTGCGTCTACGACCCGGCCCGGATCCCCCTGCCGCAATCGATTTGCGAACTTTACCTGCGACTGCACGCGTTGAGAACGCTGGTCCATGAAATCGCCCATCATCACGACGACACCCAGCGGGTTCGCCGCGGACGATGGCTTTCGGACCGAAAGGAAAACTTCGAGTGGTACGCCGAGAAGATGGAGCACCAGTGGACCCTTGAAATCGTGGTGCCCTACCTCGAACGGACCTATCCCCGGGAGGTCGCCAAGCTTCGCAAGTGGGTGGCCCACCGCGGGGGAATCACACTCCCACTCGCGTTCTTTGCCGGGGATCACCGGCGCACCGAACGCGATGGCCTCATGCGACTATTTTACTGCACCTCATCTGTCTTCGAGCACTGGGTTGCAGATCTTCCGCTGCACCAGAACCTCAACGCTTCGCGTCTCGACTTCGCCTGGGGCCTCCACTACGCCGATCTCTACGACGAATGTCTCACGATCGTCGAAAGGATCCTGCAGACCCGACCCGAGGATGTCCCAACACTCGCTTGTCGCGCCGATACCCTGATCCATCTGGATCGGCTGGATGAGGCGCTCGTCAGTGCCGACGCCGCGTTGGCCCTCGAACCGACCCATGCCGGTGCCCGGGAAAGCCGGGGAAATGTCCTGGAGGAACGGGAAGACTGGCATGGACTGCTCGACAACTGCGAACGCTGGAAGGTCGCCAGCGAAGTCCGGCGGCCTGCCCTGCGACGACTCCTCCTCCACCGAGCGATCGCCCTCTGCGCCCTCGATCGACTGGAGGAATCAGAATCCTGCATCACGGCACACCTCGAACTCTTCCCTCGGCAATCCGGTGACATCGCTCAGCGTCGTGCCCAACGGGTACGCCGCAACGTCCGCCGCCGTGCCGGCAAGGAAACCCACTGAACTCCGGTCCCCCTCCCTCGCGGCCCCACCCTCCCGAATCCTGAAAAGATTCCGTCCCGGAGCCCGGGGTTGGACCAAAACAGGGGTTCAGGTCTTCGGGCTACTCCTCGAAGCTGCGGGGAAGGCAGGGAGCGATCTCCGATCGCGCCGCACCTGGGGGTGACATGAAAGAACGGCGCGCTCGAAGATCGCGCCGCACCCCCAAAACCGAGGGGGCCCCGCGCATCTCGCCTCGCCCCCCTGCGGCCTGGGCGTTATAGGCAGTCCATGCAGACAGGTCCCAACTCCTCGAACGAGGCCAACGATCAGGGCAGTCCCCCGACCCAGGCCGCCTTCCGACCGCTCCGAACCTGGCCGGCGCTGTTCCTCGTGGCACTGATGTTCGCCGCACGGTTCGGGCCACCGCTCTTCGGGGAGGCCGCCGCGCACATCTGGTACGTCTCCGTGTTCGGTCCGATGCTCTGCTCGCTGCTCCTGGTCCTGTGGTGGCTGGGATTCAGCCGGGCCACCTGGCGGGAACGGGTCTTCGGATTCCTCGGATGGATCGTCTCCCTCGGCGCCGTCCTGTTCCTGGTGCACCCCACCGTCCGGGGCGGCGTGACGAGTTACCTCACGGTTCCCATGGGAATGGCGGCTTTTGCCATCGGCGCCAACGTACTGAGGACCCGCCCCCCGGCCACACGCTCGCGAATCTCCGTCCTGCTGGCCTTGCTGGGATTCAGCGGTTCGCTGCTGCTCCGGAATGAGGGCATGACCGGGGACTACGGCTTCGGTCTTCACTGGCGCTGGAGCAAAAGTGCCGAGGAACGGATGCTGGCCAATCGGCCCACCGCCTCTCCAAATCCCGCAGCCGCAGCCCCCGCCCCCGCCCCCGCCGCGCCTTCGTCGACCTCTGCGGCGACCCAGCCTGTCGCCGCCCTGGGCGAGGCGGAATGGCCCGGGTTCCGCGGACCCGGCCGTGACGGCCGCTCCCAGGCACCCGCCATCGCGACCTCCTGGGCCACGCAACCGCCGCGGCAGTTGTGGAAAATCCCGGTCGGCCCCGCCTGGTCCTCCTTCGCCGTCGCGGGCACCCGTCTTTTCACCCAGGAACAACGGGGTCCCCGCGAGGCCGTGGTGTGCTACGAAGCTGCCACCGGCCGCGAACTCTGGGTGCAAACCATCGATGCCCGCTTCGATGAACCACTCGGGGGCCCGGGTCCACGCGCCACCCCCACGATCGCCGGCGACGGACTCTTCGTCACCGGAGCCACCGGACGTTTCATGCGCCTGAATCCGAACACCGGGGCCGTGGTCTGGGAACAGGACCTGACGAAAGTCGCCGAACGCCCGGCTCCCATGTGGGGATTCTCGGCCTCGCCCCTGGTCGTGGGCACCGTGGCCGTGGTGTACGCCGGCGGTCCCGGGGACAAGGGACTGCTCGCCTTCGACGCCGCCTCAGGGGCACCCCGGTGGTCGGTTGCCACGGGCAAGGACTCCTACAGTTCGCCGCAACTCGCCACCCTCGCGGGTGAATCGCTGGTGCTGATGCTGACCAACGACGGCCTGCTCGGCGTCGACCCCGCCACCGGCACCGTGCGGCTCGAACACGAGTTCAAGTTCATGAACTACCGGGCGCTGCAAGCGGCGATCGGGGCCGACGACACCGTCCTCCTGCCGACGGGCATGGGCCCTGGAACCCGCGCCATCCGGGTCCGCAAGAACGATGGCAAACTCACCAGCGAAGAGCTCTGGAACTCGCGCCAGTTGAAGCCCGATTTCACCGACCTCGTCCTCCACGGCGGCCACGCCTACGGAAACGACGGCGGCCTCCTGACCTGCATCGACCTCGCGACCGGCACCCGGCAGTGGAAGGGCGGCCGTTACGGCAAGGGCCAGATCCTGTTGCTGGAGAAATCCGGCCTGCTGCTCATCGCCGCCGAACAAGGCGATGCAGTCCTCGTGCAGGCCGATCCGAAGGAGCACCGGGAAATCGCCTCGTTCAAGGCCCTCGAAGGCAAGACCTGGAACCATCCGGTGGTCGTGGGCGACCGGCTCTATCTGCGCAACGCCCAGGAAGCCGCCTGCTACGTGCTCGCGCCGCCGCCAGCCACGACTCCCGGCAGCCCAAGGTAGGTTCACGTTTAATGCCGGGGGCCAACTCCGCCGCGCCAATCCCCACTCCGGCGCAAACGGTCATAACCAAGGAATCCACGCAAACCCGGATCTAGGAAATTTCGTCAAGCCCGTTCTCAAGAAAAGACATAAAAATCCGTGTTTCTACGCATTCAGCCCAAGGCCGAATCCTCCGACGTCTTGGACAGAATGTCACGAGACAGGACCGGGACACCGACACTTCGGGATTCACTGCAGCAGGGCATCGGCCTGCTCGACTCGCTGCGCGCCATCGCCCGGGGCGTCGCGACTCCCGGCAGGTTGGCCCGAGGCACCGTTCCCGCCCCGCACGGCACACATCTCGAACTGCTCCGCGTGAACAGCAGTCCGAACCGGACGGAATTCGAAGTCCTCGCCCGCGCCGTCTGGCTGTTCGTCGCCGATTACGGACACCCAACGCTCTGGTGCCTGCGCCGATGCGGCTCAGGCCCCGCCGTGGCCATGCTTTACTGCACGCTGGGCGGCATCACGCTCGGCTACTTCCTGCTCGACGATCCACCCGCCGCAGTCTTCCAACGACTCGCCCTCGTCGCCTCCCGATTGGCCGTCTCCCCGCTGAGGATCAACGAATGCGGCGACGAAACCGCTTTCGCCAACGCGATCACCCGCGCACGCAACGAACTGCCGCTCGAAAGGCTGGTCTGCGACTGGCCCCTCTCGGACGAGGAACAAGCCATCGCCTCCCAGGCCGGGCTTTCCGTCCTTGCCCCCGCCAGAATTCGCAAACCCCCATCCCCGCCGCGCAAAGCGGGCAGGTGATTTGGAGTGCTGCGACACGTCGCAGCTTTCGATTCGCCGACGCATCGCCCCCAGACGCCAGAAGCTCTGGCCTACGCCGGGTCCCGGGCCCGAGGTGAATCCAAAGCGGTGACATGTCCCCGCAATCCACACACCAGGTTCGCTCACTCACGCGGCTTGGAATGCGGTAAAGGACGCAGTTCTTGGTCGACGACGACTCGGAGATGCACGGCCTCCGGGAGGCCGGCGTTCCTGACCATCGCTTTTCCCGGGGTGCCTCCGCCATTCTGCCGCCCCATGAGGCGGCTCCTGCTCGTCATCCCTCTGTTGCTGCTCGCCACCCTGGCTGCGTCCGCAGCCTCCGTCGCCAACGCCCCCGCCTTCCATCAGGTGTTCCGCTCGATCGACCGCGGACGCACCTGGACACGATCGGACGCCGGTCTGGATCCATCGGCACGCATCAACGCCTTCACCGCGACTTCGCACCGGCACGTCGTCGCGACCGACCTTGGCATCTCCCTCTCCGACGACGCGGGGCGCAACTGGCAGGCCGCGCGCCTGCCGGGAACCGCACCCACTCGAGTTCATTCCCTGACCCGCTCGGCCAACATGCTGTTCGCCGGAACCGCCGGCGCCGGTGTTCTCACCTCGGCAGATGAGGGCGTCACCTGGCGTTCCCACGCCCCGGAACGAGGTCCCCGGAACGTGCGCGCCCTGTTGTCGGTGCCCGGTGCCGTCTACGCGGGCACCGACAGCCAGGGCGTTTTCCGGTCCGCCGATGACGGGCGCACCTGGGTCCAGATGTCGGAGGGCCTGCCCGAATCGGCCCAGATCTTCGACCTGACCGTGGTCGATCAAGCCGTCTTCGCGGGCCTCTACAACCGAGGTCTTTACCGCCTCGATGTCCCCGGAAACCGGTGGAACCGGGTGGGCGACGTCGTGCCCCTGGTGCTGGCGGTTTTTGGCGAGACCCTCCTCGTGGGACACAATCCGGGAGGCATTCACTGGACGCCGGATCTGGGTCGGAATTGGCAACCGGCAGCCGGAGACCTTCCGGACAATGCCACGATCTGGGCCATGGCGGCGGATCGCACCCTGGCCCTGGCGGGAGCCGCCGACGGCCTATTCCTCTCGGAAGACCAGGGTCGAACCTGGTCGCGGCCGGAGCTTGGATTGCCCGCGATCTGCCCGGGCATCGCGTTCCTGGTGACGGACAATCTCATTCTTGCAGCCACGACCCGTCGTCAGCCGTGAATTTCCCCCGGCAGTTCACCGGCCCGGCAATGGCCCCTGGTTGGAATCGGCTCGTCGGATACTGACAGTGTCAACCACCACTTCGGGTTCCGAGGCTCGCGGTTGGCGACAGCGCATTGCGCGTATCCAGGCCTTGGGGTGTTATGGCCAGCGATTCCCAATGTTGCCCGTCCTTCACCTGCTCATCCCGCAAACGTGACCCGGCTCCTGTGTTTGGGAGGGAATGAATCCAACCAGACCGTTGCTCCTCCTGCTCCTCCTCGCCCATCGAGGCTTCGCTCACGACCTTCCCACCCCGAACCCGGCGCCGGTTCGGGTCAAAGATCAGGATGTCCATCGGCCAACGGCCCTGCCGGATCGCATCGTCCTGACTTGGAGCGACCATCCCACCACCACCCAGGCCATCAACTGGCGAACAAGCACGAACGTCCACCGCGCGATCGCCCAGATCGCAATCGCCACCGACCGCCCCCAATCCGCCACGAACGAATTCATCGCCACCACCCAGACTCTCGAATCGGATCTTGGTCCTGCGCATTATCACAGCGTCGAATTCCGCGGGCTTCAACCCGGCAGCTTGTACGCCTATCGGGTGGGTGATTCGACGAATTGGAGCGAGTGGCTGCAGTTTCGAACGGCGAAAACCGGCGAAGCCCCCTTCACGTTTCTCTATTTCGGCGACGCGCAGAACGACATCCGGACACATTGGTCGCGCGTGGTTCGCGAAGCATTCCGAGAAGCCCCGCGCGCTGCGTTCACACTCCACGCCGGGGACCTCGTGAACTCGGCGAATCGCGACGCGGAATGGGGCGAATGGCTCGGCGCCCCGGGCTGGGTCAATGCGGTGATCCCTGTCCTCCCGACTCCCGGGAATCACGAGTACTTCGGCCGGCGCAATTCCTCCCCGAATCTCCGGCTTTGGGATGTCTCCGGCCTCTCGACCCTGGCGGTCACGGTCGTGCGAACGAACCAAACCAACGCCTCGGGTTCGATCATCGCCACTCATCTTCGAGTGACCGATCTCGAGGGTCGGACTGGCTTCGCGGAACTCGACGGCCAGGACCGCTTTGTCGCGGTGGATGGAGGAATCACCAACGTCACCGGATACACGATGGAACGATTGATCGGTTCAAAACCCTCGGGCCTCCCCCTGAATGATCGACCCGGCATTCCAGTCCGGCGCTTCCTCACCCCCCATTGGCGAACTCAGTTCACCCTTCCCCTGAACGGACCCGAGGGACTCGAGGAAACGGTGTACCACCTCGACTACCAGGGGGTCCGGTTCATCTCCCTCAACTCCAACGAACAACCCGAACTCCAGGCGGCCTGGCTCCGCGATGTCCTGGCTCGCAATCCCCACCGCTGGACGATCGTGACCTTTCATCATCCGATCTTTTCCCCCGCGAAAAACCGCGACAACCCGAACCTGCGCGCCCTCTGGAAACCTCTGTTCGATGAATTCCGCGTCGACCTCGTGCTCACCGGGCACGATCACACCTATGCGCGAACGGGGGATGTGACCCAGCACGGTTCAGCTGGCTCCACGAATTTCCCTTCCGGCTACCAGCAGGCCTACGATCCTTCCATCGGCACGGTCTATGTCGTTTCCGTCAGCGGCCCAAAAATGTACGCTCAGGAACCCAGCTCCTGGGCGGTTCGTCGGGCCGAAGACACCCAGCTCTTTCAGGTGATCTCCATCGATGGCGATGAACTTCGTTTCGAGGCCCGCACCGCCACCGGCCTCCTGTACGATGTCTTTCGCCTGCTGAAACGCGCGGGCCAAGCCAACCAACTCATCGAGGCGCTGCCGCCCGAAAACCGCCGGGCCGCAAAGCCGCCCCTTGCCCCCACGAACTCCCCGGGCAAGTAAGTTCGCTCGAGTTCCCGCCCCAGTCCGGCAGAACACCCCCACTCGGCAGCACCACCCAACTCCAATAAGCTCGGGCCATGCCCGTTCGAACAAGACAAGCCCGCCCCGGCGCACAGCCGGAGCGGGCCTGTCAGTGTCAGCAGGGAAACCGCGCAACGCTCAAGGCGTGCTCACCACCCGATAGAACCGAACCGCTTCGTTCGCCGCCGAATCGATGGTACGGGTGGCTTGGATGCCCTCGGCGAGCGTCGACCAGGCACCGGTCGCGAGGTCCGACCGGTATTCAACGCGATACGGAGCGCGTCCCCCCTGCCACTCGAGTTGAATTCCCTCCGGGGTGCGGGTTGCCCGGGTGAATTTGGCCTGGTCGGGGGACATCGCGGACACAATCGCGTGGCCGGCCGCAAGGTGCGTGATTTCGGCCTCGTTTAGCAGGCGATGCCAGACACCCACCTCGTCGATCTGACCTTCGAAGAACCGACCGTCCCCGGCCCGATACGAACCAATGTGAAAGCCTGTGGTGGGGGCCGTTCCCGTACCCTGTTGAATGGGGAACGGCACATTCACGCGCACGCCATCGACATAGACGCGGACTTCCCCGGCCCGGGCGTCGAAAACCGTGGCGAGGTGGCGCCATTCTCCCACCGCAGGAGAAACCAGGGTGTTGATGCTCAGGGAATTCAGGATCGTCTGACGGGTGAAGACCTGAAGGTTCCCAGCAGCCGAAATCTCGGCGGAAATCGCCCAGTTCGACGGCGCCGTTTCCCAGAGGAACCTGCGGCCCGTCCCTCCTCCGGGACGGAACCAGCCCGCCACGGAATAGGTGAGTGTGGAATCCGGAATCACCCGGGCATTCACATCAACATACTGCTGCGCGGCCTGGCTAAGGGAGACCGATCCGGAGCCGACCTTGGCGATCGGACTGAGTGAAGCGCCGCGGATGGGAGTCCCGTCGAAGCCCGGCACCGAGCTCGTGAAATCCCCATCGAAAGCCCAACGCGCGGCCAGTCCGGCACCCAACGATTCGCGGACGTCTGTGGGGAGCGATCGAACTGTCACGGTGGCCGGCGAACTCTCCTGCGTTTGGGAAGCGTCGCTGACCGACACGGTGAAGCGGCCCCCACTCGCCGTGTCCGGAAGGGCAAGGACGAGGTTGGAGGATGTGGCTCCCGAAATCGCGGCTCCGTCGCGTTTCCATTGATACGAAAGAGGGGGAGTGCCCGTGGCGGAAACAGACAGGAAGACCGTGGATCCCAGCCAACCCTCGGTGTCTTTGGGGGACTGGACGATCACCAGCGGATTTTGCACGGGGGGCAGCGGCGCGGGAACTCCGTGACCGGCCGCGAGCCACGCAACCTCCTCCGCGCGCAGAGGGCGATCCCAAACAGCCACATCGTCGATCAAACCGTCAAAGAATCGCGCGTCCGCGGCGCGGTAGGTGCCGATGTTGAAGCCGGTGGTGGGTCCCGTGCCAATGCCCTGCTCCAGCAGGAGCGGCTGCTCGAAACGAACTCCGTCGTAATAAATCGACGCCTCACCAAGGGCCGCATCAAACACCACGGCGGCGTGATGCCAGCCGCCCGTCCCGGGTTCGATCAGGGTGTCCAGGTCCCGCGACACATCATTGGCGTTGCGGGCAAAGGCCTTCAGCGTCCCCGCAGGCGTGATCTCGCTGGAAATCGCCCAATTCGCGGGAGCCGTCTCCCACAAAAACCGGCGCCCCGTGCCTCCAGTCACCTTGAACCATCCCGCAACCGAGTAGGTGAGGGAACGGTCCGCAATCACAGCCCGGGCAACTCCAACCGACTGCTGGAGATCCTGGCGGAACGCGACCGAACCCGCCCCGATCCGAGCCTCCGTGACCAAGGCGGCGCCATTGCGCGGCGCGGCATCAAAGCCAGGGACCGGACTCTTGAAATCGCTGTCGAAAGGCCAATGCGCATTCAGACCAATCCGAAGGGACTCCGCGGGATCGCTTGGCAGGGAGCCTTTCACCTCGAGCAAGGCCGACCTGCTCGACACCTGCCCGATCGCATCGACGATCACCACATCATACCTGCCGGCTGCGCTGGATTGCACGTTGGTCAGCACCAGCGTGACGTTGGTCGCTCCCGCCAGATTGGCGCCATTCCGCCGCCACTGGTAGGTCGTGGGCGGGGTTGTCGACGCAACCACCTCAAAGCTCACCGTCGCCCCTTCAATCACACTCCGATCCAGAAGGGGCTGGTCGACCGTAGGCAGCGACGCAGTAACAAAGGACCAGGCGTGCTCCACCAGGAGAGGCGCTGGGCCCGTTGATCGGTAACTGAGCAGCACACGATTAGTGGAACTCGCAGCGAACGGCGTGCCGGGGTCATGCGAAACGACGACATAGCCCGCCTCATCCTGGAGAACCAAAGGCACCGCCGTTCCATTGATCGTCAGCGTCACCGACGAGCGATCCAACCCGGCCGTGCTATGGATGGGGTCAATCCTCGCCGCGATCCTCGGACGCAGCCCCTGACGTCCGGCCCCGTCCGCGGGCTGCACCTCGATCACCTGCGGTGCTGCAAACATGTACTTCGGAAGCGAAAGCGATCGTGCGTAGAGCCGCCAGACCTCGACGTCGGTGAGCGGCCGTTCAAACACCGCCAGATCATCGAGCGCCCCCTTGAAGTACGGACTGGAGCTCCCCCGGCGGTCGGCGCCGACATAGGAAGGAACCGTTGGAAGAATGTTGCTTCCAACTCCGGTGCGGGAAGCCACCCGTCGTCCGTTCCGATAAAGGGTCAGCGTGTCCGAAGCCGGATTCCGCACAATGGCAAGATGCTCCCATTTATCCGTGCGAAAATCGAACCCGCTGACGTTCCAATCGGGACTTCCATTGTTCCACCAGAGGCGCGGACGTCCGGAGGTGTGAAGTTCCCAGTTGATGTTATTGGCCGCGTTGAAGGTCCCCAGAATGACGCCAACCCGGGTGGCGTCGGGGATCGAGCCGGAAACCTTCACCCAGACCGAGAACGAGTTGGGAAGTGCCGACCACGGCTTCGAGAGCTCGACATAGTTAAACTGCTCCGCTTTGAAATCGAGCGCCTGCCCCACGATTCCCGGGATCTTGTGATCGCCCGTTTCCTCCTGCAGGCGAAGCACCCCATGGTTGCCTTCCGGCGAACGGTCCGTCACCGCCCCCCCCTGGGCTGCCTCCGTCTCGTCGAACGGCAGATACAATAGGGATCCCAGGGAGGGATCGATGGCCGGCAGGTTGTACGGTGCCATGGTGAACGACCACTCGCCGGCATCCACCTCGGCGGACACACTGGGATCGAAAAATTTCAGACTCACGGTATGCCGACTGGAAGGCGGCAGCATCCCCGGATCATGCCGCAGAACGACCAATCCGCTGGAAGGCCGACTCACCGTCGGCGACACCAGAACGCCATCCAGGGCCCATTTCACCTGGGAAACTTCGATGGGGTTCGCGCCCTCGAAGATCTGGACCTCAAGCGGTTGACCAGGAACCACCACCGGATCGCCGGGCTCGGGACGGACGGCGCCAAGCAACGCGCGGGGCACAACCGTGGCCGGTATCTTGTTTGGGGAGGCCCCACCCAAAGCAGCGACATAAGTCGGAGGAAGCACCTGGTTGTGAACTTGCAGGCTGCTCACATAGAGAACCTCCGAGTTGCCATTCCGGTCGGTGAACAGGAGCGCCGCATCGGACCCCAACGCCGACGTGCGGTCGCTCA
The DNA here is from genome assembly GCA_964476125.1 of uncultured Verrucomicrobiota bacterium. Classification (GTDB taxonomy): domain Bacteria; phylum Verrucomicrobiota; class Verrucomicrobiia; order Limisphaerales; family CAIMTB01; genus CAIMTB01. The sequence goes on along the minus strand of CAYZAE010000133.1, from coordinate 7,570 downwards.
GGGCCCACCGCCCATCGATGCCCGCGCCGAGGAACTGTTCACCCACCCACGTCCCATTCACGTATTTCGTCATCACGGGCGGTGTGGCGGCCAGATTCACGGTGACCACCAGTCGATGCCACTGGTTTGCGGTCAGGGTTCCGTGCGAGATGCCGCCGACGCCGACACCATCCGTGGTTCCCACCTGGATCGCGGCATCCACGAGATTGGCGAAGGGATCCTCGCACTGAAGCAAGGCACGGTTTTTTCCCGCGGATTCGGAAGGGAAAAGCACGTCCATCACCAGCGAGTACTGGTTGACCAGCACCCCGCCACCATTGGCTGCCATGCCGGGCCGCAACACCAAGCCCATGGCCGCGCTGTTTTTAGGAACCCGCATGACGGCAACGGCCTCACCCGCGACATGGGCAATGCCCAAATCCGATGTGGTGCCAAATCGGGAAGCCTGTTCGGTCGCGCCCCCTGGCCCGTCGAAATAGGCGAGATCCTGACCCACCGTGGCTGCGAGGTTGCCCTGCTTGAAGTCCCACTGGCCGGTGACCTGGGCCATGACTTTCGCGGAAAGGAGAAGGCTCCCTCCCACAATCGCGAGCAGCGATCGCATTACAGCAAGATATCGACACCGATTTGATTTCATCTTCATGAGCAATCGAGGAGCGTTGAATCCTGGGAGAAAGTGATGGAAGCAGAGTCAGGGCTTTCCAAGGGAGGTCATCGCAGCGGCTGACCAATGTACCACTCCTCCTGCCATCGCGTCCGGTCGCGGCGGGCCTCAGAGGCGTGGCCATCCGCCCAAAGAATGTTCCCGCGCTGGCCACTATGCCTGTAATACTCCCGCAATCGATCCGGCCAGGCGGCCCACTGGGACAGGTCCAGCGGAGTGTCGTCGACACCATCGAGCATCGATTCCCAAGCGTCCTGGAAAACCAGCGTCGTCGAAGGCTGAGGGAGTGTGTCAAAACGCCGGGCCTTGTCCGGAACTTCGCCCAGCAACCCCTCGAACAAGGCCATCTCCAGGCCGCGCGCACGGCGGTTGTTCGTTTGACGGAAGCCATTGTACCCGTAAGTCACGAAGACATGGCCGTCCTTGAACAAACCATCGTTGTTGGGAGGACCGACGTACTGATCATCCACGCCCTTCGCCGCCGGACAAAAGAACACCTTCTTGCTGCGCGCGACGTAGGGGAAATAGGCGACTCCCCAGTAGGCGTTCGGATGCGCCGCGCCGATCAATTGCGCCTCATCCGTTCCCGAGGGGTTGCGAAAATCGCCACCGTCCTTGATCCACCGCATCCAGTTCCGATGCGGATGCCCCCGCCCATCGAAGTCGTCGTGGTACAGAAACAATCCCAGTTGAATCTGCCGCATGTGACTTTTGCACAACACCCCTTTGGCCTGGGCTTTGGCCTGGGAAAGGGCCGGAAGCAGAAGGCTCGCGAGGATCGCGATGATCGCAATCACCACCAGAAGCTCAATCAGAGTGAATCCAGAGCCGCAGAGACGAGGCGCGAAGCAATAGTTGGGAGTCTTGCCGGTGGCCTTCATACAACTCTGCCAGAGTCATACTCTAGGCCGCGACACGCGACGATCACCCGGCGGACCCGCGAATATCCGGTGACGAAACCTCCACAACCACCGACTTCCTGGCCCCGATCGGCCCCGGACAATAATCGGCGTTGACCGTGGTCTCCTCACAGGCCGCGACGCCATGCATCGCCCACGGCCGAAGCATGATTCGATCCGCCCCGATCTGACGGACAACAGGGCAACACCCGGGAATCCGCATACTTTCCCTGTGCGATTCCCCGTCGGGCGGCCATTCTTCCATAACGTGCCGACGAACCGGGCCCAACCCAACGCCACTCAAGCGATCCCTCAGCCCACCTTCCCGGGCGACGCCGAACTGCTGCGACGATATGCCCGGGCCCAGGACGATGCCGCCTTCGCGGAACTTGTTCGTCGGCATGTCGATCTCGTGTTCTCCGCGGCCCTGCGGCAGCTCGGCGGAAACCGTTCGCTGGCGGAGGAAGTGACCCAGTCGGTCTTCACCGAACTCGCCCGCAAGGCCTCCCGTCTCCAGCAACACCCAGCCCTCTCCGGCTGGCTCTACACCACCACGCGTTTCATGGCCCGGACCGCCTTGCGAGCCGAGGACCGGCGAGTCCGCCGCGAAAGAACCGCTCATGCCATGCAGGACACCCCGGATCGACCGACACCCGCCGCGCACGATTCCGATTTTGAACCCGAGCTCTCCTGGTCGCGCATCGTCGGCACCCTCGACGAGGCCATGCACGAATTGAACGACGCCGACCGCGTCGCGCTGGTTCTCCGCCATTTCGAGAATCGGCCTTTCGGCGAGATCGGCCAGCGGCTCGGTCTCTCGCCAAACACCGCCCGCATGCGCGTCGACCGCGCGGTGCACAAACTTCGACAACGCCTCGCCCGTCGCGGCATCACCTCCACGTCGGCCGCGCTGGCCTCGGTTCTGGGTGGAAACGCCATTCAGGCCGCCCCTCTCGGCCTTTCCTCTGTCGTGGCCAGCGCTGCGACCACCGTCGCCGCAGCCTCGCTCCCCGTCCTCAGCCTTTCCCCCCTGGTCCCCCTGATGACCTTCAAATCCAAGCTCCTCGTCACCGGGCTCGTTGCCTCGATGATCGTGACTCCGCTGGCGCTTCAGCAGCGGAGCCTCCGCCAACTCCGACACGATTTGGCCGCGGCCCAAACCGATCTCCGGGAGATGACCCAGGCCGAAGCCACGGCGCGCCAGGCCGCGGAACTTGCAGCGGCTGAAAACGCGAACCTGAAAACCTCGCAGATCGAACTCCTTCGGCTCCGGGGTGAGATCGGCCCCTTGCGGGACCAGGTGCGGGCCCTCGCGAGGCCGGCGGCGAACGCCTCGCTTCAAACCGCCGCGAAGCCGGGGGCGACTCCCAAACCGGAACCTGCCAAGGCCGCCACGGAAGAACCGGCCGATGTTGGATCCACCACCGCGGAGCATGCCGCCACGTCGCTGATCTGGGCGGTGTCGCAGGGGCGTGTCGATCGACTTTCCGAACTGCTGGAGCTGCCACCCGGTGTCTCCGAAGAGGACAAACCCCGGCACTATTCCTTTTTCGCCGACCAACTGGGAAAGGTCTTCAGCGGAAAGGATTTCAACGGCTGGAAGCTTGAGCTCGCCGGAACCACCAACGAGGACCGCGTCCGCCTCGACTTCGGCTACCGCGATCTGGCGTCCGGCCAGGACGACACCTTCCGCTTCCACCTCCACCGCCACGACAACGGCTGGAAAGTCCTGGTCGAAGGCCAGGTGCCGGAAAACTTCTGATCTACGGCGACTGCCTGCCACGCAAGCCGCCGAAGTCCGAGCAGCCTGCCGAGGATCCTCACCACAGAGAGCACAGGGAGCACAGAGGAGGCCGAGGGACGAGGACGTCATCCTTCTCCTCTTGGATTCCGGACCCGGAAGTCGAGTCGACGACATCTAGCCCTGCACTCCGCGCAACCACCCCCCGCCTTCTCTCTGTGTTCTCTGTGCTCTCTGTGGTGAACAAACCACCAAATCGGATGGGTAGGCTTCTTGCAGACGTACCGCTCCCTGCTTTCCGCAGCCGTGACGGGCTGGTTCCACGCGCTCACGGGAGCCTCACCACAGAGAGCACAGGGAGCACAGAGGGGCAGGAACGAGGACGTCATCCTTCTCCCGTTGGATTCTGGCCCAGGAAGTCTGGTCGGTGAAATCCAGGCCTGCGCCCCGAAAAGCCTATCCCTCTTTTTCTCTGTGCTCTCGGTGTCCTCTGTGGTGAAACCGCACCGCAACGAAGCCACCTGGGGTGGAGACCTCGAATCGAAACCGAGAACAAGGAGTGTACGGAGGCAACGATGGAACGAGATCCATTCACCGGAAAAATCATCGGGCTGGCCATCGAAGTCCACAGGGTCCTCGGACCGGGGCTGATGGAATCGACGTACCAGCGGTGCCTCGCCCACGAACTGGAACTCCAAGACCTCTCGTTCCGGTTCGAGCATCCGATGCCGGTTGCATACAAAGGGGTGCAATTGGACTGCGGGTACCGGATCGATCTGCTGGTCGAGGACCGCTTGATCCTCGAACTCAAGGCGGTGGAAACGGTCAGCGGCATTCACAAGGCGCAACTCCTGACCTACATGAAACTCTCAGGAATCAGGACTGGCCTGCTGATCAACTTCAACGTTCAGCGCCTGGCGGACGGCATCGAACGATTCAGGCTATAACCCCCCCGCCTTCTCTCTGTGCTCTCTGTGTCCTCTGTGGTGAGCCCTCATCCTGCCACCCACTCGCCTGGAGGTTCACCACAGAGAACACAGGGAGCACAGAGGTGCGGAGGGAGGAGGAAGTCATGGCTCCCCCAATTCGATTCCGGACCCGGAGGCCCGGTCGGTGACATCCAGGGCTTCTCCCCGCCCAACCGCCCCCTCCGCCTTTTCTCGGTGCTCTCTGTGTCCTCTGTGGTGAGCCCTCATCCCCGCCCACCAAGCCTCTGGACTTGGCACTCCGTCTGGAGTAGGCACAGGCAACTCTCATGAAACCGAATCCCTTCGGCATGCACGCTCCTTTCCGATGGAAAGGGTGCGGCCAGGGACGGACTGGGGTGTTCCCGTTCGGCCATCGCCACACCCCCGCCGTGCCGGGCTGGCGCGCGATCTTCACCCTCGCCCTGGGCCTGACCCTGGCCGCGGACAGCGTCAGTGCAGGCGATGCCCCACCGGAGAAACGCGTCGAGAATCGGGGCAAGGAGATCCAGACCACCCCGAGTTTGGCCAAACCAACCCCGGAGCGACCGCGGGAAACGCCGCCCGCGAGCAAGCCCCCCGATCACGCCGACAAGGACAAGGACAAGGACAAGGATCAGCGCCCCTGCCCGGAACCGACACCCGCCACCGAGGAAACCAAGACGGAGGTCCGGCAGGAGGTCGTAGTCCTGGAGGTGACCCGTCCAGCCGAGGAATCCCCCGATTACCTCACCCTTCCCGAAGTCCTGCAGGACACCCTCGGCCGACCCCGTGTTGACAGCGTGATCGCGTGCACGGATCCACGCTACCCGCTGCCGGGCTATGCCTGGGTGGGCCTCGCGCCGGATTTCTCGCTCAAAGCCCCCGGCGACACGGTCCGGCTCCAGCGTTTGGACTGCGAGTTGGAGGTGGGTTCCGAGTGGCAGCCCGGCGACAGCGTTTTCACCCTCGTGGCGGGATCCTCCGTGTTTCAGATCACACCCTCCGACGAGGAGCATCCCGAACTCCACGTGGCGACCGAGGCCCGGAGTGGAAGAAAATTTGCCGTCTCGGTGGGTATTTCGAAGACCGGGTCATTGGCCCAAACCGCCCGCTACGTCTTGTCCTTGCAGTTCGTCAAGGCGGCTTCCGGCCGGGCCCCGCTTCTCCGGCCGGGAGACGCGGTCTACCTCCAGATCGGACCTTCCCCCACGGCGCCGCCCACCTACGCGATGCCACGGTTCCTCCTCGTCCCGGAAGTCCCGGGAACGCCATCAACACTTCGACTCATCGAGAAATCCGGGTCCATCACCGGTGGGGTACCGGCGATCCGGCAGCTCGAGTTGGCGGCGTTCCTGAGCGTGGTTCACCGGATCCCCCAGTAGTCGCCTGCCCAAGGGAGATCGGACCGGAAGACGCCAACCTGGGTGTCCCGACACCGATGGGCGTCTTTGGAGGAACGGCTTGGCACGGCGCATACGTTTCAACAAAGTATGCGCATGAAGGACCGCTTGACGGTTACGATGGATGCCCAGCTCGCTGCGCACGCGCGGCAGGTGGCCCACAGCCGGGGAACAAGCGTGTC
>CAYZAE010000133.1:0-1637 GCA_964476125.1 uncultured Verrucomicrobiota bacterium | reverse complement strand
CTGCTGTGACGGGGCTGCGCTCCAACTACGCCAGCCGCTCCCGGAGCTGAGTAATGGCCACCGCCTCGGTCCGGTCGTTCATCAGGTAGGAATCATTGCCTGGATGGATCACGAACAACCGGTCCAGTTTCAAATCCGCCAATGCCACGTGCATGGATTTCGTCAGCGTCGGCGCGTCTCCGTACTTGAACTCGAAGCCGTACCTGCGTCCACGCCAGTGGACCATCAAATCCAATTCCGCGCCGGCGTGCGTGGCCCAGAAGTAGGCATCGCGGTCGCCGGTGATGCTCAGGACCTGTTCGAGGGCGAATCCTTCCCACGACGCGCCCAGTTTCGGGTGCGCCTCCAGATCGGCGAATGCCGCCTGCCGCATCAGGCAGTGCAACAGCCCGGAATCCCGGAGGTAAACCTTCGGCGCTTTGACTTGCCGCTTCGCCACGTTCTCGTGCCACGGCTGAAGCTGCCGCACCATGAATGTCGAACTCAGGAGGTCCAGATACTTGCGCATCGTCGGCTCCGATGCACCCAGTGAACGCGCCAGCTCAGAGCCCTTCCACAACTGCGCGTGGTAATGCGTCAGCATCGTCCAGAATCGCCGCAGGGCCGCCGAGGCGACGCTGATGCCCAGTTGCGGCATGTCGCGCTCAAGCAACGTCCGCACAAATTCCTCCTGCCACTGCCGGCTCGCGGCATCCGTGTCGGCCAGATACGCCAGCGGAAAACCGCCCCGCCACCACAACCGGCGCCACTCGCCCTCCCCCACTTCCTCCAGATTGAAGCCCGCCACGTCCACCAGCGCCACTCGCCCAGCCAGGGATTCCGACACGCCGCGCACCAGTGCCGGCGATGCGCTGCCGGTGAGGAGAAACCGCGCCTTCGTCGGTTTGCGGTCGGCCAGCACCCGAAGCAATTCGAACAGCTCCGGCTTCCGCTGGACCTCATCCAGCACCACCAGCCCTTCCAATCGCTCCAAAGCCACCTTCGGTGCCGCCAATCGGGCCAGCGCGTCAACGTCCTCCAAATCGAAGAAATGGCTGGGCTGCTCGCCGGCAATTGCCCGCGCCAGCGTCGTCTTCCCCACCTGCCGTGGTCCGAGCACGGAAACAACCGGGAAGCTCTTCAGCCGTTCCCGGATCGTCTCCAGATAATGTGCTCGCAGAATCATGCCCCAACGACTTCCTTGAAATATCAAACGCCTCGCTTAGAATTTCAATGCTTGCATTGATCTCATTGGATTCCAACAGCTTCGGCATCTGAAGCGCGGCTATTCCAGCTCGTGTCCCGCCGGTATTGGTCGGCGACCTGAGGTGATCAGCCCCTCGGAGAGGCATCGGAGCGTCGTCTTCTTCAGCCACCGGGACTGCTCCGGCTGAATCGGGGCGGGCGAGATTGAGCCGTTGACGATCCTGAAGCCGATCCCGTCCCCTCTGTGCTCTCGGTGCTCTCTGTGCTCTCGGTGGTGATCAATCCGGAACGAAGCCTGAAGGGGCGACCGGTGAAGAGCGATACCACCAGGCGGTACCGAATGCTTTCAACGCCGTGACGGAGAACAATCCGGAGGACAACTCACCTGCGGACCTGCGTGCGGGGAATGGCGGGAGTGGCGGGGCTCGAACCCGTAACCTCTGCCGTGACAG
>CAYZAE010000132.1:16544-19380 GCA_964476125.1 uncultured Verrucomicrobiota bacterium | reverse complement strand
ACGAGCAGGCCGGCGAGACGCCGGCGCTCCCAGGGGTTGTCGCAGCGCGACAACCGCGACCAACAACTTCGGAAGACACGGCATCCGGGACCCGACGCCAAAATCTGCTCGCCCCGTCGCCATGGCCGCCACCACGATTTCCCGACTCGGCGGGACCCCGGGTTCCGCCTTTCCTTCCGCCCGCGAGGTTTCACCGCCCTGATGAATTTACCGACCGTCGTCACTGGATTCGGTGTCTGGTCCGCTGCCGGCACCTCGCCCGAGGCGCTCTGGCAGAGCGTGCGACTGGGTGAATCGCCCGCGGCCTGGCATCAGTTCGAGGGTCTGCGCGCGATTGCCTGCGTGGCCCCCGACCCCGGTCCCTGCCCGGCCTTTCCGCAGGTGCGACGCATGGATCGCTCCGCCCAACTGGCTCTCGCCGCCGCCCTCCCCGCCGCGGCCATGGCGCGTCTCGAGAGCCTCGACCCCACCCGCATCGCCGTCGTGGTGGGCAATTCCAGAGGCCCGGTCGGGCTTTGGTCCACCCCTCCCGAAACCCGCGTCCGCCCCACCCAGGCGGCCCATTCCGCGGTGGGTTCACTCGCCGGGGCGCTCTCCCTCGCGCTCCGGGCCCGGGGCCCCTGCTTCCTGGTTTCCGCCACCTGCGCGTCCGGTGCCCATGCCATCGCCCTGGGACATTCGCTGCTGGCCGGCGGACTGGCCGATGCCGTCGTGGCCGGCGGCGCCGAGGCCCCTCTGTTCCGGCCCTTGCTCGAACAGTTTCAGGCCGCCGGCCTGCTCGGCAGCGATTTCGACCCGCGCCGCGCCTGCCGGCCCTTCGACGCCTCCCGCAATGGGATCACCCCCGGAGAAGGTGCCGCCTTCCTGGTTCTCGAACGGGGCGGGGAAGCGGCCCGCCGCGGCCAGGCGGTCCTGGGTGAACTGGCCGGCTGCGGTCTCGCCGCCGAAAGCCACAACCGGGTCGCGGCGCGTCCCGATGGGGACGGATTGATCCGCGCCACGCGCCAGGCGCTGGCCGCCGCCGGCCTCGATCCCACAGCCATCGCCCACGTGAACACCCACGGCACCGGCACGCGGGTCAACGACGCCGCCGAGGCGGCCGCGCTCCGGCAGGTGTTCGGCGGGCACCTCGAGACCCTGCCCCTGGCCTCCACGAAACCTGTGACCGGCCACACCTTTGGCGCCGCCGCCGCGCTCGAGGCCGTGCTCACGTTGCAGGCCCTGCGCGAAGGCTGCGCTCCGCCCACGGCGGGATTTACCATCCCGGACCCCGACCTCGCGGTCCCCGGGGTGGCCCGCGTTGCCCGGCCGATCCGGGGTGACCACGCGCTTTCGACCTCGCTCGGGTTCTGGGGCAACGCCGCCGCGCTCGTCTTTCGCAAGGCGGTTGGACAAATCGCGTCCCGCACATAAGGCTCCTTCGCATGTCTGAGCCTTCGGAATCGCCGGTCGACCGGCTGTGGGAAGAGTACGGAAAGGTGTTTCGGGACTTCGACGACCTGACCCTGGCGCGTTGGATGTCGCAGACGCTGGGCCAGTTGGAAGGCCGGCTCTGGCGCATGTCCCATCCCCTGGTCGGAGCCTACCGGCTCGCGGCGCAGATCGGTCACGATCGTCAGGTGTGGCTCAAACGTCTCGCGAACGCGCCCATGGCCTACACCGAGGCTGAATGCTGCCGCGCCCCGCTCCTCCCCCTGTTCACCCGGGACATTCTCGAATCCGGATTGCTCTGCCAGCATTGCGGCGCCACGGCCATCGCCTTCGACGATCTGCCCGCCGCCTTCAAGACCATCTTCCGCAAATGGGCGGATGACTACGCCAAGATCCATGAAGTGGCCCACTGGGACGACCGGCAGCGGAAGCAGTGCGGCAACTTCGATCGCGCGCTCGATGACGCCGCCGAAGCCGCCGAGAAGCAGCTCGCCAAAATGGCCCGCACCCACCTGCCCAAACTGCTCGAGCATTACCCGGCCCTGATCTGGGAGGACCAGGACGAATGCCTCGACGTCCGGCCCGAGGATATCATCGTCCATTGACCCCACCACCAAGGACGCCTGCGGTCCTTGCCTTCCACCCCGGGAGTCGTGATGCATTGCACCTCCTGCCACCCAGGCCTGCCACGGACCTCCTCAAGGACCAGGCAACACCGCCCATGATCGGTGGCCTGATCAAGTTCTGCCTGCGCTGGGGTTTCCGGATCCTGATGCTGGGAATCGTCGCGCTCGCGCTGGCGCTGTTCTTCCGCCACGAACTGCTCCGGGAAATCCTGCTCCGCCGCATCACGGCCGTCACCGGCCTGGAAACCCAACTGGGCGAAGTTCGCACGGACACCTCCACCCGGGGTCTGACCCTGAACCACCTGCTGATCCGGAACTCCGCCGAGTTCGGCGGCAGCCCGCTGCTCCGGGCCTCCGAACTGCACCTCGAACTCGACACCGACGCCCTCCGCTACCGCGAAATCCGCCTGAAACTGGCCCGCCTGCGGCTGGAGGAGTTCAACGTCGTCCGAAATGCCCGCGGCGAAACCAATCTCTTCGCCCTGCTCGGCAGCGTGAACGCCAACGCCACCCCGGCCGACGCCGTGGTGGTGGCTCCGCCGGGACTGGAGTTCACCGGAATCGAGACGCTCGACCTGACCTTCGAAACCCTCCGTTTCATCGACCTCGCCCACGCCTCCAACTCCCGTGAAATCCGGGTCGCCCTCACGAACGAGATCCTCCGCGAAGTACGTTCGACCGAGGATTTCGCACCGCTGGTGCTCCGGGTTCTGGTGCGCGAAATCGGCGCAGGATTGCGCTTAGGCTTGCCTTTGGGACCGCCGTCGCGGTGAGAGGAT
>CAYZAE010000132.1:11002-16444 GCA_964476125.1 uncultured Verrucomicrobiota bacterium | reverse complement strand
CGGTCGGATCGGTCGGATCGGTCGGATCGGTCGGATCGGTCGGATCGGTCGGATCGGTCGGATCAGTCCGATCAGTCTTTAAGCCGGGCCGCGATCCGGAGCTTCTCCAGCGTCTTCCACAGGCGCTGGCCTCCCAGGATGAGACCGAAGCAAACCCCCGTCATGCTACCCCCCACCAGGGCGACCATACCCGCCCGCCGGGCCTCGGTACCGTACTTGAGCCACGCGTCCGGCACCGGGACCGTGAGGACCCAGGCACGCACGAACCATCCCACCGCGACCATGCCCAGTCCCACACCCGCCGCCAGCATCAGCCGATGCCTCACCTCCATCCCCAGCACCCGCCCCGTCCATCGGGCCTCGGCCGCCCGATAACCAAGCGCCAGCACCGTCCCCAGGACCGCCCCCAGGCAGACGTCGCTCACGAAATGGACGCCCAGATAAATGCGCGAAGCACAGATGGCCAACGCCAATCCCAGCGCCCCAACCCACGCCCACACCCGTTTCACTTCCGCCGCCAGATAGACCCAAAACGCCGTCCCAATCAACGCATGGCCCGACGGCAAGCCATACGTCGACCGCTTCGTCGCCACATCCCCGAAGGTCCGGAGGCTGTCGTCCATCCAGTACGGACGTGGTGATTGCAGCGACATGGCCAGCACTTCGCGGAACCAGATCACCCCGAGGACAAACACCGCCACACGCGCCCCCAGCCTGGGGTACCTCCCAAAAAACAAGGCGCCGATCATCACCCACATCCCCCATCCAGGCCCCAGCGCGCTGATGCCGCGCATCCAGAGACTGACATCGCCGATCGACTGGAACGCCCGGTTCCAGCGGATCTCGTGCGGATGCCAGTCACCGAACGGATCCACCCAGCCGCCGGCGGCCGCCAGGGGCAGCAGGAGAAGGATCCCCATGAGCCAGGGATTCGCTGTCCGGCCAAAATGCATGGCGCCATCTCACCGCGATCCGCCCCCGGTGTCGACCGTCCGCCCATCAGACCACGCTCCGTTCGTGCGCCCCGCCCACCGACTCGTCATGCTCCACCCATGCGCGTGCTTCATCCACCCCGGTTGCGTCGGGGCGACGTGATCGGCCTGGTCGCTCCCGCCAGCGCACCCCGGCACCCCGAACAAATCGAACGCAGCGTGCGCTACCTGGAGTCGCTCGGGTACCGGGTGAAGCCCGGAAAGCACCTCGAATCGAGGCACGGATTCTCCGCCGGGACGGACGCCGAACGGGCCGCCGATCTGAACGCCATGCTCCGCGATCCCGGGGTCCGCGCCGTGTTCGCACTCCGCGGCGGCAATGGCTGCTGTCGGTTGCTGCGCACCCTCGATTACTCCGCCGTCCGCCGCGCCCCCAAGATCCTCGTCGGTTACAGCGACCTGACCTTCCTCCAGCTGGCGCTCTGGCGTCGTTGCGGACTGGTTTCGTTCTCCGGCCCCATGCCCGGGGTGGAGTTCTGGCGGTCGCCGGATCCCTTCACCGAGGAACACTTCTGGGCGCTCCTCACCTCGAAGGCGCGGAGCCGAACTCTTCCGGCGCCGCCAGGAAACGCGCCCGAAAGCCTCCGGCCGGGCAGGGCCGAAGGACGCCTGGTGGGCGGCTGTTTTTCGCTGGTGATGAGCCTGGTCGGAACCCCCTTCCAACCCCGGTTCAAGGACACCCTCCTTTTCCTGGAAGACGTGCGCGAGGAACTGCACCGGATCCACCGCATGTTCACCCACCTCGATCATGCCGGCATTCTGCGACAGATCGCCGGATTGGTGCTCGGTCAATTCACCGAGTCGGGCCGGGAACCGGGCGAAGCCCAACTGCCGCTGCCCGAAATCCTGCGTGAAACGCTCACGGACGTCCGGGGCCCCATCCTCTCCGGCATCGCCTACGGCCACATCCCCCGCAAACTCACGATCCCCCAGGGCGTCCTGGCCCGTGTCGATGCCGGCCGCCGCCGCCTCACCCTTCTGGAAGCCGCCGTGAGTTAGACCGGCACAAACCTGCTTGCGGGCGCCGAACCCCCGGGGAAAACCTCGTCCGCCGTTCATCCATGGAAGCAACACCCGCCGGATCGGTGCGCATCGACAAGTGGCTCTGGGCCGTGCGCCTCTACAAAACGCGCACGCTCGCCGCCGAAGCCTGCCGCGCGGGCCATGTCCGGCTGGAGGATCACCCGATCAAGGCTTCCCGGGAAATCCGCCCCGGGGACCTGCTTCACGTACGCACCGGAGGTCTCACCCGACAGGTAAAGGTCCGCGCCGTTCTGGAAAACCGGATCGGCGCAGCGCTGGTTCCCGAATACCTCGAAGATCTCACGCCCCCCGAGGAAATCGCCCGCGCCCGCGAAGCCGCCCGAGGCACCGGCCCCCGTCGTGAACCCGGAACAGGCCGTCCCACCAAACGCGACCGCCGCCTGCTCGAAGCCTTCCTCACCCTCCCCACCCCCCCACCCGAACCCTGATCTTCCTCCGTCTCCCGTCTCCCATCTCCCCACTCCCCACTCCCCACTCCCATCTTCCCATCTCCCCACTCCCCACTCCCCACTCCCCTCTTCCCAAATCACCCGATCCGGAAGGACAGCTTGCGAATGGTCTGGCTGCCGAAACTGGACTGGAGCCGGATGAGGATTTCCCGCTGACGGTAGCGGACGATCTCGGACAACCAGGCGCTGCTGTCGACCGACACGAACAGGGTCCCGTTCTTGATGCCGGCCGGTTGGGCGTGAGCAGCGATGTTGGGATCGAGGAGCCGGTTCCAGACCTTGACGATCTCGGTTTCGGCCTGGCGCCGGTCGAGTTTCAGTTTCCCGAGAACGGCGGCGACAACCGATCCGGATCGCTTGGCCTTGTCGGCCCAGGCTTTTTCCAGGGGCCGGACGTCCACGCGACGCCACTCGGTCAGGGCCTGGTTCCGGGCCCCCATCCAGGCCCGGTGCTCCTCAAACGTCCGACCCGGCATCGGCGGCGGGATCGGCCGGGCCGGGGGAGGGTTGGGGGTTGGATCGGGTGGCGGAGTGTTCATCGAGGACAAGGACGCCGTGAGGCGGGAGGTCATAGGCTCCCGAGATCGTGGAGCCCGTCAAGAAATCGTGCATGGGCTTGAGCAGGTTGATCCGGATCGGCGTGGGGGCGTGGTTGAGCAGGAAGTAAATCCGTTCCCCGTCTTTTTCGCGCAGGCCCACTTCGACGCCGGCCGGGACCTTGAGCAGGGGATGAACCCCGCAGAGATTCCGCAGCCAGTCGACCAGGTCGAAGTAGAAGGCCTGGTGGCTGAGGGTGCCGAGATAGATGGCCCGGCCGAGACCGAACGAGTTCAGGGTCATGGCGGGGCGCCCCGCGTAGAAGTCCTTCGCGAAGGTGGCGAGGATCTGGCATTCCCGGGGCTCGATCACGTCCGCCCAAACCCGCACCGGGTGCAGGTGGCTGATGAGGAAGTCGCCCTTGGAATTCATGTGGTTGTCGGCGTCGGGCGGCAACGGATCGAACTCGACCACCTCCATGCCGAACAGATCGGTCATGAAGAGCGGGAAACCGGTCGTGGGCGCCATGTGGAACTCATCCACCAACCCGGTGTTGCAGGTGGCCAGCAGGGTGCCGCCGTTCTGCACGTAAAGCTTCAGCAGGTCGGTCTCCCCCGCCGCCAGCAGATGCAGGGAGGGGGCGATGACGATCTTGTAGCGGGACAGATCCTCCGAGGGCCGGGCGAAATCGACGGCGATATTCCGATCGTGAAGGGCCTTGTAGAAGAGCAGGACATGCTCCCGCTGATGCAGGAGGCGGGTGGGTTGCTGCGGCAGTTTCTGGGTCCACTCGTTTTCGTGGCTGAAAAGAATCGCCACCTCCGGTTTCACCTGGGTGCCTTCCAACGCCGGCCCCAGCAACCGCAGTTCCTCACCCACCTGGCTGATCTCCCGGTAAACCCGGTTGTCCCCCCGCCCATCGTGGCTCAGCACCCCGCCGTAGAATTTCTCCGAGCCGATCCGCGGCTGGCGCCAGAAGAAATAACAGACCCCATCCGCCCCGCGCGACAGGGCCTGGTAGGTGAACAACCGCACCACGCCCGGACGCAACAAGGAGTTCACCTCCTGCCAGTTCACCGGCCCCGCCTTCTGCTCCATCACCCAGAATCCATCCCCACCCCCGGGCGACACGACCCCGGTCTTCTTCAGCGATCGCATCATGTCGAACTCGCAGGCGTGCTCCGCGAACTGCGTTTTCACCGTCGCGAAACTGTCCAGGCCGACGAAATCCAGCGCGTCGGCCATGTCGAAGTGATCGAAATGACGGGACAACGAGCGGAGGTTCGTGGTGACCGGTTTGCCCGGAGTCAACTCGTGCAGGAGATCGCGCTGCATGCGCACAAACGCGACGCAGGAATCGCTCGAAAACCGCATCCAATCGAGCATCAGCGCCGGGTTGTGAACCGTCGGCGCCGTCATCGGCATCGGGACCTGACTGAAATCCGTCACCGTCTGGCTCCAAAACCGCAGTCCCATCAGGTCATTCAGCCGTTCCACGGTCTGGTACTTGGCCTTCAGCCAGAGATGCCAGTCGTGCCGGGTCTCGTCATTGAACGAAAACTCCGTCCCATGACCCCCGATGCCATTGTCGATCTGCCAGCCAATCACGGTGTCATGCCCGCCCACCGCCTCCGCCAACCGCGTGATGATGTTCCGACTGAAGTTCCAGTAGAGGTTGCTGTTCAGGCAGTAGGCGTGGCGCGTCCCGGGATGCAGCGGCAATCCCTGCTCATTCAAGGGCAGCACCGACGGATACCTCTGGGCCAGCCAAAGCGGCGGCGCGGCCGTCGGAGTTCCCAAAATCACTTTGATCCCCGCCGCCTTCAGCAAATCCATCACCCGCTGCATCCAGCCGAAATCGTACCGCCCCTCCTCCGGCTCATAGAGCCCCCAGCAGAATTCCCCCATCCTCACCACGTTCACCCCCGCCCTGAGCATGAGCTCCACGTCGCGGTGCCATCGGCCTTCCGGTTGTTCCGGGGTTCCATCGTACGGATGGACCCAATGCTCAGGATGATAGTCGACGCCAAACCACATAAGCTGGGAGGGGTGTATCGCGACGCTACGACCCCAGCCAAAGCACGCAATGGAAAAGCCGGGAGTGTCGTCGGCGGCGGTGCATCCCGCCGTTGCGGGTGTTCAGTCGAACTCCGGCACCTTTCCGCGCACCAGGAATGGGGCCTTCCCCACGAGTCGGGAGAGGACCGAAAGAAACGGGCAGACTTCGACTTAACAACAAGGGCCACCCGCCCGCGCCGCGGGTGAAGCCACAACGGCCCTCACCCCACCCGTAGGGCGCTCAGGCGGTGGGCACCGACGGGTCCCACCGCCTCGACGCGCGATGACCTCAGCCGCCGATCCCGTCCAGGATCGGCCGGTAAACGATGTAAAGCCAGTGCATCGTCCCGCCCTTCCCGTCG
>CAYZAE010000132.1:0-10902 GCA_964476125.1 uncultured Verrucomicrobiota bacterium | reverse complement strand
CAGGATCGGCCGGTAAACGATGTAAAGCCAGTGCATCGTCCCGCCCTTCCCGTCGCCATTGGACTCCTCCATGCGGGTCACCGACTCGATCTCGTGACCCGCAGGAATCATCGCCTCCGCGCCTTCGGGAATATCCGGGCATTCGTCGATGGCACTTGCGGATCGGGGCCTTCCGCCGGGGTTCTTTTTGCTCATGATCGGGGTGGATTGAGTTTACGTCGCAAGCCCTCGGCGCATCCCCCAACCCCCGGCCCCCATCCCAGACCCGGTTAATTCCGGGCCATCCGTGGGATCTGGGCAGGCTTCAGGCAGGATCCGACCTCAGGCCAACACCCGTATTCACGTAATTCGGGACCCGATTCTTTCATCAAAGTGTAAAAATCTTTATCGGCACTCCAATCGGACCCGCTCCCAGACCGCATCCAGGCGTTTTGGAGACACCGGAACGGCGGTTCCCAACTCCTGGGCGAACAGGGACACCTTGTATTCCTCCACCAGCCAGCGGAATTCCTCGGCCGCGACCCGGCCCTCCTCCGAAAAGTCCCGGGTGGCCTCCACCTTCTTCAGAGCGGCGAGGTAGGGAACCAGCAGAGCCGCCCGCTCCCGATCCTTGGCCGGGTTCAACGCCGCCCGTTCCACCCGGACCAGGAGCGCTTTTAAATAGCGCATCAAATGCGGAAGCCGTTCATAGCTAGTACGTTCTAGAAACCTTGGCCCCATGAGGTGGAGGAGTTCCTCGGCCGGAGTGGAGGTCCCCGCCGACACCGCCCCACCCGCAGCGACAGCCGGTCCCGAAGCCGGCGGCGCCGGGCGGGAAACGACCGCGTCCAACTGCGAAAAATCCTTGAGCGACAAGGTCTTGAGCGCCGGCTTCGCAGCTCCGGCAGCCCCGGACTTGGACGGGCCTGCCCCAGCCACCGCCCCCGCGGGCGCCCCGATCTTGCGTCGGACCTGCCCATAAACCTCGAGCACTCCGGCCATCCGATCGATCAGCTGCTGGGCGAGTCCGGGAATGCGAGCCCGGGATTCCTCCACCCGGGCCCGAAAAAGAGCCTCCCGCAGCGAAGGAAGCGTGCGATCGGGCAGCACATGCCGTTTCACCAGGCCAAAGGCCGTCTCCAGCAGTTCCTCGCCGCTCCCCAGCAGGCCGTACGCGGGCACGAGTTTCTGCAGGCCGCGCAAATCACGCTCCAACCAGCCCAATTCACGGCTGAGCGCGAGTTCCACCAATCGCTGAAGCCCGGGCAGGCTCGCCGCCCGCGCCGCCTCGGCGGTCCGGAAAAGCCGAACACTGACCGCGTTATCCTCCGTTTTCAGTCCCAGCCACCCCGACATCGGCAATCCATGGGCCTCGCCCAGAGGCACCTGGTCGGGGAGATCGCCGAAGGTCCACTGGGTCACTCCCGGGCGTTCCCATTGTTCCGCCGCCCGACGCCAGGCTCCAGTGTCCTCCACCGGCTTCGATTTCACCTGGGCCAGGGTTTCCCGGATGGACGCCAGATCCCGCCCCACAGCCACCGGCTTCTTCCGGTCGCCGCCCACCACTTCGACCCGGGGACGCAAATGCGCTGGGAGATTGTCCGGACGCCAATCCCCCACCCCCACGGCCACGGCGTAGCGGTCCTTCAAAAAGCGGCTGAGGTCATGAAGCAGCGTCGGCCCCACCGGGCTCAGGTCCCGGACGATTTCCTCCACCTTGGGCGCGAAGGGTTGCAGCACCCGCCGGTGGGTCTTCGGCAGGGACGCCAGCAGTTCCCCGACCATCTCGGCCCGGAGGCTGGGAATCGCCCAATCCACCGCCGCCGACGTCACCGCCGTGGCCACCTCCAGCGGCAGCCGAAGGGTGACCCCGTCCCATTCCTCGCCCGGGGCATAGGCGTAACTGACCGGCACAGGCTGGCCCCCGAACTGGATCGACTCCGGGAACGCCACGGCATCCACGCTCAAATCCCGGCCCCCGCTGAGATCCGTCTCCTTCGCACACAGAACGTCCGGGGCGGCCTGCTCCCGGAAGAAGCGGTTCAGTTCGTCGATGGAAGCGACGTTCTGCAAACGCTGGGCATAAAACCCGAACAACGCCTCACTGATGTCCCCCAGATCGTGGCGGCGCAGCCGCGTCTGCCAGTCCTCCAGCTTCTGGCGGATCCGGCGGTTGTGCTCCAGAAAGCGGTACTGGGCCGGGATCGCAGCCCGCACCCGGCGCGCCGACACCAGCGCGTTCCGTCGCCCCTCGCGTTCATCCACGGGTTCCTCCTCGGCATCGTCCTCCCGCAACCCGGGCACAAGATCCTCCTCCACCAGCGCCGACCGGATGAAGATCGCGGTGGCATCACGCGGCTCAAGATTGCCGTACGCCACCTTGCGTCGGAGGACCTCCAGTCCGTGCAGCGTGATGACTTCCTCCACCAGCACCCGGCCCGCGGACCGGCTCCAGTGGGGTCCGCGATGCGAGACCTTCACCAGGTGCGGGGCGAGGTCGACGATCCAGGCCGGTTCGATCCCGGCCAGGGTGCGGACAAAAACCTGGGAGGTCTCCACGATCTCGCCCGCCACGACCCACTCGGGTTGGGAGGGGGCCTTGGGAGCGGGTGTCGGACCCTGCTTGGCGTCGCGTCCACCCCCCCGACGGGGCGGTTCCCCACGGGCATGGAGACAGGAACCCGGGAACACCGCGACCTCCCGGTTTCCGGCTCCCTTGTAGACATTGCGCTCCTTGCGCTGCCCCACATGCCCCAGCAGTCCGGCCAGAACGGAACGATGGATCGCCCCGTAGTCGGCGTTGCTCTCGCTCAAGCGCACGGACTCCACATCGTCCAGGGCCTCATGCAACTGGGCATAGAGGTCCTGCCATTCCAGCATGCGCGTGTAGGAGAGAAAATGGGTCCGGCAGAAACGTCGGCGATGGTTTTGCGTCCGCAGCGATTCCCACTCGTCGTGCACCGCATTCCAGAGATTGAGCAGGGTGAGGAAATCCGAGGACGGATCCGTGAACCGACGGTGCGCCGCCGCGGCCTCCTCCTTGCGGTCGAGGGGTCGCTCACGCGGATCCTGAATGCTCAACCCCGCGGCGATGATCAGCAGTTCCCGCGTCGCGTGCTCGCGCTGTGACTGGAGGAGCATGCGGCCGAGGGTCGGATCGATCGGCAGTCGCGCCAGATCCCGCCCCATCGACGTAAGTTCCCGCTGTTCATCCAGGGCTCCGAGTTCGTGCAGCAGGGTGTATCCCGCGCGGATGGCGGCCGGGGTCGGAGGATTGAGGAACGGGAAGGTCTCGATGTCGCCCAGGTGGAACGCCTTCATCCGGAGAATGACCTCCGCAAGGTTTGCCCGCTGGATCTCGGGCTGCGTTTCCGCCGGACGCTCCTCGAAATCCTGTTCGGAATAGAGCCGGATACAGACGCCCTCCCGCACACGGCCCGCACGCCCCTGACGCTGGCGGGCGCTGCTCTTCGAAATGGGCTCCACCGGCAGCCGCCGGGTCCGGGTCTTGGGACTGTACCGGCTGATGCGCGCCAACCCCGAATCAATCACGTACCGGATTCCCGGAATGGTCAGCGAAGTTTCCGCAATGTTCGTGGCCACCACGATCTTGGTCCGGTTCGACGGCGCGAACACCCGCTGCTGGTCGCCCGCACTCAGCCGGCCGAACAGGGGGATGATGTCCACCTCCCGCCCAAACCGACCCTCGAGCTGTTCCGAGGTCTCCCGAATGTCCCGCTCGCCGGGCATGAAAATCAGGATGTCCCCCGCCCCGGGGCGATACAGGGATTGCTCGGCCGCCCGCACCGCCGCATCGATGTAAGTGAGATCCCCGCGCTCCTCCGATTCGGCATCCAGCGGGGCATAGACCACGTCCACGGGGAACATCCGCCCCGACACCTCGATCACGGGGGCGTCGTCGAAGGCCTTGGAAAACACCGCGGTATCGATGGTCGCCGAGGTGATGAGCAGCTTCAGATCACGGCGCCGCGCCAGCAATCCCTTCAGATGCCCCAACAGGAAATCGATGTTCAGGCTGCGCTCGTGGGCCTTGTCCACGATCAGGGCGTTGTACTCGGACAGATCCGGATCGCCCTGAAGTTCGGCCAGCAACATACCGTCGGTGACGAACTTGATGAAGGTGTGCTCCCCGGACCGGTCGTCGAAGCGGATCTTGCTGCCAACCTCCCGGCCCCATTCCACCCCCAGTTCCTCCGCCACGCGTCGCGAAATGGACAACGCCGCCACCCGCCGGGGCTGGGTGCACCCGATCTTCGCCTCGATGCCCAGGCCCGCCTCGAGGCACATCTTGGGAATCTGGGTGGTCTTGCCCGACCCCGTCTCACCCGCAATCACCACCACCTGATGACGGCGGATGGCTTCAACGATGTCCTCGCGCCGCGCGGTGATCGGCAGTTCCTCCGGGTAGGTGACCTTGGGAACAATCTCCGCCCGTTGCGTCCGCAGTTCGACCGATTTCCGGGCGCGCTCCAGCAGGCGGTCGATCAGGGCATCGTGGCGGCCGGCGTGGTTCCGGTCCTGGAGAATGCGGACGAGCCGGGCGCCGAGGCGCACCCAGTCGTGCAGCATGCAGCGTGGGAGCAGCTCCTTGAGTTCCTCGATGCGCGGATCCTTCGTCACGGGCCGTGCACCCTGCCCCATTCCGGGATCGGTGGGAATCCCAGGGTCACCGCCTTGATCAACCGCCCGACCGGCCCTCAGGCCAGCGCGGCGAGGGCTTCGCGGACGCGCGTCAGGATGGCCGCCACGGCCTCCTCCTTCTTCACGTTCAAGACAGCGCCACCCCGCGGCTTCAATTCGATCTCGCCCTTGGCCAGCGATTTCTCCCCGATGCTGACCCGCAGCGGGATGCCGATGAGGTCGGCGTCCTTGAACTTGAACCCGGGCCGTTCATCGCGGTCGTCCAGGAGGACATCCACGCCCGCCGCCGTGAGTTCCCGATAGATCTCCTCGCCCAACACCATGGTGGCGCTGCCGGCGGCCCCCAGCGGGGTCACCAGAACCTGGTACGGCGCCACACTCATGGGCCAGAGGATACCGTCCTTGTCATGGCACTGCTCGATCACGGCCTGGAGGGTCCGCGTCACGCCGATGCCATAGCAGCCCATCACCGTCGGTTTGCGCTGGCCGTCCACGTCCAGGAAGGTCGACTCCAGCTTCTCGCTGTACTTGGTGCCGAGCTTGAACACGTGCCCGACCTCGATGGCGCGGCGGATCTTGAGGGGCTGGCCGGTGACGGTGCAGGCCTCGCCGATCTTGACGATGCGGAGGTCGGCCCAGACATCGACCCGGATGTCCCGCTCGACCTCGACGTGCCGCAGGTGGAAGCCATCTTCGTTGGCGCCGGTGGTCATGCCCCGGGCGGTCTTCAACTGTTCATCCGCGTAAACCTTGAGGGCCGGATTCTTGCGGGTGGCGGTGACGGCCCCGAGACTGCCGGGACGGGCGCCCATGGCCGCGAGCACTTCCTCGGCCGTGGCCGGGCGGAAGGCGGTGGCATTGAGTTTGCCGGCGAGCTTGGCCTCGTTGAGCTGGTCGTCCCCGCGCATCAGGATGATCACGGGCTGGCTGTCGGCCACGTAGATCAGCGTCTTGATCTGGGCATGGCCCGGAACGCCGTAGGGAGCGGCGGCGAGGGCATCGATGGTCACCACCCCGGGCGTGGCGAACTTTTCGGGGGCGGCCCCCGTCGACTCCGAGGGCGTGGGAGTGATCGGGCCCTGGCTGCCGGCCTTCTCGATGTTGGCGGCGTACTTGCCGGACTCGCAGTAGACCACCTCGTTCTCGCCGGTTTCGGCGGGAACCATGAATTCGTGGGAATAATTGCCACCGATGACGCCGGTGTCGGCTTCGACGGGGAAGGCCTGGAGTCCGCAGCGGGCAAAGATGCGGTTGTAGGCGTCGTACATCTTCCGGTAGCTCGCCATGGCCGCCTCATCGCTCACATCGAAGGAATAGGCATCCTTCATGATGAACTCCTTGGCGCGCATGAGGCCGAAGCGGGGGCGGATCTCGTCCCGGAACTTGACGCTGACCTGGTAGAAGTTCAGCGGCATCTGGCGGTAGGAACTGATCTCCGACGACGCCAGGGTGGTGATGACCTCCTCGGCGGTGGGACTGAGCACCCACTCCTTGTTGGACCGGTCCTTGGCCTTGTAGAGAACGTCGCGCGCGGTCTCGTACCGGCCCGATTTCTGCCAGATATCGGGCGGCTGGAGCGCCGGCATCAGGACTTCCAGGCCCCCGGCCCGGTCCATCTCCTCGCGGACGATCCGTTCCACCTTGCGCAGGGCCCGCAGGCCAAGGGGGCAGAAGGTGTAGAGTCCGCCCGTCAGCTTCCGGCAGAGGCCGGCACGGAGGAGCAGTTGATGAGAGAGGATTTCGGCGTCGGCGGGTGCCTCCTTCAACGTCGGAATCAGGGTCTGGGTCCAGCGCATAAGTACCAAAGAAACGAGCGCGGAGGTTGCTCCGCGCCCGGTCAGAAATCCAAGCGTTTCCTTCCGGCGTCTTGCGACGCCCGGGGCCGGCCCCCTACTTCACCATGTTCACCAATGGCGCCAGACCCTGGATCCGGACTTCCAGCCGGTCGCTGCTCTGGATGGGACCCACCCCGCTCGGCGTGCCCGTCAGAATGACGTCGCCGGGCAGCAGGGTCATGTTCGTGGAGATAAAACTCACCAGATCGAAACAGTTGAAGATCAACTGGCTGGTGTTTGAGTTCTGCCGCAGCTGGCCGTTCTGGAACAGCTGGATCGAGAGATCATGGGGATCGATCTTGGTCTCAATGTAGGGCCCCAGGGGCGTGAAGGTGTCGAACGACTTCGCCCGCGCCCACTGGCTCTCCGACTTCTGGATCGTGCGGTCGCTGATGTCCTGCGCCGCCGTGTATCCGAAGATGTAACGGGCCGCCGCCGCCGGAGTCACGTTGCGCACCCGGCGCCCGATCACCACCGCCAGTTCCGCCTCGAAATCGACGTGATGCGTGGAAAATGGAATCTCGATCTTCACACCATCCGGGATCAATGAGGTCGGGGCCTTGAACCAGAACAACGGCTCCTTCGGCAGATCAAGACCGGACTCCCGCGCGTGATCGGAATAATTCAATCCCACGGCGATCACCTTGGAGGGTGCCACCGGCGTCAGAAGTTTCAGACCCTTGGCGGGTGTCGGCTTTTTCTCGAACGAGGGCGAACCGAAGACGTCGCCCTTGAGCTTGAAAAGCTCGCCATCCACAACCTTGGCGTAAAACACCTCTTCCCCACGCTGAAACCGTCCGATGGCTGCCATGCGACGCTTGAAGTATCAGAACGTGAAGCGCTTTCGCAAGGTAAAAGCCTGTAAAGGTCAGAGCCTCCCAGCCCTGTCAACCGCATTTTTACCCCTCCGACACCCCCGTCCGCCCCGTCCCCACCCCCTGCCGACCCGTCGCCACCAACACCCGGGCCGCATATTCCTCCTCCCCCAATTCCACCGCCACCGCCCGGCACTCCCGCTCAAATCCCGGGAATCGCCAGTGATTCGGAAAATCCCGGCATTGCTGCGGTTTCACCGGCTGAACCCGGCAGTTCCCACCCTCCAGAAAAACACACGCCCCATCCGGCTGATCCTTCAGCACGATCCCCCTCCGATCCTCCCGCAACCGCATGTACCGCTCGATGAACTCCCGCTCCCCCAACCCCAGGTGCTCCGCCATCCGGGTGATCTCCGCGTCCGTCACGCGGACCTGACCCGGCCACCGACAGCACGCCGTACATCGCTGACATTCGTAAAAAACAGGCATCCGTCCCGCTCCTATCTCTCCCCACTCCCCACTCCCGACTCCAATCTTCAAACAACTACTCCCCCGGCCAGGCCCCCACCGCCCCCTTGCCCGGGGCCTTGGCCACCGGTTCCACCGTGGGATCGCTCAAGGCCAGCAGCACCCGCTCCGCCCGCTTCGGTTCCGTGCCTGCCAACTCCTGCATCGCCTTGCGAAAAGCGTCCCAACGGAAATCAGCTTCCCCTTCCCCCCGGTCCACCCGGTCCAGAAAGGCCGCCACCTCAATCAAACGGCAGCGGGCCTCCATGAAATAGAGGTCCAGCACCTGACGCCGCGCCATGCCACTGCTCATGCCCTCCAGCCTAAGCCCGGGACGAAAGCGCTTCGACGAAAAATCTGAGGGAAAACGGGCGTCCCCGGCGTAAGTTCAAGGCAGGCCCGGGCGGCGCAACACGAAAACCTCCAGGTGACACGCCCTCCGCGCCACCCCATCGGACCGGAACCGACACGCATGAACCCAACCCGCCCCTCCCGCGAGGACGAGCAACTCTCGGAAGTTCTCCAGTCCTGGCAGCCCCACCCCGAACTCGGTCCCGGGTTCGCTCGGGAGGTCTGGCGCCGGATCGACCAAGGACGCCAGCCGGCACCGGCATCCAATCCTTGGAAGTTTCTGGCCCAGGGCCTTTTCGGCATGTTCGCCCAACCCCGCTTCGCGCTCGGTTACCTGCTCGTTCTACTCGTGCTCGGATCCGGCGCCGGATGGGTTCAGGGGCATGCGTCGACCCGGGCCTTCGACCGAAGTCTGCAGGGGCGCTATATCGCCTCCATCGATCCTTTCGCAGGTTCCCTGCACCACGACGGATCGTTCCCGCGATGAAGCGCCCCTGGCTGCTGCTCCCCCTCGGCCTTCTGGCGGGGTTTCTCGCGTTCAGTGCCGCGTTCTGGGTCCGCACGCAGCCTCAGCGTCAGGCGGCGACCGCCCCCGGAGCCGAACTCGAGTGGCTGCGACGCGAGTTCCAGCTCTCCGACGACGTCTTCCGGCGGGTCACTGAACTGCATCGCAACTACCAGCCGACCTGTGCCGAGCTTTGCCGGCGGATCGCCGATGCGAACCGCCGACTCCGGGAAACCGTGGCCCGCACGAACGCGATGACGGAGGAGATCCGCGAACAGGTTTCGGCCACGGGCCGCGCGCGGGACGACTGCCGGCAGGCCATGCTGACCCACCTCTACGCCGTGGCACGGGAGATGCCGCCGGAAGCCGGGAGCCGCTACCTCCAGATCATGATGCAGGCCACCTGCGTGCTTCAGGAGGCCCGCCCCATCGATTCCATCCAGCCGGAGGCGGGCGCAGCCCACCGTCACCATGAGTGAATCGCAGGGGGCGGAGGACCGCGCCGACATGGAACGGCTCGTCCGGGGCCAGGACTCAGCCCTCGAGAACCTCATGTCCCGGCACGCACCGAAACTCCACCTTTACCTCTACCGCCTCCTCCAGAACGAAGCCGACGCCGAAGACCTAGCCCAGGAAACCTTCGTGCGCGTCCACGAACACCGCGACCGCTACGATCCCCGGCTCACGTTCTCCACCTGGCTCTACACCATCGCCACCAATCTGGTGAGGGACCGCTATCGGTGGCGATCCCGGCATCCCGAAACCTCCCTCGACCAGCCCCTCGGCCCGGGTGCGGGATCGAATTCCGGGAACAGCGGCGACGCCACCGTGGCCAACCGGATCGCTGACCCGGCCGCCGATCCTGCGGCGGCGGCCCTGGCGGAAGAACGCGC
Organism: uncultured Verrucomicrobiota bacterium; assembly: GCA_964476125.1. Classification (GTDB taxonomy): domain Bacteria; phylum Verrucomicrobiota; class Verrucomicrobiia; order Limisphaerales; family CAIMTB01; genus CAIMTB01. The sequence goes on along the minus strand of CAYZAE010000132.1, from coordinate 1,355 downwards.
CGAAGCCGTGCGTCGGGCGGTGGCTGCGCTTCCGGAGGACCTTCGGGAACCCCTGGTGCTCGCGGAGTTCGGGGATTTCTCCCAGAAGGAAATCAGTTCGATCCTCGCCTGCTCCGCCAATGCCGTCGAAATGCGCCTCTACCGCGCCCGGCATCGTCTCCGGGAACTCTTGGCGCGCTGGCTGAAGGATCCGGGGGCGTGACCCGCAGGAACCGGAGCTCCTTCTCCCGTTGTTCCCTCTGTTCAGCCGGGATCTTGAGGCCGACTGCGCGAGGAGAAAGCCCGAGGTCAGTCGAGCACGGTGTTCGAGTGCTGAAACATGTCCTTCCCTCCCGCTTCGTAGTTTTTGACCTCCCGATCCCAATGCTCGGACCGGATCTTTCCGCGTTGAGATGCGAAACCGGCCTCAATGCCATCGGACTTCGTCACGTGGTCCCGCATCTTCGCCTTTGCTTTTTCTCCGGCGGCAGTAAACCCGATAAGCCCTTCATTCAGGGAGGTCGTCGAGTCCTGGTTCTGTCCAATTGCGGAGACTGGAACACTTTCCATCGCGGCGTTGATGCCGTCCCGCTTCTTCTCGAACCGATCTGCCGATTGGGGGTCCTTGTTGACACGCTTGACTTCGTCCCCGAGATCCGAACGGCTGATAAAGTCGTCCTCTTTGGTGACGGAGATGGAGACCGCCCCCGGGACCTCTCCGCGCGCGCCGCGGGAGTCCACGGGTTTCTCGAAGTTCTTGGCCCAGTGGTTCTCGGCGTCCTGGGTCCAGGACACGACATTCCACATGTTGTCGCCACCCCCCCATTCCCTCTTGATGAGATGGGCTCCTATAAACTTGGGATCTTCGTCCACCAGTAGGTTGATCGCTTCCGCGGCCTTGCCGTTCCGCCCCCGGCTGGGGGCATTATGGTAGATGGCCGGGCGCGTCGCGTCGAATCCCCCGCCCACGTCATCATCCCGACCGTCGTACTTCTCAAGGATCGCCTGTTTTTCCTTGAGGAACTCCTCCCCACGACCGTTGTCGAGTTCGGTGACCCCCTGCTGGGTCTTCTTCTTCTCCTTCTGATCCTCAATGGTGATTGTGAGACACGGAAATAATTCCCGTAGATCGGCAATCTCCTGTCCTCTCGCCCGAACAACTCCCTTTTGCCCGTTCTTTGCATCCCACCGTTTGGTTGCGAGTTTCAGGTCGATGTTCTTCTCCACCTGATACCTTCTCAACTGGACGACCGCTTGGCTCGGATCCCCGGCCGCGGATGCGTTTCCACCGCAAGTCTCATGAGCCCCACGCGTCAAGCCTGTCACCTGCCCTGAAAAGGGAGCTGCCACGGCCCGCCGCCGTTGGCTGACTGAGC
>CAYZAE010000131.1:16012-19391 GCA_964476125.1 uncultured Verrucomicrobiota bacterium | reverse complement strand
CGTCGCGGCGCGACGCCGGAATCGATTGCCTGCAATTCCTCATGAACCCTTCGATCACCGAGCGCAGCGCCGGTCGACCAGGTAGCCACCTACTTCGCCGTGAGCACCGTGCTGTCGCACTGGGACGGCTTCTTCAACAACTACTTCACCTATCACGACCGCAACAGCTCGGGGCAGTGGGAGATCTACCCCTGGGACCAGGACAAGACCTGGGGCTTTCATGACCAGTCCGGGGACAAGGTGTTCTTCCCGATCCTCGATGGCCTGGCCACCCGGCTGCGTCCCGAGATCCCGATCCGCGCCCAGGCGATCGGGGAATCCTCCGACGAAGCGCTGGCCCGGTTGGACCGCAACCTGGCCTCGTTGAAGGAACATCTCGTGAAGCGCCGGGAGTTCCTGCTGAAACAGGAGGAGCTCCTCCAGCGGCCCTGACCGCTTCCCGCACGCGACCTCGCCCCGGCGGAGCGCGGTTCAGGGCGGGATCTGCAGAATGCGTTCGCGCCCTGGACACACAGTCACGACGGCTTCCAGCGTGTCCCTTCGGCGAAAACCGTGACCTGGGTCCAATCGCCGGAGGCGAGGTCGAACTCGAATCCGAAGATTTTTCCTCCGGGTTGTCCTCCGGTCCCCGACTCGTTCGTCGTGGAGTGGAATCGTTGAACCACGAATCACCACGACACCCTATGAATCCCCCCTCCGACACACGCCTCGTCCACACCTACCTCTTCTTCGGCGGCCGCTGTGAGGAAGCGCTCGACTTCTATGCCAAAACCCTCGGCGCCAAGGTGGAAGGCCTCATGCGCTTCAAGGACAGCCCCGAGCCCCCGCCCCCGGACGTTCTCCCCCCGGGCTTCGAAAACAAAATCATGCACAGCTGCCTGCGCATCGGGGAATCCCAGGTGATGGCTTCCGACGGCTGTCGCTCCGATGGCTCGGGCTTCAACGGTTTCAGCCTGTCGCTCTCGGTCCCCAATGAAACCGAAGCCGATCGCGCCTTCGCGGCTCTCGCCGACGGCGGCCGGATCACCATGCCCATCGGCCCCACGTTCTGGTCACCCCGGTTTGGCATGGTCGAGGACCGCTTCGGCATGGCATGGATGGTCATGGTGCCGCCGGTGCAACCCGGTTGAAACCCAACGCACCCGGCCGTCGCCCCACCCAACCCCCATGAAAATCGCCTCCCTCGTCGCAGGCATCCTGCTCGGACTGGTCTTCGTCGCCTCCGGCGTCATGGTCCTCCTCAAACTCGCCCCGATTCCCAGCCTGCCCGAGGGTACGCCGCCCGCCCATTTCATGGCCGCGTTCGCTCCCACCGGATACCTCACGTTCGTGAAGGTGCTGGAAGTGCTCGGCGGAATCCTGGTGGCGATCCCCCGGTTCCGCCGGGCCGGGCTGCTCGTTCTGGGCCCCATCCTCGTCAACATCCTCGCCTTCCACATCTTCATCACCGGCGGGGAGGGGCTGTTGTCCCCGCCCCTGCTGGTGCTTTGTGCCCTGGCCCTGTTCCTGGTCTGGGTCGAACGCAGGGCCTTCGCGGAATTCCTCGGACCCCGCAAAGCCGAAAACTGCATCAAGCCCCCCGCCTGAAGGCACCCCTCCCCCCCGTTTCTTCGCCTCCCCATGAACCCCCAGAATCCCACCGACGAATACCTCCTGCTCATCCGCGGCACGCACTGGCCGCAGGGCCTGTCACCAGCCGAATTGCAGCGCATCATGACGGAGTTCTACGGCTGGGTCGAAAGCCTGGAGAAACAGGGCGTCCACCGCGGCGCCCAGCCGCTGGTCGAGGAAGGCAAAATCGTCGCCGGCCCGCGGGGCACTTCCGTCACCGACGGCGTCTTCGCCGAATCCAAGGAAGCCATCGCCGGCTATTTCCGGCTCGCTGTCCGGAGCCTCGAGGAAGCGGTCCGGCTGGCGCAGGCCTGTCCGATTCTGGATTACGGCGCCCAGATCGAGGTGCGTCCCATCGCCGACCTCTGCCGTCCGATGGCGGAGGTGAAATCCCTGGTATGATGCGTTCAAGGGCCTGCGCCCCACCGCCGGCAACGTGAGCGCGGAGACACCCACCGAACAGATCGCCGCCGACCTGTTCCGGCGCGAGAGCGCCCGATTGGTGGCCCTGTTGGTCGCCCAGTTCGGAACCCACCGGCTCCAACTGGCGGAGGACGTCGTCCAGGAGGCGCTTGTCCGAGCCCTTCAAACCTGGCCCTACCGCGGTGTGCCCGACAATCCAGCCGCCTGGCTGACCCAGGCCGCACGGAACCTTGCGCTGGATCAGCTTCGACGCGAACAGCGCTGGCTCGAGAAGGAGGATCCGATCGCGCAGGAGCATGCCCGCTGGCTGGCGACAAACGGGGACGAGGAAGAAGCCACCGGAACCTTCGCCGACCACACCCTGCGACTGATGTTCGTCTGCTTCCATCCGCAGCTCTCGGAGGAGGCACACCTCGCCCTGGCGCTTCGCACCCTTTGCGGACTGAGCCCGGCCGAGATCGCGGCGGCCTTCCTCACCACGGAGGCCGCCATCGCCAAGCGCCTGGTGCGAGCCCGCCAACGCATCCGCGACCTCCAGCTGCCGTTCGCCGTGCCCGAACCAGCCGAACTTCCCGCCCGGCTCGACGGAGTGCTCGCCACGCTCTATCTGCTCTTCAACGAAGGCTACAAGGCGTCCGCAGGCAATCACCTGGTCCGGCAGGATCTCTGCCATGAGGCGCTGCGGCTGGCCCTCCAGCTGACCGGCCATCCCGCCACCCGCCAACCCGTCACCCACGCCCTCGTCGCCCTGATGCTCCTGAACACGGCACGGCTCTCCTCCCGCACCGATGAAAACGGAATCCTCCTCCGACTCCACGAGCAGGATCGTTCGACCTGGAACCGCGGGATGATCGAACGGGGACTTCACCATCTCGCCCAGGCGTCCACGGGCCCCGCAATCAGCGAGTATCATCTCCAGGCCGGCATCGCCGCCTGCCACGCCACCGCCTCCGAGGATGCAGGAACCGACTGGCCACGAATTCTTTCCTTCTACGACCGGCTGGCTCGCCTCAACCCCTCCCCGATCATCGCCCTGAATCGCGCCGTCGCCGTCGGCCGTGTCCACGGACCCCAGACCGGACTCGACGCCCTCCAGGAAATCCGGGACGCGGGGAAGGTTCTGCCTTCCTACTACCTCTTCCATGCCGTTTCCGGTTCGTTTTTGAACGAGCTGGGCCGATTCGCCGAAGCCGTCATCCATTTGGAACGTGCCAGGTCCCTGGCCCGCCTCCCTTCCGAACAGGACCACCTCGACAAACTCATCCGCGAAGCCGGTTCCCAACCCGGCTGACTGATCCACCTGCCCGCCCTGAAACAGCGGGACAGGTCTTTTGGTCCGGGGGGG
>CAYZAE010000131.1:0-15912 GCA_964476125.1 uncultured Verrucomicrobiota bacterium | reverse complement strand
GTCCCCCTGTTGCGGGTCGCGGGCGGAAGCGAGGGGCAGGCTCTGATGGCGCGAAGCCCCCTCCCAGAAGACCTGTCCCCCTGTGGAGGGTCGTCCCGCGGTGTTGCCGGGAAGGCTTCCTTGTCCGGAACAGGACCCTGCGATAGAAGCAGCCGCGCCGTGGAAGGGACGGAGACGTTCCCGACCGCCGCCGGCGCCTCGAACTCACCCCCTGCTCCGCGGTCCATCCGAAGCGCGAAGGAGCACCGGGACGGGAACGGGGCAGGCCGCGCCGACGACACTCTGACTCTGACATGAACGCACCGAGATCCCCGCATCCCTCCTCAGCCTCCGGAACGGTGCCAGGTCACGCCACCCCGACGTCCTGGGCCCGGGAATGGCCCCTGTTGCTGGTATGCCTGACCCTGGGTGGGGCGATTCTCGGCAAAGGCCTGATTTCCTCGGCGCTGGGCCATCCGCTCAGCCTGGTCGCCGTGCTGGCGGTCTTCTGTGGAGTGATCCTTTCCGCCGCCCTGGCGATTGTGCGTCACGCCGACGAACTCGCGCACCGGCTCGGCGAACCGCTTGGAACCCTGCTGCTCACACTCGCCATCACCGGTCTCGAAGTCGCCATGGTCGCCTTCGTCATGTCGACCGGCGTGGAAAAACCCGAATTCGCCCGCGACACGATGTTCGCCGTGGTGATGCTGGTGCTCAACGGCTTCCTCGGGCTCGCCCTGCTGCTGGGCGGAATCCGTCACCACGAGCAGTCCTACAATCTCCAGAGTGCGAATTCCTTTCTCGCACTCATCATCCCTCTCACCGTGCTCGGGCTGATCCTCCCCAACTTCACCCGTACCACCCCGGGTCCCCGGCTTTCGTCGTTCCAGATGGTTTTCCTCTCCGTCATGTCGGTGGCCATCTACGCGGTGTTCCTGTTCGTGCAAAACTGGCGGCACCGCGGCTTTTTCATGGCTCCCGAAGAGGCTGCCGTCGAGTCCGGTACCCCGGCCCACGCCCACTCGGGCCGACCGACGGCGTTCCACGTGATCATGCTGGGCCTCTACGGCATGCCCGTCGTGCTGCTGGCGAAGCAGATGGCAACCCCCCTGGACGCCCTGGTGCTCCGGCTCGGAGCTCCCCCGGCCCTCGGCGGCCTGATTGTGGCCCTGCTGGTTCTGACGCCGGAATCCATTGCCGCCATCCGCGCCGCGATGGCCAACCAACTGCAGCGCTCGGTCAATGTGCTGCTCGGATCCGTGCTCGCCTCCATCGGGCTGACCATTCCCCTCGTCATCACCGTCTCCCTGGCCACGGGACGGGCGCTCGATCTCGGCCTGGACGACCTCGACACGGTGCTGTTGTGCCTCACCCTGCTCACCAGCGTCATGACCTTCTCGCTGCCCCGGACCAATATCCTGCTCGGCTGCGTCCACCTCCTCGTCTTCGGGGCCTATCTGATGCTGATGTTCGAACGCTGATTCCATGCGGCGAAGGAAAAGCGCCCTCTCGAAGGACTCGGCAAGGGCGGCGCTCCCGGAAATCGCGCCCCGCCGAGAACTCGGCGAGGCGCCCGGAGCGCCGACGAAAGGGGAGCGGGGAGCGGGGGGAGCGGAAGAAATCGGAAAGGAACTGCCTACGAATCGTGGGAAGTCAGTTGCTGCCGGTGACGACGCCAGTCGGCGCGGTACTTCAGGTTCCAGTCGGTGAGGGCGTATTCGAAGCCGACATCCCGTTTGGCCTTCTCCGACTCCAGCCATTTGTGACGCAGGATTTCTTCCCGCTCGGCCTGGAACTCACGATAGAGGGTCGTGTTGGCGAGCGAAAACCGGGGGTTGGATCCACTCATGGCAATCAGGCATTGCGTGGCGCGAACCACGTTCAAACAATCGTCATCGATCCGATGCTGAAGGGCGCCTGAACCGTCCGGCGCCCGTGTCGAATTCGTAACACCGCCACACGGGAACCGGCAACGCCAATCTTGATGGGGCTTTTTTGGTGCGTTGACACCCTGGGGCGGGTCCCCGTAGCGTGAACACCCATTTTGACCTGAGCGGTCAGGTGCTTCCGTGGTGAAAGCCCGGCGGCCCGACCAAGGTCCGGAAAGGAAGTGAAACAGCGTGACCGAGATCAAACTCAAAAAAGGCGAACCGGTTGAGAAGGCGCTCCGGCGCCTCAAGAAGAAGGTGGACCGTGAAGGGACCCTTCGCGAAGTTCGCAGTCATCGTCATTACGAAAAACCGAGCGAACGCCGCCGCCGGAAGCTGAAGGTTGCGCGCTTCAACGCAATGCTAAGCGCCCGCTACGCGGACCTGTAGTATCCTGCGTTCAAGGTGACCGGCATGCCACAGCGCATGCCGGTCACTTCCTTAAGTCTCAAGTCCCTCGCAGCGCGGCCCCTTCGGGATATTCCCGGATTCCGCGATTTTCGCGTTCCCATGTACTCCCTCTCCTCCTGCTGGAACTCCGGACGCCATACCTGCGGCCGCGAGATGCTGAATGAAATCCGGTCCCTCGGCTTCGAGTACGCCGAACTGAGCCACGGCATCCGGCTGAGCCTGCTCCCGGGCATCATCCAATCCGTGGAAGCCGGCGAAATCCGGATTTCCTCCCTCCACAATTTCTGCCCCCTCCCCATGGGGGTCACCCATCCGGCGCCGAACCTGTTCAAGTTCACCGCGCTCGACCGGCGGGAACGCGAGAACGCCTGGAAACACTCGCTCAAGACCCTCGACACCGCCGCCCGGCTGAAGGCCCAACTTGTGGTCCTGCACATGGGCGCGGTTGAAATGAAGGATTACACCGACCGCCTGCTCGACCTCATCAGCGAAGGCAAACGGGAAACTTCCAAGTACGAGAAACTGCTCGAAGAGGCCCTCGAAAAACGCGAGGCCCGCAAGGAACCGCACGTCGAAGCCGCCCACTCGTTCCTCCGCGGTCTGGCCGAGGAAGCCACGCAGCGCGGATTGAAGCTCGGGATCGAAAACCGCGAAGCCCTTGAGGAAATCCCCTTCGAAAGCGATTTCCACCTGTTCTTCCGCGAATTCCAGGAACCCTGCATCGGCTACTGGCACGACACCGGCCACGGCCAGATCAAGGCCAACCTCGGCGTGATCCACCACGCCATGCACGTCGGCGGCCTGGCCCAGCGCTTGTTCGGCTTCCATATCCACGACGTCGAGTTCCCCGGCCGCGACCACATGGTCCCCGGCACGGGCTCCATCGACTACGCGGCGCTGAAGCCCTACGTGAAGCCGGAACATCTGAAGGTGCTCGAACTCAGCCCGGCCACGCCGATCGAACTCATCCCCCAGGGTCTGGCACACATCCAGAGCCTGTGGGGCCCCGAGTGAACAGCACCCTCCGGAAGATCTGGTCCCTCGGCTGGCGCCTGGGAATCGCCGCCGCGCTCATGGCCTGGGCCCTCCACGCCACGTTTCATGACCAGTGCCGAACCGTCCTCGAATCCCGGGGCATCGCTCTCGATGCCCTGCCCCGGATCGATCGCTGGATCCAGGTGTGGCGCCTCGGCCCCTCCCTCCTGCTCTCCACCCTCGTCCGCGTCAGCCCCGGATGGCTGGCCCTCTCGGTCGCCCTCTGGGGCCTGACCATCGTGCTGGGCGCCTGGCGCTGGTGGATCGTCCTCCGCTCCCAGGGACTCGACCCCGGTTTCCGCCGGACGCTTGAGATCTCCTTCGTCGCCCATTTCTTCAACTCGTTCCTCCTAGGTTCCACCGGCGGCGACGTGCTCAAGGCCTATTATGCCGCCCGCGTAACCCGGCAGCTCAAAACCGAGGCGGTGACCTCCGTGCTGATCGACCGGGTGCTGGGACTCTTCACCATGCTCGCGTTCAGCGCGGTCATGCTCCTGCCCAACCTCAGCCTCGTCCGCGCCCACAACCGGACCCTCGCCCTCGCCACCACCATCCTGGCCATGACCGGCGCCGCCGGAATCCTCCTGCTTGTCTCCCTCCGCGGAGGCCTCTCCCAGGTGGTGCCGGGCGCCCGGAACTGGATCCGACGTCTGCCCAAGGCGGATGTGCTCGAGCGCGGACTGGCCGCCTGCCGGACTTTGGGGCGGAAGAAATCGCTTCTTGCCCAGACCCTGGCCGTTTCGATCCTGCTCACCGTCACCTGCGTTTTTCAGCTTCAGACCCTGGTCTGGGGCTACGGCGATCAGGCCTCGCTAACGCCGATGTTCCTGATCGTGCCCGCCGTCATCTGCGTCTCCGCACTGCCCCTCACCCCCAACGGGCTTGGCGTCCGCGATTACCTTTACCTGTACCTGCTCAGTCTTCCGGAGATCGGCATCAACTCGGACACCGCCGTGGCCATCTCCCTGGTGGCCTATGCCGCCAGCCTGGTCTGGAGCGTGCTCGGGGGAATCCTCTACGTCTTCATGCGGCGCGAAATCAGCCCTCCCGGAAGTCTCGGCTGAAAGCCGTCATCCCCCGGCCAGGGAAGCCCTCCCCGAGCGCAAGCCCCCCCGGCACATTCCCCCTCTCCCCTCTCCGCACTCCCCACTCCTCACTCCCCACTCCCCCCTTTGGGAAGTCCCCCTTTTTGCTAGCGACTTTCCTGCAACTCGCCTATCGCGTGGACGGTAGTCAGCCTACGATTACGGAAACATGAGCATCCTGAACTTCCTCAAATCCCAGGCCTGGGAAATCATCCAGTGGGAGGAGAACGATTCGCGCGACACCCTCAGCTTCCGCTGGCCCGACGAGGACCGCGAAATCAAGCGGGGCGCCCAGCTGATCGTCCGCGAAAGCCAGCAGGTGCAGTTCATGTACCTGGGCCAGTTCGGCGACACCTTCGGTCCGGGCAAACACACCCTGGTCACCGACAACATCCCGATCCTCTGCCGTCTTCAGGGCTGGAAATACGGCTTCGAATCACCGTTCAAGGCCGACGTCTACTACGTCGTCACCCGCCTGTTCACCGGCAACAAATGGGGCACCTCCAACCCCATCATGATGCGCGATCAGGATTTCGGCATCGTCCGGGTGCGCGCCTTCGGCACCTTCGACTTCCGGATCGTCGATCCCCGGGTCTTTCTCAAGGAGGTCGCCGGCACCGACCATCATTTCCGCCTGGGCGAATTCCACGACACCATGCGTTCACGGATCGTGAGCGTGTTCAGCGATGCCGTGGCCAGCGCCAAAATCCCGGTGCTCGACCTGGCCACCCGCTACCAGGATGTCGGGGACGCGATCCTGCCGCTGATCAATCCCCAGACCACCGCGAAGTACGGCATCGAGATCACCAGCTTCATTCTCGAGAACGCCTCCGTCCCGCCCGAGGTCGAGGCGGCGATCGACAAGCGCTCGAGCATGTCCGCCATCGGCAATCTCAATGATTACGTGAAGTTCCAGATGGCCCAGGGGTTGGAGAAGGGCGAAGGCGGCACCGGCAGCGCCGCTGCGCAGCTCGGGATTGGTCTCGCCATGGCCCAGCAACTTGCCGGCCAGTTCAACCAGCCTCCCCAGGCTCCGCCCCCCCTCGCGGGTCAGGGCAGCCCATCCTCCGCTGCGCCCCCGCAACTCGGAGCCGCTGCTTCCGCCGCCGCCGCAGGTCTGCCTAAGCTCTATTCCCCGGCCGACATCGCCCAGACCCTCGGCGTCACCGAGGCCGACGTGATCACCAGTCTCGAAGCCGGGGAACTGAAGGGCAAAAAAATCGGCAGCGCCTGGCGCATCACCCAGGGCGCCCTCGACGACTTCCTCCGGCACTGAAGCGCACCCACGCCCACCGCCCCACCCCCGACGCGGACCGTTCATGTCCGAACTCAGCGCCCTCAAGAAATTCTCCTGCCCGGCGTGCGGGGCGGATGCCCGCTGGGAACCGGCCCGGCAATCGCTGGTTTGCCCGTATTGCAGCACCGTCTCCCCGGCGAAACTCGCCGACGACGGAAGCCTGATCGAGGAGAGCGATCTGGCCATGGCGCTGCGGGGCCTGCCCGACGACCAGCGTGGGTGGCAGGCCGAAACCCGGTCGGTGCGCTGCCAGAACTGCAACGCGATTTCGGTCTTCGAACCGAAACACGTGGCCCAGCGCTGCGATTTCTGCGGTTCTCCCGCGATCGTCGACATCGAGGAGCATCAAGCCCCCATCCGGCCCTCGAGCCTTCTTCCCTTCGTCGTGCCGGAGGCGGATGTGCGGGAACGCATGCGCCGGTGGTACGCCACCCGCTGGTTCGCCCCCAACAAACTGAAGGCCTGGGCCGTCACGGACACCGTGCACGGGGTCTATCTCCCCTACTGGACCTTCGACGCCCAGGTGCGGGCCAGTTGGACCGCGGAATCGGGCTATTACTATTTCGTGTCCGAGACCTACCGTGACGGACAGGGCAACCTTCAGACCCGTCAGGTCCGGAAGGTCCGCTGGGTTCCCAGCTCAGGGAATCTCGAGCACTTCTTCGACGATGAACTCGTCGCCGCATCCAAAGGCGTGCGCGGCGACCTGCTCGCCAAGATCGAACCGTTCCCCACCACCACCGATCTCAAACCCTACGATCCCGGATACGTCGCCGGCTGGGTGGTGGAACAATACCAACTCGACCTGCTCGCGGCCGCCGAACGATCCCGGCAGGCCATGGACTCCAAGGTCCGATCGATGTGCGCCTCCGAGGTTCCCGGCGACACCCATCGGAACCTCCGCGTGCATGCCAATTACGCGGGACAAACCTTCAAGCACATTCTCGCCCCGGTCTGGCTGCTCTCCTACGACTACGGACGCCGCAGCTATCAGGTCGTGGTCAACGGCTCCACCGGCTCCATCGCCGGCGACCGGCCCTACAGCTGGATTAAAATCACCCTGGCCGTGATCGCCGGCCTGATCCTCATCGGCTTCTTCGTGCTGCTGTCACAAAAGTGACCGTCCTCCCATCGGCGGCCGATTCGGGAATGGACCGTCCGGCCCGTCCGCGCCAACCATCCCGCCCATGATCCTCCGCCCCGCCAGCGCCCTCGCCACCGCTGCGGCCCTCCTGGGCCTCGCCGCACCCCTTTTCCCATCCACCGCCCCGGCCGCCGATGCCCCGGCCTCCCCGGCTGCCAAGCCCATGCGCGTCCTGCTCATCACCGGGGGATGCTGTCACAACTACGCCTTCCAATCGCGCGCGCTCATCGACGGATTCAAGGCCAAGGTCCCGTCGGACTGGACGGTCGTGAACGAAGGCGGCACCGGCACCCGCGGACAGATTGCCCTCTACGACGATCCGGCCTGGGCGAAGCCCTACTCGGTCGTGGTCCACAACGAGTGTTTCGCCGACACGACCGACGCGGCGTACATCCGCAAGATCGTCGATGGCCATCGGGGCGGCACCCCCGCCGTGGTGGTCCATTGCGCCATGCACACCTATCGGGCTTCCACGATGGATGACTGGCGGGAGTTTCTTGGCGTGACCTCCATGCACCACGAACACCAGAGCCGGTACCCGGTGAAGATCGTGGCGGGCGATCACCCCATCATGCGCGGTTTCCCCGCGAACTGGGTCACGCCCATGGACGAACTCTACATCCTCAAGAAGGTCTGGCCCGGCACCCAGGCCCTGGCCACTTCGGTCAGTGAGAAAACGGGAGAATCCCAGCCCGTCGTCTGGGTCCACGAATACAAGGGCACGCGCGTGTTCGGCACGACTTACGGACATTCCGACGACACCTTCCGGGACCCGATCTTCATCGACCTGCTGACCCGCGGCATCGTCTGGGCCTCGGGCTCGATGCTTCCCTGAAGCCTGGAGGAGCCCGTTCCGCTTCCCTCAGTTGCCGGCCGGCAGCCCGAGATTCCCGTCGAACATCCGTTCCCAGCGCCCCGGAAACGGATGCAGCAGGAACGCGCGAAAGAGCAGCGACCTCACTCTCGACCGGGACACCTTCAGTCGTCGTGAAGGATCGAGCACATTCCCCGAAACCAGGAGGCGCAGGGTCTCCACACCGATGAGCAGCGGCAGGGCGCAGCCCACGCGCAACCGGACCTCGGATCGCGGAGTGGCGCAGGTGTACCGCCAGCCCGCCTCAAGATGCCCGGCCGCCGTGCGAAGCAGGGAAAGGTAGACCGGCCGGAACCGTTCCATGCTCGACGGCTGGAGCAGATCCCACGGCGTCAGGGCTGCGTCCGATAAGACCTCGGTCGGCACATAGCAACGGCCCTTGCGCAGGTCCTCGGGCAAATCCCGCAGGATGTTCACCAGCTGAAGGCCCTTCCCAAAACGGATCGCGTCCGAGAGATAACTGCCCATCTCGATCGGCGCCGCCGGATAAAGATGGGAACGGCAGACGCGCGTCCAGAACTCCCCCACGCAACCCGCCACACGGAAGGTGTAGTCATCCAGCTCCTCTGCCTTCTCCAACGCCACGATACGCCCCGCCTCCGCCCCGTCGAACCGGCAAAGATCCAACTCCTGTCCGCCCACAATCGTCTGCACCACGGTTCGCACACAGCACCGGTCGAAACAGGCCAGCCCGCCCAGGACCCCGATGGCCTCCTCGATCCGCGCAAGGAGCAGACCTTCCGAAGCCGAGCTCTGACGCGAAACGAAAGGACCGAAATCCAACGGCTCGGACCGGTTTCCCAGGATCCGGTCCCGCAGGCTTCTCAACGCCTCCAGACGTTCGCCCGCGGGAATGATCGCCGTATCCGCGATGGTGTCAGTCGTCCGCGCCAGAAGATACGCGAGCCCGATCTGCGGCCGGACCTCACGGGGCAACAGCCGCAGGGTCAGGTAGAAGGAGCGCGAGACATCCCGCAGCAAATCGGTCAGGAGGTCGGACGCCGGAGGGGTCATGTGCTGTCGTAATCTAGCCCGAATCCGCCCGGGGCCAGAGCCGGAAATTCACCGACCCGAAGGATGCCCGAAGGGGGTCCGGCCAACCAACCCCTCCAACCCTTCGTGCCAGGCCAGGAATTCCGGCTCCTCCAACAGATGCCGGGAACGTGCATCCCGGCGGACCAGGAATTTCAACTCGTCCACCCGATCCGACCACACCATCCCATTGAAGAATTCCAACCCCCGGAACTGGACCTTGTAGAGCGCGCGTTCCGAATAGCAGGTGCCAAGGTACAAATGGGCAAAACCCAGGGACCGGAAGTGCTCCAGCGCCCGGGTCATCAGGGTCAGCCCCAGGCTCCGATTCCGATGCTCCCGGTCATAGAACGCATAGTAGTAGTGCGCCATGAAGGGCGGCTCCACATACATCAACACCGTGCCCACCTCGCGCCCTCCCTCCCCCGGATCCCGGAACACCAGCAGGTGCGTCACCACCCGACCCCGCATCAGGCGGTCCAACCGCTCCGCCGACATCACCCCGGACCCGAATCGATCCTCGGCAAAAGCCAGCCATCGCTGCCGTGCCCCCGCGTCCTCCACGTAATCCGCCCGCGACATCAACTCCACCTCCAGACCCTCCCCCTTCCTCAGCATGCGACGGTTCTCGGAGGAGGCGGTATATCCGGGGAGAGGCACACGAAGATGCCGGCAGAGCGCGAAGCGATCGAGATCCGGCGACGCCGGATGAAACCCGGCCCCATAAATGTCCCCGATCCGTTCGCCTGGTTCGGGAATGGCCCAGACAACGTAGGGATAGCGGTAGCGCGAGTAGTCCGGATCAAACTCGGAAAACAGCAGCTTCACACCCTCATTCTGGTCGCCCCCGACCGCAGTGAAACGGAGAAAAATCCACCGCCTCCGAACCACTCCGGACCGACACGACTACGGCTCGGAATCGGATCCGGAATCGGAATCAGAATCGGATTCGTCCCCGTCGCGCAGCAGTCCCAGGGACACCCCCGACGCATAGCGGCGCAGGTACTTCAAGGCGATGCCCAGGTCCCGCGGTACCGGACTCTCGATCCGCAGCGGGGTGCCGTCCATGGGATGCTTGAGCTCCAGCACCGAGGCGTGAATCGCCGTCCGGGCCATGAGCGCACGCTCGGGACGATCCTTGCGCGGACGAAACGCCGGCTTGATTTCGGAGAGCCACAGCGGCTTGCCGGCATACACCCGGTCGCCCACAAGCGGGAGCTTTGCCCACCAAAGATGCGCCCGCACCTGCTGATTCCGGGAGGTCACAGGAACCGCCTCCATCCAGGTGTAACCCACAAACCGTTCCAGGGCCCGGAACCGGGTCAGGCTTTTCTTCCCCTGCACGGGATCCACCCGCATGACACCAGGCCGGACGGGATGCGGAGCGAGCTTGGCATCCACCTCGAACTCCGACTTGGCGGGCGATCCATTGACCAGGATCTGGTGGGTCCGCACCGGAAGATCGGCACCGAAGTCGTTCGCAAGCTTCGCCAGAACATCCTTCGAACGCGCGAACAGCATCACCCCGGAGGTGTCGCTGTCGAGCCGATGCGCGTTCGCGAGATATCCCAGCCCAAGCTCCTTCGCCCAGGGAACTCCGCGCGAAATGTGCGCGTGCAAAAGACGGGTCAGGCAGGCGCGCTCGGGATCAAAGCGATCCGGCGAAGTCAGCAGTCCCGCCGGCTTGTCCAAGGCCAGCAAATGCTTGTCCGAATAGAGGACCGGGATCTCCCAGTATTCCTTCGTTGCCGGGGACGACAGCTTCAGGACCGAGGGAACAGCAGACTTGGGGAGGTCCATGGAGGTCGGGCGACCGACGCGGAATTCGCCGCGTGCGAGAGCCATCCCCGTGAGGGGATGACCGGCAATCAGTTGGCGACCGGGGGCGCGTTGGTCGACTTCGAGGCGATCACGCCACCCGGCGCGGGAACGCCGCCCGGTCCGCGGATGTCCGCGGCGAGGAATCGGCGTTTCTCCCATTCATTGAAGGCCGTGTAGCGGCCGTACTGCCGGAGCTGGGAAAGAAACTCGGGCAATTCCTTGGACATCTGCTCGGCCGGGGCCGAGTTCCGCGCCTGGATGAACAGCACGTAGCCACCATCCGCCGCAGGGGCGAAGGGAGCGACCTTGCCAACCGGGACCTCCTCCGCGGTGCGGAGCAGTTCCGAGACGGTCAAACGGGGACCCAGCTCGGGCAGACTCGGCACGTTGCGGGAGAAATTGGTCAGCGCCACGACCTTCAGACCGGCTTCCGTGGCCGCGGCCTCGAACGTCTTGCCGGCTTCCAGTGCGAGCGCCGCCTTGGTGGCGAAATCGCGACCGGCCTTGTCAGCCAGGGCCCGGGACTCCGACTGACGATAGAAGATGGCCACCCGATCCTTCACCGTTTCAAACGGCTGGATCTCGCTGGGAATGCGATGATCAAAGGCGAACACGAAGACCGCCTCCTCACCCGCCACCGGCGTGGCGAAAGGTTCCTCGGCGGACAGGGCGAAGGCCGAGCGGCTGAAGGTCGCGGGAACGCGCATTTCGAAGGGAGGCTGCATCTGAGTGAACGGCGAGCTGGTCTGAACCGTCAGGCCGCTTTCCGTGGCGAGCTTGTTGAGCGAATCCGACACGGCGTCCAGCTGGTAGAGCCGGTTGGCGAATTCATTGGCCTTCTTCCGCGCGGATTCCAGGGCCACCCGACGACGGTACTGATCCTTGATCTGCGCCTTGCCTTCGTCCGCGCTCAAATCCTTGCCCTGCGCATCCTTGAAGGCCTCAGCCCCCTGGCGGGCGTACTCGGCCTCGATGGCCGAAGCGAGATTCGTGTTCGATCCGATGACCTGGTCCGCCTCGGCGAAAAAGTTGGTCGCAGCGAACTTGACGTAGCGCACCACCACGCGTTCCGGGATCCGGTAGTCGGCCAGACGATTCGAGTAGTACTGCGTGATGTTGGCGGGATCCAGGTTCACCTGGGCCAGGAAGTTGCTGGCGGAAAACATCACCAGCTGGCCGGCATACTGCTCATTGGAACTCTTGTACCGGGCTTCGGCCTCGCGGGGCGAAACCAGCGAACCGCTCATGCCGCCCACCATCACCAGGTGCTGGATGGCCACTTCGTTCCGCATGAACTGCTCGAAACCGGCCTGCGACAGGCCTCCATCCTTGCGGATCATCGCCAGGAACTGTTCGTAAGCCGCCCGGCTGAAGGCGTTGGACTTCTCATCCCGCAGGAACGGGAGCTCCAGGATCCGCCCGGCCGCCACGTCATCCGTGACCACCACCCCGAGCCGCTTCGCCTCGCCCAGAAGGAAGAGACGGTTCATGACCTCCTTGAACTCGTCGAAACCACGGGACTCCGAAGGCCAGTTGCCGCCGTCGCGCAGCATTCGCGCCAAGCGCACCTCACCCCGCACCTCCATGTACTCCTGCCGGCTCACCGGCCGGCCATCCACGGAACCGAAGGATCCCCCCGGCCCCGGCCCATCCGAATTCTGGTTGGGCGAAAAAAAGATCACAAAGCTGACGATGACGATGCCGATGAAGATCAGCCCGATCGCCTGGTGCTTGCGGATAAACTGGAACATACAATTTCCGGACCAAAGAGGGGGGACCCTACCCGTGCCGAGAAAATCCGGTCAAACGCATTTCATCAAGCACCCCCAAATCTCTGCCGGCGCACCTTGCGGCCCCACCCTTTGCACTGAACCCGACTTCAGGCACCCTACTGCCTCCGGATGAGCCGACTCGCCCTCCAACGCAGCGCCCTGCAACCCCTCGCCGAAAAGATCCTCGCCGGTGAACGCCTCACCGATTCCGAGACCCTCCCTCTTTTCACCCACCCCGATCTCCACGCCCTCGGCGCCCTCGCCAACCTGGCCCGCCATCGCCGCGTCGGAAACCAGGCCTCCTACCTGGTCAACCGCTACATCAACTACTCCAACTACTGCATTCTCTCCTGCCAGTTCTGCGCTTTCGCCCGGAAAAAGCGGGACGCCGACGGCTTCGAGCTGTCCGCGGAAACCATGGTGGAAAAAGCCCGTCAAGCCCTCGCCCTCGGTGTCACCGAGCTTCATATCGTCGGCGGCCTCCACCCCTCCCTCCCGTTCTCGTATTACCTCGGCTTCCTCCGCGCCCTCAAGGCCCTGGACCCACGGCTCCAACTCAAGTGCTTCACCGCCATCGAGATCCTCCACCTCGCCTGGCTCGCACGGAAATCGGTCCCCGACACCCTCGCCGAACTGAAGGAAGCGGGCCTGGATTCGCTCACCGGTGGCGGCGCCGAGATCTTCCAACCCTCCGTCCGCTCCCAGATCGCCCGCGGCAAGGAATCGGCCGACGAATACCTCGACGTGCACCGGACCTGGCACCGGATGGGAGGACGCAGCACCTGCACCATGCTCTACGGGCATGTGGAATCCTTTGCGGACCGCCTCGACCACCTCCGCCGCCTGCGGGAACTTCAGGACGAAACCCACGGTTTCACCGGCTTCATCCCACTTCCGTATCAGCCCGACAACAATCGCCTCCCTGTTCAGCACCCCCCCACCGGCCTGGATTCCCTCCGCACCCTCGCCATCAGCCGGCTCTACCTGGACAATTTCGACCATCTCACTGCCTATTGGGTCGGCCTGGGAACCAAGCTCTCCCAGGTCGCCTTGAGTTTCGGAGCCGATGACCTGCACGGCACGATCATCGAGGAGCACATTTTTCATATGGCCGGCGCCGCGTCCCCTCAAGGCCGCACCGAAGCCGAACTCGTCCGCGCGATCCGCGAAGCAGGTTTCAACCCGGTGCAGCGGAACACTTTCTACGAGCCGATCCGGACCTGGGACACCCCTGCATCCACTCAGGCCTGAGGAGGCGCCTATCCTCGACCCAACCCGGGAACCCCTCCACCGCGCGCGGAAGGCAGGATCTAAAGTTTTCACGTATCCCACCCACCCGATTTCCGGGGTTTTTCTCCCCCGCCACAGTCCCCCGGGCGGGCCTCGTTCCGCGATCACTTCTCATTCCAATACAATATCTTACAAACGATCAAGCATCTGAATTCCGGTCGCGCATCGCGAATTGTCTTATGCGTTTTTATTAATAAATGCTTGCTCAGAGGTCAGCCCTCCACGCATTTTGTCCTTGGACGTTGAGTCCATTTCAATCGGAGGAAGGCACGCCGCCTGACGCGAGGAGGTCTTGGAAACCGTGTTTCTCGAAGAAACGCGGGGGAAAAGTCTCGGTGGCAAGATTCTCCCATCCGGTTACTGAGACACCCATGAAGCCATCCCCACCCAGTCAATTCCGAGCCATGAGTGTGGCTCTCCTCACCCTCGCCACCGCGGGCTCGTCGACGCTCGCAGGCAACATCAACCTGGACACCACCTCGGCGTGGAATGGGACCGACGCGATGGATGCGTTTGGCGTACCCAACACCTCGACCTACGGTCAGACGTTCATCGCCCCGGCCGGAGCCGGCGCGCTCGAAAACTTCACGTTCTTCATCAACACCACAACCGGCTCCCATCTCCTGGCCCGCCCTTTCGTCATGCGATGGACCGGCGGCCTCTATGGCGGCGACGGAGGAACTGCCGTCGGTCCCACCCTGCATCTGGGGAGCCCGATCACCCTGGACCCCACCGGCGGCTTCGAAGAGGTCCTTATTGACGTCGGCGGAGTTCCGGTCACCCCGGGGAACGCCTACGTGCTGGGTCTGACCATTTCCGATCCGGCGGATTACAACGCCTCCACGGGCAAGTCGGTGTGGGGCATCATTGCCAACCACGTCTCTGGCGTCAAAAGCGGCGGCGGCGGGTTTGTTTTCTTCAACAACCTCGACCAGATCGGCGAACTCGAAACCGTGGACTGGGATCATTTCATCGATCTCGGCGACCTGGCCTTCAAGGCGACGTTCTCTCCTTCCGTGCCGGATGCGGGAAGTTCCCTGGCCTTCCTGGCTCTCGGCCTCTTCGGGCTGACCTTCGCCACGCGCCGCGCCACGCGCGCCTGAGCGTTCCCAGTCTCCGGGCCCCCCGCTTCGTCTTCAGCCTTCAGGCCGCATCCATCGTGCGATGGATTGCGGCCTCACTCTTTTCCCCCCGGGCATCTCCCATCTCCCATCTCCCATCTCCCATCGCCTCAGCGGGTGGCATCCATGACGCCGCGGAAATAGCCGATCGATTCCGCGATCCCGAGCATGGGCTTGTCCATGTCCTTCTCGTATTCCAACCCGCAAACCCCCTGGTAACCCACCTTCCGCAGCGCCCGGGCAAAGGCCACCAGATCGATGGCGCCCCGCGGCAGTTCCGCCCCCCGCCCGCTCTTGTTCGGAGCGGTCACATTCTTGAGGTGAATGTCGTGGATCCGATCGGCGTGATCGAGCACCGCGCGCACGGGGTCCTTCCCGTCACGGAATTCATGCCCGATATCCAGGCAAAGCCCCACCCGCCGATCCATTCCCGCAATCATCTCAAGACCGCTCGCAGCGCTCGGGAACAGTTCAGGCATGTCCGGTCCGTGGTTGTGAATGGCGTATCGGATGTCGAACTCGCGCACCTTCCGGTCGATCAACTTCAGCAAGTCCGCCGAGGCGACCCGTTTCTGTTCCACCCTCTTGAAGGGCACCCCCACCAGGAGCTTCACCCCCACGCGGCGGGTGTATTCAAAGGCACGGTCCACCTCCTCCTCGCTCCCCATGTAAATCGGCCCCACCCCGTAACCCGTCACCCCGAAACTCCGGCACTTCTCATGAAACGCCGCGATCTCCGCGTCGGTGCTGGTCAGCGGCAGATGAAAATCCTTGATGCACAAATGATGCACATCGACCTGCCGAAGCATCTCCAGGGTCGGGTCGAGCTTGAACTTGTGAAAGGTGTATCCCGCCATCCCCAGGCGGAAAGTGTCCTTGCTCCCCACGTCCCCCGGCGCCTCCGCCGCCCTCGCCTCCCGCCCCCATCCCCCGGGACCACCTCCGCTCCCGGTCCATCCAGCCACCGCCGTGGTCGCAACAAACGCCTGCTTGAGTAACGAACGCCGTGGGATCATGTCCCGAAGCTAGAATCCCTCCCGCCGGAACGGAAGCCCGCGGTCCGGGAGAGTGCGTCGTGCGTCGTGCGTCGTGCGTCGTGCGTCGTGCGTCGTGCGTCGTGCGT
>CAYZAE010000130.1:0-19783 GCA_964476125.1 uncultured Verrucomicrobiota bacterium | reverse complement strand
TCGAAAGCTGCGACATGTCGCAGCACTCCAAAGGACCAGTCCCCCCGGTCCCTCGCTTGGAGATGCGCCCAGTTGATGAGGGAACGAATCCTCAGCGGGAGAGGTCGACGGGTTGGACCCGCATCCCTTCGGTGACGCGATCGCCCGGGTAGAGAATGACCGTCTCCCCTTCCTGCAGTCCCTTCACCACCTGCGTTTCGGAGCCGCTGGCGCGGCCGACTTCGACGCTTCGGCGGACGGCCCGGCCGTTTTCGAGCACGAAGGTGTTCCAGTTGGGGCCGCGTCGGAACAGGGCACCCGAGGGCACCTTGAGCACGTTGGCGGCTTCCCAAACCACGATCCGGGCTTCGACCCGGAACCCATGACCCAGGCTGGGACGCTGATCGGCGGGGGTGAGCAGGTCGGCGATCACGTTGACCCGTTGTTCCTCGACCCCGAGCGCGGAGACCTTGGTGAAGGCGGCGGGTTCGATCAACCGAACCCTGGCTGACAGCGGCGATCCAGCGCCCCACTGATCAAGTTCGATCGAGGCTCCAGGTTGGATGGCGGCGCCGTCCCGGGAGAGAACGTCGATGACCACCTCCAGGTCGGCGGGATCCCCGATTTCCAGCAGGGGCGTTCCGGGGGCGACCACGCGGGCGTTTTCCTCGAGCACACTGAGGATCCGGCCGGTGGCGGGGGCCAGCACTTCGACCGGTTTGCGGGACGGAACCGGATCGGACGCTGAGGGAAGAGCGAACTCGGCGAGTTCGGCCTCGGCCTGCCGGAGGGCGCTCTCGGCAGCGGCGAGTTCCTTGCCGGCGGCGGCCTCGCGCCATTGGAACGATTCCAGTTCCTGAGTGGACACCGTGCCATCCCCGAAGAGCCGCTGGAACCGGGCGAGATCATTGGTGGCGAACCGGTGGGCGGTCCGGGCCTTTTCCAGGTTGGCGGCGATCGTGTCGCGCCGCGCCTCGGCGAGCCGGTGCGAGCGGGCGTCGAGCAGGGCGGGGGAGATGGGGTCGATGACGGCCACCACCGTCGTTCCTGCCTGGCACTCGGCCCCGGCCTTGAAGGGGATGCGCCGCAACTGGCCGGAGACCGGGGCGGAGACGAGGTAGCGTTGCCGCACGCGGGTTCGGCCTTCCTCATTGACGGTGGCCCGCAGTTTGCCCTGGGCGGCCTTGGCCACTTCGACCGGAGCGGGCTGGGGGCGGAGACCGGCGAGGATGAGGGCGAGCAGCAGGAGCCCGCCGGCGTAGGGAAGCCAGCGACGCGGTCGGCGCCTGGGGCGCGACGGGGTTGCGGGAGAGGGACCGGGTGTTCCGGGTCCAGGGACCGTGGGATTCATGGATGACGGGGAACTGTTCATTCCGGGGCGCGGAGGGCGCTGACGAGATTCAACTGCCGCAACCGGCGCAGGACGATGATGGCGGAGATGACGGAGGCGGAGGCGACGATGGCGGCGGCGATGGCGTAATTCGACGGGGTGAGAACGAGCGGCAGTCGGACGGTCTCGGTGTTGACCATGCGCAGGATTCCGGTGGCGAACCCGGTGCCGAGCAGGAGCCCGAGCGGCACGGCGATCAGCGCCAGGAGGGTCAGTTCGGTGAGAATCACGGCGCCGACCTCGCGTTGGGAGAACCCGATGACGCGGAGCGTGGCGAGTTCGCGGGATCTCTCGGCCAGGGAGATGCGGGCGTTGTTGTACACCACGCCGAAGGCCACGACGGTGGCGAACACGAGATAGATCGACTGGATCAGGTTGATGCTGGCGGCGGTGGTCTCGGTGAAGTTGCGGCGGAGCGATTCCTTGATCCCCACCCAGCTCACGCGCGGGATCTCCTTCAGGGCGTGCAGGAATTCGGCGCGCCGGGCCGTGTCGATGGTGAAACTGGCGCCGGTGATGACATCGCCTTCCTGCAGGAAGCGGTTGAGCGATCCGATCTCCATGTACGCCCCGATCCCGGTGAAGTCGTCGGCCAGCCCGACGATTTCGAGGGAGCGCACCGGGCGCCGTCCTTCGAGAATCTCGACCGTGACGTGGTCGCCGGGGGACACGCCGAGAATTTCGGCGAGGATCCGCGAGATGACCACCCCTTCGGTGGGGAGGGGCACCTCGCGGTAGCCGGCCTCGATGATGCGGCTGTGGTGCGTGCCGGTGGGGAGACCCTGCAACGCGAGTTGCCGGTGTCGATGTCCGAACCGGATGCGTGCCGGCGTGGCGCGGGACGGTTCGACGGAGAGAACGCCGGGCAGGCGCTGCAGATCGTGGAGGATCCGACGGCTTGAGGGCTCGACCAGGCCCAGGTTGAGATCCTGGCGCTGGACGACATCCCACTGGAATCCGAGCAATTCACCGACGCTGTCCCGGAAGGCGTTGGGAACGATGAGAATCGCGGTGGCGAGGGCGAGACCGGCCACGGTGAAGAGCGCCTGCATGGGGCGCCGTTCGATGTTCCGGACCGCGATGCGGAAGGAATGCGAGAACAGGTGCGCGATGCCGGTGCGTTCGATCAGCGCGGGCCGGAAGCTGGAGGGCGGTTCGGGCCGCATGGCTTCGGCGGGCGGGAGGCGGGCGGCGCGTCGGACGGCTCCGAACACGCCGGCGGTGGCGGCAGCGATGCCGACCAGCAGGGCGGTGAGAATGGCGGAGCGGTCGAGTCGGAAGGCCAGTTCGGGGAACCGGAAGAACATCTCGTACATGCCGACGAGCTGCTGTCCCAGTCCGATCCCGCCGAAAGTCCCGGCGAGGGTGCCGCCGGCGACGATGAAGAACGCGAACTTCAGGTAGTGATTCGCGACCTGGCGGTTGGAGAATCCGAACGCCTTGAGAATCGCGATCTGTTCGCGCTGGAGCGCGAGAAGCCGGCTGAGCACGGCGTTGGTCATGAAGGCCGCGACACTGAGAAACACCACCGGAAACCCGATGGATAGCGTCTGCAGCACCCGGATTTCGTCCGAGACCCGGATGTGCGAGGGATGGTCCGAGCGGCTGTAGGCGCCCCGGCCTCCGAAGGGTTCGAGCAGCCGGTCCAGCTCTGCGATGATGGGAGCGGTTGTGGCCCCGGGAGCGAGACTCAGCGTCACGTGATTGAACGCCCCGTCGAGATCGAAGGCCGCCGCCACCTCCTCGTAGGGCATCCAGAAAATGCCGTACGTCCGGTTGTCGGGCAGAGCCGCCCCGGGCCGGGATTCGAAGACGAACTCGGGCGAAAGTACGATCCCAGCCACGGTGAACTCCTGTCGGCGCCCATTCAGCAACAGCGCGAGTTTATGGCCGGGCTTGAGTTCGTTTGCTTTCGCGAACGCCTCCCCCACCAGCACCCGGCCGCGTTCCCCGGGCGTGAGCCAGCGACCGGTCCGCAGGTAAAGCCGGTTGAGCTCGGGCTCCCCGACGTCCGGCAGCGACCGGACCTGGCCACTGGCTGGTTCGTCCAACCCCGGAAGATCGAGGGTGATCTGGACCGAGATGTCGGGCTGCACCGCGGCCACTCCGGGGATGGCCCGGATGCGGTCGGCGAGCCAGCCGGGCGCGCGCTTGGTGTGGGCGAAGATCTCCGCGAAACGGTGGGCCTCGTAGTATTCGCGGCGGGTGGTCTCCAGGGAATGGATCAGGCTGCGCGCCATGATCAGCATCGCCAGACCGCAGGCCATCACCAGGGCGACCGCCATGGCCTGGCCCTTCATGCGGGCCAGGTCACGAAGCAGTTTGCGGTCGAGGTAGCTGACCATGAGTGGGGAGTGGGGGGATCGGAGATCGGAGTTCGGAGATCGGGGAGCGACTACCAGTTCAGGGTGGAGGGGGCGGCGCGGTGGGTGTTGCGGCGTTGGTGGTGGACGCGGCCGTCGGAGAAATGAATGACACGGTCGGCCATGTCGGCCATGACGGCGTTGTGGGTGATGACGATCGTCAGGGTGCCCAGTTCGCGGTTCACGCGTTCGATGGCTTCGAGGACGACGATGCCGGTGCGGACGTCGAGGGCCCCGGTGGGTTCGTCGCAGAGCAGGACTTCGGGCCGTTTGGCGATGGCGCGGGCGATGGCGACGCGCTGTTGTTCGCCGCCGGAAAGCTGGGCGGGAAAATGATCCATGCGCGCGCCCAGGTTGACCATTTCGAGGGCGGTCTCGGGCGGCATGGGGTCGCGGGCGATCTCGGTGATCAGGGCCACGTTCTCCCGCGCGGTCAGGCTGGGGATGAGGTTGTAGAACTGGAAGATGAACCCCACGGAGTCCCGCCGGTACCGGGTCAATTCCTCCTCGTCCGCATGGGTGAGGTCGAGGTTGCGGTAGCGCAGTTCGCCGGTGGTCGGAATATCGAGGCCTCCCAACTGGTTCAACAGGGTGGTCTTGCCGCTGCCGGAAGGGCCGAGGAGCACCACCAGTTCGCCGGCGTGCAGGTCCAGATCCACGCCGGCCAGGGCGTGGACGGCGGTGGTGCCTTCACCATAGGTCTTGGCGAGACCGCGGACATGGAAGATGCGTTCGGCACCGGAAGGGGCGGGTGGGAAGGGGAGGTCGGCGTGATCGGATGTCATTCGGTGGGCGGCCGCTCCTGGCAGGCCGCCGGCACGGGCCAAGCTTGCCTGAATTCCGGCAGGATCAACAGGGGGAACCTAACGGGGGTTTTTCCCGGCGTGCCCTCCGAAGTTGTGGGTAGCGGTTGTCGCGCTGCGACAACCCCGCCCGCGTTGAGCGGGCGGTAGCCGTTGGGGGTTATGCTTTGGCGATGGCGTGGCGCCGCGACGAGTTCCGCCACCCACAAACTGCGTCTGCCCGGCTACCCGGCTGCCCTGGGGGCGAATCGCGGAGGTGTGGATCCGAGGATGGGCCGGAAGACGGGGAGAATCAGGATCGGCGGGGGAATGGAGATTTGGAGTGCTGCGACATGTCGCAGCTTTCGATTCGCCGACGCATCGCCCCCGGACGCCGGAGCGCAGGCCTGCGTCGGATCCCGGCCCCGCGGTGAATCCAAAGCGGTGACATGTCCCCGCAGTCCACACGCCCGCGTCGCCGTGCCTTCCGAAGTTGCTGGTGGCGGTTGTCGCGCTGCGACAACCCTGCCCGCGTTGAGCGGGCGGTAGCCGTTGGGGGTTATGCTTTGGCGATGGCGTGGCGCCGCTGGACGCGGGGCTTGGAGTTTGGCCATTTCTCAGGAGTCGCGGAGCGACAGAAGGATGGTAGCCGTGGGCTTCAGCCCACGGTTTGCGTGAATTTGGCGTTCTGCGCCGCGGAGCGACGCCCGAATGGCGTGAGGGTTCACACAAGTCGATGGGTGTCATCGATCTTTCATGAAGAGATTGGAGGGAGCCGATTCCGGCGTCGCTCCGCGACGCACCGGATATTCGCACTTGATCCAGGGGCTGAAGCCCCTGGCTACCATCGTCTAGTCGCTACGCGACTTCTGTGCGATTGGCGAAAATGGCCAAACTCTAGGCGCCGCTGGACGCGGCGCTACTCGTCGCAGCGCGACGGGTTCCACCACCCACACCTCGTCGCCCGTTTTCCCGGCATCTCCGTTGCCTCGCAAACGGCCGAACCTAGGGTGGCTTCCATGAGAACGCTGGAACAGTCGCGGCGGGATTGGATCGGAGGCCTCCTGGCGGCCGGTGTGCTTGTGTCATTGCCCGGGGGCGCGGCGGAAGCACGGTCCGGGAATCGGGATCTGGCTGGGCGCATCCTGGCGGATCCGGAACTGAGGGAGGTGCTGCGTCGGGCCCGGGCACTGCTCAAGACGGGGCTCAATGCCGGCGACGGTTACGGTGAAGTCTGGATCCGGGATCTGAACACGTTCATCGAACTGCTGCTGTCCGGGAACGATCCGGCACCGGTTCGCGAAGCGTTGCTCACCTTCCTGAAGTTCCAGGGGCCGACCGGGGACATCGTGGATGGCTACATTCCGGTGGCGAAAGCGTCCGTGGGCTACAAGTACCGGAAGTCGGAGTTCGCTCCCGGTCTGCTGGCGCACAAGAACACCGTGGAGACCGACCAGGAGGCCTCGTTGGTGCAGGCCTTCGTGCGGTATGTGCGTGCGACGGGGGACCGGGCCGTGCTTGAGGAACGCGTGGCGGGGATGAGTGTGCGGGACCGGCTGTGGCGTGCCCTGGAGTTCCTCACCCGCGAACGGTTCGACGCGGACCGCGGTTTGATCTGGGGGGCGACCACGGTGGATTGGGGGGACGTCCAGCCGGAGCACGAATGGGGAGTCGAATTGGACGCCAGTTCTCATCGGGC
Source organism: uncultured Verrucomicrobiota bacterium (assembly GCA_964476125.1). Lineage (GTDB taxonomy): Bacteria > Verrucomicrobiota > Verrucomicrobiia > Limisphaerales > CAIMTB01 > CAIMTB01. The sequence continues at coordinate 13,570 of CAYZAE010000130.1, read as the reverse complement.
GATCGACATCTACGACAACGCGATGTTCCTGGTCGCCGTGGAGGAAATGAACCGGCTCGATTCGCGCGCAGACCGTCCCGCCCTTGGGGTCTCAGGCGGGCCGGCGGCAGCGGTGGTGCGGCGGAAGGTTCGGGAGCACCTGTGGGACGCGGGGCGGAAGAAGTTCCGGCCGCATCTGTATCTCGGGGGTTCGCCGTTCCCGCCGGATTTCGATGAAGCGGCGATCTGGTACCACGGGGGGACGGCCGTGGCGATCGAGGCGGGGTTGCTTGAGGATGCGGAGATCCGGGCGTCGCTGGCGTCGATGCGGGACAACGTGAAAAAGGCCGGGGCTGCTTCGATCGGGCTGACGGTGTATCCGCCCTATCCGGACGGCTTGTTCAAGAACAAGGGCATGAAGGCCTGGTCCTATCAGAACGGGGGTGACTGGTGCTGGTTTGGCGGGCGCCTGGTGCAGCAGTTGATCGCGCACGGCATGGCCTCGGAAGCCTACGAAGAACTGAAGCCCATGGTCAGCCGGGTGATCCGGCACAACGGGTTCTTCGAATGGTGGACGCGGGACAATCAGCCCAAGGGATCGGGGCAGTTCCGGGGATCGGCCGGTGTGCTGGGGTGGGCCATCGTCCGGCTTCAGGAGTGGGCGAAGCGCGAGACTTCGGGGTGAATTCAGGGCCCCGGAACGACCTGGACGACCAGGGCTGAGGGCTGTTCCGGGTTCCGGTAAAGCCGTTGTGTCGCCTTGCGGAAATCCCCGGCCGTCGCGCGGTAGATGTCGCAGAAGGTCTGCGGATTGCGGTCCGCGAGCGGAAACCAGCTGCTCTGGATCTGGACCATGATGCGGTGGCCGGTGCGGAAGGTGTGGCAGATGTCGGGGAGGGTGAACACGACCGGGGTGGCCTGACCTGGGACGAAGGGTTCGGGACGATCGTAGCCGTTCCGGTACTTGCCCCGGAACGGTTCGCCGCGGACCAGTTGCTGATAGCCGCCCATGCGGAGTCCTGCGGGGTTCGGGTCCGGATCCGGATGATCGCCGGTGTAAACGTCGATCAGTTTCACCACCCAATCGGAGTCGGTGCCGGTGGTGGAAACGATGAGCCGGGCCTGGATCGGGCCGGCCAGGGTGACGTCGGATTCAAGCGGGTCGGTCTGGAAGGTCAGGACGTCCGGTCGATGCGCCGCGAACCGTTGATCCTCGACCATGTACGTCGACGGCATGCCGGTGGTGATGGCGGCGGTGAAGGGGACGGGACGGTTCGGGTCGCTGACATACTCCTCGAAACCTTCGGGAGCCGACGCGGGAGGATCGAACGCGAGCCGGCCGCCGGGATGGAAATAGAGCGAACGCGGTGTGGCGTTGGTGGGTGGCCAGGCGGATTCCTGGCGCCAGCGGTCGGTGCCCGTTTCGAACACGTACGCTTCCGCGAGTGGCAGGTTGGTCTCGTTCTTCAGGAACCGGCGCAGGAAGGGCAGCTCGATTTTGTCGCGGAAGAACTCCGCGGTTTTCGATCCGAAGTGGACGGGTCCGAGTTTTTCGCCCGCGCCATGGTGCCAGCCGCCGTGGGACCACGGTCCCATCACCAGGAAGTTGGGGATGCCGGGATTCTGCCGCTCGACAGCGCGGTAAGTCTTGAGTGTGCCCGAGAGATCCTCGGCATCGAACCAGCCGCCCACCGACATCACCGCGGCGCGCACGTTGCGGAGGTGGGGGGTTACGTCATGGGCGCGGGCCCAGGCGGCGTTGGTGGAGCGATGAATGATGTCGTTCCACAGCTCCGCCTTTCCCTTGAAGATCCGGGCATCGAGGTTCGCCAGCGGACCCTGCTCAAGAAAGAACCGGTAGCCGTCGGGGCCCCGGAAATCGAACGGGCGGGGATTCTCCCGCAGCGGATCCTCAAGCACCTGGCTGAAGCCCTGGATGAACGAAAAGTTGTGCGCCAGCCAGAGGCAGCCGTTGTGCAGGGCGTCGTCGCCATCGTAGAGGTCGGCGACGGGCGCCTGGGGTGACACGGCTTTTAGCGCCGGATGGGAGTCGGGCAACCCCGCGGCGGCGAAAAATCCGAGGTAGGAAATGCCCTGCAAACCGACGCTGCCATTGTGTCCCGGAACGTTCCGGATCAGCCACTCGACGGTGTCCCAGGTATCCGTGCTTTCGTCGGTGGCCTTCCCCTCGATCGGCCGCGGCCGGAGGGGGCGGACGTCTTCGAACGTTCCTTCGCTGGCGAATTTCCCGCGGACATCCTGGATGGCGTAGATGAACCCCTCGGCGCGGTAGTGGCTGGGCACGCCCGGGTTGCCAGGGTTGTCGATGGTGTAGGGCTTCTGATCGTACGGGGTCCGCTGGAGCAGGATCGGGCGGTTGGTGGCGGCCGGGTCCTTGGGAAGGTAGACCGTGGTGTACAACCGGACGCCGTCCCGCATGGGGATGCGGTGCTCGTACTTGGTGTATTCGCTGGCGAACGGGGCGGTGTCGGCGGTGATTCCCCGGGGCAGACAGGCGAACAGGCCGAGGGCACCCAGCAGGGCGGAAGCAAGGCGGGAACAGTGGGGCATGGGGCGTTGGTTGTTCTCTGGAGCCGGGGGTGGCCCCAGGTTCCTGAGAACCTCGGAATTCAGCCATGAATCGTCGCGGGTTCAAGATCCGCGAAGTGCCGGGTTGCGCGGGGCTTCGTGGTGCCATCCGGATTTTCGACGGTCCGCCATGCTGGGACTGCGGAGCGGGTCGAGGGATTGACTCGGGGAGGGGCGACGGGCTTTCTACAGCGCACTCCATGGTTCCGGACTTCTCCATGCACGGGCGTCTCCGCGCCCTGGGATGGCTCATGGCCGGATGGGTGGTGTGGACGTCGATTCCCCTGGGGGCTGCCGAGGCCGGCTTGGTGGCGAAGCCGCTGCCGGTGCGCGAGGCAGTGGTGGGACCTTTGTTCGAGCTCGTTGCTCCGGAGCATTCCGGCGTGGACCTCGTGCCTCGATACCCGGTGAACGCGTCGTTGGTGCTCATGCAGGAGCAGGGGGCTGGTGGCGGGGTGGCGGCCGGGGATTTCGATGGGGACCAGCTTCCGGATCTGTTCGTGACGAACCACAACCAGGGCTGCCGTCTGTATCGAAACCTGGGCGGCTGGAAATTCGAGGATGTCACCGGAAAGGCCGGGATCGAAACCCGGGGTCGCTGGTGCCAGGGCACCTCCTTCGTGGATGTGGATGGGGACGGGGATCTCGACCTGTTCGTGGCCTGCTTCAACGCCCCCAACCTGATGTTCCTCAATCGGGGAAACGGGCGGTTCGAGGAGCGCGCGCGGGAGATGGGCCTCGACTGGATCGGAGCCTCGGTCCACGGGGCTTTTGCGGATTACGATCGGGATGGCCGGTTGGATCTGTTCCTGCTCACCCATCGGGATGCCCTGCATTCCCAGCAGCGATTACCGGCGAACACCCGGGAGGCGGCCGACCGCGGCCTGCTCCGGCTTGGGGCCAACCGGCGGCCGGAGGTTGCGCCCGAATTTCGGGATCTCTTCCAGTTGATTGAAAAGGGAGACGGCCGGGTCGAACTCGCCATTGCCGGCCAGCCCGACCAGCTGTTCCACCAGGAAGCCGACGGCAGTTTCCGGAACGTCACCGCGGAGTCAGGCATTCGCGGGCAGGACATCGGCCTGGGCGTGAGCTGGTGGGATTTCAATTCGGACGGATGGCCGGACATTTACGTGGGCAACGACCATCGCACGCCGGACCGGCTCTGGCGGAACAATGGCAACGGAACTTTTACGGAAGTGGCGGGAGGGATCCTGGCTTCGGTTCCGCTGGCGTCGATGGGCACGGATGTCGCGGACGTGAACAACGATGGGTTCGTGGATCTACTGGCGACCGAGATGGCCGGGAGCACGCATGCGAGGCGCATGGTGATCCAGCAGGATCCGGTCAGGAACGCGTGGTTCCTGCACCACGCCAATCCCGCGCAGCCTCCCCGCAATCATCTTTTCCTGGCGACAGGCGGTGAGCGGGTGCTGGAGACCGCGCGATTGGCGGGGCTCGAAGCCACGGACTGGACGTGGTCGCCGAAGTTCGGGGACTTCGACAACGATGGCTGGGTGGATCTCTACATCGCGAACGGGGCTTCACGCGATTACGTGAACGCGGATCTCCAGTCAGTGATGGCGGGGGCGCGGGCCCCGGGATGGCGTTCCCAACCCCTCCTGCGCGAACGCCATCTGGCCTATGCCAACCGGGGTGGACTGAGGTTCGAGGAGACGGCGGCGCGCTGGGGACTCGACCGGCGGGCGGCGAGTTTCGGGGCGGCGGTGGCGGATTTCGACGGGGACGGGGCGCTGGACCTGGCGGTGATGAACCTCGAGGAACCGGTGTCCCTGTACCGGAATCGCGAAGCCTCCGGCCATCGGCTCGTGCTGCGCCTCCAAGGCACGGGCGGCAACACCTGGGGCCTCGGAGCCGTGGTCCGTGCCGAAACCGCGCAGGGAGTCCTGACGCGGTCCCTGCAACTCGCCAGTGGATTCCTTTCCGCCAACGAACCGCTGGTTCACTTCGGCCTTGGATCCGTGGATCGCGTCTCCCGACTGACGGTCGATTGGCCCGGTGGAAGTCGTCAGGTCTTCCAGGACCTCGCGGCCGATCGCGCTTACACCCTCACCGAACCCCGGGTTGCGAAGAGGGAAAGGTGGCCGGCCAACGCGCCCGTGGAGCCGTTGTTCCGGGCGGAACCCGCGGGTGAAGGGCTTTCGCATCGGGAGCGGGCGATGGACGAATTGGCGCGTGAGCCGCTGCTGCCCTGGGCGCTGTCCCGGCTCGGACCCGGCCTGGCGGTCGGGGACATCGATGGGGATGGCGACGAGGATTTCTATCTGGGCGGGGCGGCAGGGCAGCCGGGTCGGTTGGGTGTCCAGGACGAGGCGGGCCGTTTCCGGTCCGTCGTGCCTCCGGTGTTTGAACGCGACCGCGAGTGCGAGGACTTCGGGGCGCTCCTGTTCGAGGCGGATGGCGATGGGGATTTGGACTTGTACGTGGTTTCGGGCGGCGTGGAGGCCGATCCAGGATCACCGCGCTATCAGGATCGACTCCTGCTCAACGACGGTCGTGGGAGTTTTGTCGACGCTCCCAAGGGATCCCTGCCCGAGGAACGACTCTCCGGCGGGGTCGTCTGCGCCGCGGATTTCGACCGGGACGGCGATCTCGATTTGTTCGTTGGCGGTCGGTTCATCCCCGGCCGGTATCTTGAGAGCCCCTCGAGCACCCTTCTCGAAAACCGGGAGGGCAGGTTTGTCGAGGTCACCCGCGAGCGTGCCCCCGGAGTCGCCCTGGGCGGGATGGTGACCGGGGCTTTGTGGTTGGACGCTGATGACGACGGATGGATCGATCTCGTGACTTCGAGCGAATGGGGTCCCTTGCGGCTCTTTCTCAACCGCGGCGGGAGGCTGGAGGAGGAGGACGGTGGGGGCGAGTTCGGTCGGCGCCCGGGCCTTTGGCAGGGGTTGGCGGCGGCGGATCTGGATGGGGATGGGGATCTGGATCTGGTGGCGTCGAATTTCGGGGTCAACACCCGGTTCCGGGCTTCGGCCGCGGCACCCCTGGTGTTGTGGCGGCACGAGTTCGAGCCCGATCGTCCGGCCCAGCTGCTCGAGGCCTTCCAGGAGGCGGGCGAATGGAGATTCGCGCGCAGGCGGGAGGTTCTGGGCGCGGTCCTGCCCACCCTCGCGCTCCGGTTTCCCACGTTTCAGTCCTTCGCCACCGGCACGGTGTCGCAGTGGGTTCCCGAGTCCACGCTGGCCAGGGCTGCTCAAGGGCGTGTCACCACGCTGGAATCGGGGGTGTGGTGGAACAACGGGAAGGGAAGATTCGTCTTCCGGGCACTGCCGGCCCTGGCCCAGCTCGCCCCGGCCTTCGGGACCGTGGCCTCGGATCTGGATGGGGACGGTCATCCGGATATCGCCCTGGTTCAGAATCTCCATGGCGGTACGGCGGATTCCGGTCGGATGGATGGCGGTCTGGGCGTGCTGTTGCGAGGAGATGGGAAGGGAGCCTTCGAACCGATCCCGCCCGGTCGCAGTGGATTCGTGCTTCCCGAGGATTACCGGGCGTTGGCGCTGATTCACCGGACCGGGAACCCGGGCCCGGCCCTGCTTGCCGCGAAGAACGATGGCGCGTTGACCGTGCTCCTCCGCTCCGCGACCCCCACGAGCGACGGGTTGCGGGTCCAGCTTCATGGCCGTGCTGGAAATCCCACCGGGGTCGGGGCACGGGTCGAGGTTCGGTTGCTTCCTGCCCGCGAAAACGGCGCCCAGGTGGGAGAGGTGAGGGCGGGTGGAGGTTATCTCTCCCAGGACAGTCCGATCCTGACCTTTGCCGTGCCGTCGAAGGAGGCGTCGGTGCAGGTCCTCGTGCGCTGGCCGGATGGGTTGCGGTCCGAGGCGATCGCGGGACCGGGCGTGCGGCGCCTCGTTGTGCGGCATCCGCGGGTTGGGGGCCGCTGAGTCAGGGGTCGTCGGTCCAACGCCTTGGGTTGGCCGCAGAGGCCGGGTCTTGTTTCGCCAGCGGACTCGAATGCATCGGAGTGAAGAGGGGTGGGTGAGGTGAGATTAAGATTAGGATTAGGATTAGGATTAAGATTAAGATTAAGGACTAGACAGGAGCGGGAAAGGATGGAGCGGAAGGGGGTGGAATCGATGAAAGGGATTTTGGATTTGCATTCATACAAGTACCTTTAATAAACATGGGAATCCCATCTCGGCTGAGGTTCCCTCATGAAAACTCATTTCTTTCTTCCGGTCCTTTGTCTGGCTGCCGTTTCCACCGCCGTGACTTCGCAGGGTCAGACCTTCGATGTCCTGAACTTCGACAGCACCTCGCAGGGGCCCTGGTCCCAGCCGGGGCGGACGACGTTGATGGTCCCGAAGGTGGCGAAAGGCGCGGTCGTCCTGGATGGGACGGTCTCGGGTGCGGAGTACGGAGGATTCACGGGGCAAACCGTCACGCCTGGGGTGAATGCGTGGCTGCTTGATTTTCCCGAGGACCGCTCCTGGAACGACGAGGCGGATTCGAGCTTCACCTTCTTCCTCGCCCACGATGACGACTATCTCTACGTCGGCGTCCAGACCAAGGATGACGTGGTCAACAGCGATGATCCGAATGGAAGTTTCTGGAAGGACGACGCCATCGAGATCGTGGTGGATGCGCTAAGCGACCGTTTCGACAACAACACGGACAACTCGAAGGATCCGGTGGGCGGGCACAGCTACATCAATTACGAGGGCCGTTTCTCGGCCTGGGACGAAGCGGGTGGGAAGAAGAACAGCGAGAGCTGGGCCAATGGCGTGGACTGGACCTACGGCCAGGGCGGCGATGTTTTTGGATCGGGCAAGGCGGTGGCTGGCGGCTGGCAGATGGAGGTTCGCTTCAAGAAGCGTTTGTTCGAGAGCGCGGAGGCGAAGAACAAACTGGCGAACGGGTATCGCATGGGTTTCAACATCGGCTTGGACGACGACGACAAGAAGGGGCCGGGGGCCAATGGCGACAAATCGCAGAGCCAGGATCTGGACCTTCAATATTTTTGGGCGAACCGGCAGAGGTACACCGGTTACAACGCCGAGTATCTGGCGGCCCTCACCCCCGAGGAACGCGCGGCGCAGGTCTGGCGCACGGACACCGAGAATCACCCGCTGGTGCTGAATTCGGCCGGGCGCCTTGCGCACGGCGGAACCGGGGAAATCATCTTCGGGTACGACAACCCGGCGAGCGGCAAGGTGCTCTTCGTGGTGTCCGACGCCAATTCGCCGATCAACGCGGATGCCGCCCTGATCGCGCTGCTCCGGGCCCGTGGTTACGAAGTCACGGTGTTCACCGCGATCGCCGGGACGCCGGGGGCCGCGGATTTCCGAACCGCGGCGGCGGGCAAGGATGTGGTGATCCTTTCGGAGAGCATTGGTTCGACGAGTGTGCTGGAGCCGATCGGGGATGCGGCGGTGCAGAAGTTCGCCCTCCGCGACACCGATGTTCCGGTGATTTCGTTTGAGTCGTTCATGTGGGACAACGCGGAGTGGGTGCAGCATCCGGCGGACTATTCGAACGACTTTTCCTTCTTCGGAAACACAGGGCGAACGGAGGACACCCAGCCGGCCGAGCTGAAGGAGGGCGTGGATTCCCTTTATATCCGCAACGCGAACCATCCGATTGCCCAGGGCTTGGGCGGCGGGAAGGTGAAGGTTTACGACTACCTCTACAGCCTGAACTACGGCAAGCCGTCGGCGGATGCCGACGTGATCGCCTCGGCTCTTCCGGATGGAAGTTTTCCGACCCTGTTCGTCTACGAGAAGGGGGACAAACTCGTCGATGGCAGCGCGGTGCCGAACAAGCGTATCTGCCTGTTCCTTGGGCAGGCGGCGAGTCTGGCGGCCAATTGGGCGCCGGAAATCGGGTTTCTCAGCGAGGGCGGAAAGACGCTGTTGCTGAACACGGTGGCCTACGCCATCGGTTCGAAGGCGGCGCCCACGGTGTCGCTGGCCCGCAGTGGCGCGGACGTGGTGATCACCTATGCCGGGGGAACCCTCCAGAGCACGGACCGGATCGGGGGAACCTGGGGCGATGTGGCGGGGGCCAGCCCGCTCAAGGTTGCGCCTGCGGGAGCCGCGAAGTTCTACCGGGTGAAGGGCAACTGACCGGGGGCAGTTCGCGCACCCGCCTGGCCCGGCTCAGTCGGACAGGGCGTGGAGTTCCAGAACCGGAGCGGCGAATTCGCCGACTCCGGTTTTCAGTTTTAACTCCGGGCCGCCCACGGTTCCCAGTCGGCGTGCCGGTACTCCCAGGAGGCGTGCCCTTTCCACCAGGCAGGTCGCGTCGGTCAGTGCGCAGCTGATCACGACGCGCGCGGGGTTCTCGCCGAAGAGCAAGGCGTCAAGGCGGGGACCCAGGGTGAGTGGTGTCCCCGTGGCTCCACCGGCTTCCGTGGGCTCAGGGAGCCTGCCGGCTTCCGGGGCGGGCTCCTGGCCGGCCGCGGAAGTGGGATTTGCAATCGGGGCGGCGTGCCCCGCCCCGGCAAGGTCCACGGTGGCTCCCAACCACACGAGGGAGCCGTGCGGATCTCGCTTGCTTCCGTGGCAGCCTCGCGCGAGCGCCATGGCCAGTCCGCCGGATTCGCAGGCCTGCGCGCTCTTGACGGCGCCGGTCTGGATCAGGCCGGCCAACGTCGACTGAACGAGCCCCGCGGACACGGGATCGACGGGAGGCGGGTTGCCGTCGCGAAGTCCGTGCACGTGCTTGAGGAAGGCGCTGCCTCCGAGGCCCTGCAGGGGATCGGCGAGGTCGACGATTTCACCCAGCAACAGGAGGGCATCTCCTTCGTCCATGAACGCTGAGGCCATGGCGACCTCGGGTTGGGGGGCTCCGTCGGAGGGGATTCCCGGATCCGTTGCCGCACCTGCGGTGTCGGAGTTTCCCGGCGGGCGATCGACCCTGCCCTCCGGGCGTGCGGGCCCTGCCGGGTTCTGGTTTCCGCGGTTCGGGCTGAGTGTGGCGAGCAGGGTGAGGAGGTTGGCGATGGGGTCCCTGGTATCGGGGATGCCATCGAGACGAAACCCCTCGGCCCTGGATTCGTGGGAGGGTTGGGAGGTGCTGGGGTTGGGATCGGACATGGTCAGGGGGAGGATTTAGGGACGGGGCCGGTTGCCGCGACGGAAGCGTTCGGGGATGGCGTCGGGTTGGATGTTGCGTAGGGCGCCCAGGGTGGCGCGGTCGTCGCGGGAATCCGTGTTTTCGAGGAAGGTGAGCAGCGTGGGCACGAGGGGTTCGGCGCGGGACCCGAGCGTGCCGATGAGATCGAGTGTTCGGATGCGGAAGGGGCCCTCGGTGCGTTGCAGGAGTTCCCGGAGATGTTCGAGGGCCCTGGGGGTATGGAGATCCAGAAGGGCCAGGGTGGCGGCGGATTGCCGGGAAACGAGCGCGGATTCGTTGCGGAGGTTGGCGAGGAGTTCGGTTTCGGCGCTGCGTGCGGTGGGGCCGAAGGTGGCGAGAGTTGAGGTGGCCTCGGTGCGCAGTTGGGGGGTGTCGGAGCGCAGGATGCGGCGGAGCGGATCCATGGCGGAGGTGGCGTGGGAACCGAACGTGCGCAGTCCGGTGATGGCCTGGAGACGCACGGGCGCGGCGGTGTCGGCGAGGCCGTCGACCAGTTCGGGAACGACCTCCTCGGGCCGGTCCTGCATTTGTGAAAGCGCCCAAAGACTCGCGCTGCGAACGGAGGGCTCGGGGTCTTTCCGGGCGGACCGAAGGGGGGTGAGGCTGCCGAGCATGGCGACCGGGAATTTCCCCAGGGCCATGGCGGCTCCGGAGCGAAGCGCCGGATTGTCGTCGCGCAGGGTTTCGATCAGGAGGGGGCAGACTTCGGCGCCGCTTGAGCGAAGCAAGGCCAGGGCGGTGTCGCGCCCGCCGTACCGGGTGTCGGTGAGCAGCGGCAGAATGGCCGGGGCGGCTCGGGGGCCCATGCGTTGGAGGGTGTCGATGGCGCTGCGTTCAAGCCGGAGTTGGTGGGTCCGATGCCGGGAGATCTGGGGAATCGATTCGAACCAGGGAAGTAGTTCGGTGCGCCAGCGGGTTTTGGCGCGTCGGATGACGCGCACTAGAACGGGGGCGGCTTCGGGGGCGAGTTCGATGAGTTCGGCCCGGGCCGCGTTTCGATCGGCGGGTGGGCCCAGCGCCACCTGGGACAGGAGGGTGAGGATCGGCTGGTTGCGACGGGAGTACTGGAGCAGGAGCGAGCCGAGCGCGAAGGCGACGAGGGCGAGGGCCAGTCCCGTCAGCCATCGGCGCGCGACCGGACTTCGGAGAGGCGCGGAGGACGGTTGAACGTTCGTGACCGGCGGTCGAGTGGCCGTGGGTTGGGGCATGGGACGGGGAGCGAAGCCGCCGCCGGACGAGAGGCGCCGCTATTTGATCCCGGCGAGCCGTTCCTTCCAGATCCGGTGAAGTTCGACGGTGGCGCGGACATCCCGGAGACAATACTCGGCGATGTCGCGGAACCGGCTTTCGGCGACCAGTTCCCCCACGTCGCTGCCGGAGACCCCGGCGGCCTTGGGGGAGGGGATGCCGAAGGCTTTGCAGTAGAAATCGAGGTTGAACTTGCGCGCCGCACCGTCGCGGCCGCTGACGTTGTAGAAGGTGAGTTGCTCCGCCAGGTCGCAGTGCGGTTCGGTCTGGAACCGGTAACCCAGCCAGTCCTTGCGGCTGATGGGCACGCCGAGCAGGGCGGAGCGCAGGTAGAGGAACGGAACGTCGAAGCCCCGGCCGTTGAAGGTCACGACATGATCGTAGCGTTTGGCGAGCTCCCAGAAATCCTGAAGCATCTCCGACTCGTCGGCGAACGGCACGAACTTCACCTCCCCTTCGTCGTCGGGCTCGTCGTAGTCCTCCGCCAGAAAAAGCACCTGCCCGCGGCCACTGTCGGCGTTGACCATGGCGATGCACAGGACCTGGGCGGTAAGGGGATAGAGGCTGAGCTGGCGGATGAGTTCGGTCCGTTTCGTGTCCCGCTCCGGGCCCTCGGGCACGCGGGCGGCATCGCGCAACAGGTATTCCTGCTGGGTCTCGTCGAAGGCCTCGATCGGCAGGCCGTGGGTTTCGATGTCGAAGACGAGGGTGGCCATGAATGAAAGGGGGGAGTGTCGGCGGACGGATCGGTTGGCGGGATGGGGAACGCAGGGTGCGTTGTATCGTGTCGGGGGCTTTTAGCGGGGAACCGGGGGCGGGAGGGAAGGAAATTCTCGGGGAACCGTCGCCGGGCTCGACCCGAGGCGGTCGGCGGGGCAGGTTGGGGGAGTGGAGTATGGCCTCCAGCCGGCGGGGCAATGCGATCCGCGGGGTCGCGTCCGCCCCGGGTTCGCCGCGTTGCGCTGCCGCTGGCTCGGGTTGGCCCTTGTCCTGATGAGCACCCTGGCCCAGTCGGGATGGATGGAGGATTTGCTCCAGGAGGTCGCACGGCTTGAGTCCTCGGGCGAATTCACCCGTGCGGAAACACAGCTCCGCGAGCAGGGCCTGAAACGGGCCGAACTCTCCCCACGCGAAGTCGACCTGCTCAAGTTCGAGCACGACCGGTTCCGCCGGATCCGGCGGGATTTTCGTCGGACCCGCGCGGAGGTCTACGACGCCGTCCAGGCCGCGGTGCGCGACCTGACGCCCGAGGAGTTTGAGCGTTGGACCCAGGAGGGCCGGTTCGACATCCGCCGCATCGACGGCGAGGAACGGTTCTTCGTGTCCAGCCTGAGCAATCTTTTCTTCCGCCATCCCGAACTCGAGGCACGCCGCCTCAAACCCAAGGCCACCGCCGCGATGCAGGAGGCGTACTGGGAGAATGCGAATGCCATCCGGCGTGCGGCCCTGGCCGAGGGACGTCCCTACGTGCTGCCGAAGAGGTTCCTCGTCCGCATGAGCCTGGAGGTGGCCACGAACGCGGTGTCGGCCGTCGACCTGGTATCGGCCTGGCTGCCCGTGCCGCGACGTTACCCGTTTCAGGACGGGTTCGAGCTGCGTCGGAGCTCCTCACCCGTCCGCGCGCTCGAACCCGAGGACAGCCCGATCCGCTCCGTCCATCTTGAGCAACCGGCCCGTCCCGGCGGGGGCACGCGATTCGAGATCGAGTATTTCCACGCCACCCGAGGCGTGTGGTTCGACCTGGATCCCGGTCGATGGCGGCCCCCTGAAGCCGGATCGGCGCTTCTGAAACCGTACCTCGGGGAGTCGCCGCATGTCCGGTTCACCGACCCCATGAAGCGGTTGGCGGCGCAGGTCGGGGGTGGGGAGACCAACGGCGTGCAACTCGCGAGGCGCTGTTTCCGGTGGATTTCGGGGAACTTCCATTACAGCTACGCGCCGGAGTACTCCACTCTTCGCGATCTGGCCGAGGTTTGCCGGGCCGAGGGACGCGGCGATTGCGGTCAGGTGGCGCTGCTCTTCATCACCCTCTGCCGGATCAACGGTGTGCCCGCGCGATGGCAGTCGGGTTGGGCGATTTTTCCTGGCGACGAAACCATTCACGACTGGTGCGAAATCTACCTTGAACCGTGGGGCTGGGTTCCGGCCGATCCCTACATGGGGCTCTACGCCATGCGGTACGCCACGCATCTGTCCGTCGCAAAGCGCGAGGAACTCCGGGATTTCTACCTGGGCGGGCTGTGCCAGTACCGGATCTCTGCCAACAGCGATCACAACCAGGAGTTGCGCCCAACCAAAAAGTCCATCCGGTCGGATCCCGTGGACTTCCAGCGCGGCGAGGTGGAGGTGGGTTCCCGGAATCTCTACTTCGACGAGTTCGACTACGACCTGCAGTGGGAGGAACTCCCGGCGGGCGGAGCGCCTTGAGGGGTGGGTCGTGGGTCGTGGGTCGTGGGTCGTGGGTCGTGGGTCGGGGGTCGTGGGTCGTGGGTCTGGCGTCTGGGGTCTGGGGTCTGGGGTCTGAGGTCTGAGGTCTGAGGTCTGGGGGCTGGGTGGGAGTGGGGAGATCGGAGGGCGGTGTTCCCGGACACAGGGGGTGGTCCTCTGCCTTTCCTCCGCGCCTCAGCGCCTCTGCGCGAGCCCAACCCCGACG
>CAYZAE010000129.1:5283-19856 GCA_964476125.1 uncultured Verrucomicrobiota bacterium | reverse complement strand
ATCCGGCCTTTTCCGCGAAAACAGGATCCCCACTGACTTTTCAGACGGGCTCTAAATTCGATCTTCAGTCGGTGGGGGTGCCGGTCGATATTCCGTTAATGCGACGCATACGCGGCGGTCAAGGGCGGTCGGGGATTCTGGGGATTGGCGTATTGTTTTCCTGGGCGATGTCCGGCCTTGCGGAGGAGGGGACAGTTCCGGCGGGAGGGGCGACTCCACCCCGGGACAAGTCGGCCTATCATTTGTTCAATCCGACTCCGCGGGAGTTGATGCGGGAGATGAGTACGGATCGGCCGGACAAGACGGAGAGTGCGTACACGGTGGACGCGGGGCATATGCAGATCGAGATGGATCTGGTGACCTACACCCGCGATCACGACACCGCCGGAGGAGCTGATACCGAGGTGGAGAGCTGGATGGTGGCGCCGATCAATCTGAAGTTTGGAGTGGCGAACTGGGCGGATTTGCAGTTCGTGGTGGAATCGTATCAGACCGTGCGCACGAAGGATCGGGCCACCGGATCGGTGGTTCGGCAGTCCGGCTTCGGGGATGTGACGATCCGGTTCAAGGGGAATCTTTGGGGGAATGATGGTGGGCCGACCGCGTTGGCGGCGATGCCCTACGTCAAGGTGCCGACCAACCAGGATGAACTTGGGAACGATGCGGTGGAGGGCGGATTGATTTTGCCCATGGCGGTTGAGCTTCCGTGGGGTTGGGGCATGGGGGTGATGCCGCAATTCGACATCGTGCGTGATGAGGTCGGGAGCGGTTACCATGGCGTGGCCGTGAACACCCTGACCCTTGGGCATGACATCGTTGGTAAGCTGGCGGGCTATGTGGAGTTTTTCAGCGAGGTCAGCCTGGAGGGTGACGAACCATGGGTCGGGACGGTCGATCTGGGGCTCACCTATGCCCTGACGGAAGACATCCAACTGGATGGCGGGGTGAACCTTGGCGTGACCGAGAGTGCGGATGACGTGAATCCGTTCCTCGGGCTCTCGGTGCGTTTCTGAGGGGGCACCTTTCGGCTGTCACCTTTCGGCTAGAATGCGGGGAGGGTGCCGGACATGCTCCCCCGCATGAAGCCAACCTCTACCGGTCTCCGGGTTTCCCGTCGTCGTTTTCTGGCTGCCACGGGAGCGGCCGTGGCGTTTCCGACCATCATCCCTTCCAGTGCGCTGGGGGCTGACGGGGCGGTGGCTCCGTCCAACCGCATCACGATGGGTGTGGTCGGCTGGGGCATGCAGGCGCCCGGCAACACCAGCAACTTCATGCGCCAGCCCGATTGCCAGGTCGTGGCGAGTGCCAACATCGACAAGAACCACCTGGAACGGTCGCTGAAGGCGATCAACGGCCACTACAAGAATCAGGACTGCAAGGGGTACGACGACTTCCGCGAGATGATGGCGCGGAAGGATATCGACACGGTGATGCTGGCCGTCCCGGACCATTGGCACGCCGTGATGTCGGTGGAGGCGGCCAGGAACAAGAAGGATATTTTCGGCGAGAAGCCCCTGGCGCGGACCATCGCGGAACAGCAGGCGATCGTGCGGGCGGTGCAAAAGAACAAGCGCATCTGGCAGACCGGGTCCTGGCAGAGATCGGAGCGTAATTTCCATTACGCGGCCGAGATCGTCCGGAACGGACTGATTGGAAAGATCACGCGGGTGGAGGTGGGCCTGCCGGCGGGGCATCACGATTTCGCGGGCACGGGCCGGCCGCTGCTTGAGAAGTTGGGCCAGTTGCCGGAGAAGGTGACGAACCTGGCCACGGTCACTCCGGGCAGCGCGGCCTGGAATGCGGCGGTTTCCCAGCCGCCGGCTGAACTCGACTACGAGAAGTGGATCGGCCCCTCCTCCATGGAGCCGTACATCCAGGCTCGGGTGCACATGAACTGGCGTTGGAACTACAACACCGGCGGCGGCCAGCTTCTGGATTGGATCGGTCACCATGGCGACATCGCGCATTGGGGCTTGGGCAACGACGACAAGATCGGCCCGCTGGAGGTCGAGGGGGTGGGCGAGTTTCCGGCGTCGAATGCCCTGTGGAACACCTGCACCAAGTACCGGATCACCTGCAAATATCCCGACGACATCGAGGTGATCATCGCCGGGGGGCATTCGGACATCCGGGGTGGCACCAAGTGGATTGGCACGGAGGGATGGATCTGGGTGGACCGTGGCAACAACCTGAAGGCTTCCCGTACGGATCTGGAGGAGTCGCGCAAGCTGGCGGAGGACAAGCGCAAGGTGAAGCTGCCGTTCTGTGATGGCGGCCATTTCCGCAACTTCCTGGACAGCGTGAAATCGCGGAAGCCGACGGTGACACCGGTCGAGGTGGCGCATCATTCGGCGATTCCGGGGCACCTGGGCCTGATCGCCATGATGACCGGTCGGAAGATCCGATGGAATGCGGCCAAGGAACGGATCGTGGGTGACGCGGAGGCGAGCAAGCTTCTGTCGCGTCCCCTTCGGGGATCCTGGAAGATCTCCTGAGCCGGGAATTCACGGGCGGATTCGGACGGTCCGCTCGGCTTGCCCGGTCCGGGGTTGGTTCGGTGGTGGAAGAAGAGGCCGGTCGATTCCGGGAAAAGGGTTTTGAAACGAAAAGGCGGCGTGAGGTTTCCCTCACGCCGCCTGTTGATTTCCACGGCTGCGGGGCCGGGGTCTCCGAACGGGGAGATCAGACTCCGTGGTAGCCTTCTTCGCCGTGTTCGGCGAGGTCGAGGCCCGCGGTTTCAACTTCCTCACTCGGGCGGAGCCCGACGATGGCCTTGGTGATGTAGGCGATGATCACGGTGCCGACGATGGCGAGGACGATGGTGATCGCCATGGCTTTGAGCTGCTCGATCCAGAGCGTCTTGCCGACGATATCCTTGAGGTTGGTGGCGAGGTTCGCGTTCACGCTGGTGTCGGCGAGAACACCGGTGAGGAAGGCGCCCAGGGTGCCGCCGACGGCGTGCACGCCGAAGGTGTCGAGGGCATCGTCATAACCGAGCCAGGCTTTCAACTTCCAGCAGGCGAAGAAGGGGATCACACCGGCGAGGAGGCCGATGATCACGGCACCGCTGGTGGTGACGAAACCGCAGGCGGGGGTGATGACGACCAGACCTGCGACGGCTCCGGAGCAGAAGCCGAGGATGCTGGGTTTGCCCTTGATGATGTACTCGGCCATGCCCCAGGCGAAGCAGGCGACTGCGGTGGCGAGGGTGGTGGTGGTGAATGCGTTGGCGGCGACGCCATCGGCGGCCGCGGCGCTGCCGGCGTTGAATCCGTACCAGCCGACCCAGAGCATGCCGGTGCCGACCATGCAGAGGACCATGGAGTGGGGAGGCATGGGCTCGCGGCCGAATCCGATGCGCTTGCCGAGGATCATGCAGAGGACCAGGGCGGACCAGCCCGAGGACATGTGCACGACGGTGCCGCCGGCGAAGTCGATGGCCTTGATTTTGGCGTCGGCGTTCCAGACGCCGTTCATGAGACCGTTGATGCCCCAGACCATGTGGGCGAGCGGGAAGTAGACGACGATCATCCAGAGCGTCATGAAAACGAGGATTGCGGAGAACTTCATGCGTTCGGCGATGGCGCCGACGATCAGGGCCGGTGTGATGATCGCGAACATCAGCTGGTACATGGAGAAGACGTTGTGCGACACCCAGTACGCGTAGTTGGTGTTCGGGGCGCTATCCACACCCTTGAGGAAGGCGAATTTCTTGAAATCGCCGATCACCGCGCCGGCGCCGTCGGCGAAAACGAAGCTGTAGCCGAAGGCCCACCAAAGGATGGTGACGAGACCGGCCAGACCGAGGCATTGGGCCATGACCGAGAGCACGTTTTTCTTGCGCACCAGACCGCCGTAGAAGAGGGCCAGTCCGGGCAGGGTCATGAACAGGACGAGGGCGGTGGAGGCCATCATCCAGGCGTTGTGACCCGGGCCTGCGGTGGCGGAGGTCGGGGTGGCCAGGCCGTCGGGGATCTTGCCATCTGCCGCCTTGAGCGGGGCGGTGGGATCCGTGTTGTTGACGTAGGCTTCAAGGGAACCGACTCGCTGTTCGAGCGAGGGCGCGGGTGCGGCATCCGCCGCTTTGGCGCTCGGCAGGGCAAGGCCGATGCCGGCGAGGAGCGTGAGGGTTAAGAGGAGTCGCTTCATGGTCGTCATCTTCGGGAGTGCGGGTTGATGAGAGTGTCAGACTCAGACGGCCGAGTTGCCCTTCTCGCCGGTCCGGATGCGGATGGCATCCTCGATCGTCGAGACGAAGATTTTTCCGTCCCCGATCTTTCCGGTTTTGGCAGCGCCGACGATCGCCTTGACGGCGGCCTCGACCCGCTCGTCCGGAAGGACGAGTTCCAGTTTGATCTTGGGCAGGAAGTCGACTGTGTACTCGCTGCCCCGGTAGATCTCGGTGTGGCCTTTCTGGCGACCGAAGCCCTTGACCTCGCTGACGGTCATGCCTTCGATGCCGGCTTCGCCGAGAGCGTCTTTTACTTCCTCCAACTTGAACGGTTTGATGATGGCTTCGATTTTCTTCATTGGCGCTGGTCCGATCGTGTCGAACGTAGTGTTTCCGTCGTGAGAATCCGCCGGAAGGGCCGTTCACGCTGCGGGGGCGGCGTGGGTGCCGGGAATTCCGGTACGCGGTCCTAGGCGGACCGGGCGGGCCAACCCCCATTGGCACCGCCCGGCCCAACCACCGCGTGTACCCACCGTCACCGACGAGTACGCGTCCAACCTAGCAACCGGGATGCCAGGGGTTTTTATTCAAGGGCGACCGACTGAAACCTTTCAGATTCCCAGAAAAACAAGGGATTTTGATGAACGCACCAGGAATCGGTGAGCCGTCTTTGGGGTGTCGCGTTTTGATCAGCCGGTCCATTAGGGCGCATGGAGGCGACCTCCTGTGGTCGGCTTCATGGTGAGCATGAGAAGAACGATGCAAACCTCGTTTCATCGTCTCGGGAGGCTGTTTTCCACGGGTCCCATCCCGATGTCATGGGGGGTGGCGACGGCGGGGGGGGGCCCGCAGGCGATGCTCCACGGGCGCGCCTTTGCCGCAGCCGATCCGGCCCTGGTCAGGGCGCGGCGATCGTCTTGATATTGACGAACTCGAGCATGCCGAAGGCCCCGAGTTCACGGCCCCATCCGGAGTCTTTGATTCCACCGAAGGGGAGTCGGGGATCCGATCGGACGGCGCCATTGACAAAGCAGCAGCCGGCTTCCAGCCGGTGGGTGGCGATGTCGAGGGCGCGTTCGGCGTTCGAGGAAAAGATGGCGGCGCCGAGTCCGTAGGAGGAGCGGTTGGCGAGCTCGATGGCTTCGTTTTCGGTCCGGGCCGAGACGATGGCGGCAACCGGGCCGAAGGTTTCCTCGTCGAACACGGGCATGCCGGGCACGACATCGGTCAGGATGGTTGGGGGATAGAAGCATCCGAGGCCGGCCGGCAGCTTGCCGCCGGCGAGACAGGTGGAGCCGGCGCTGATGGAGCGCGTGACCTGGGAATGAAGCTCCGCCCGGAGGTCGTTGCGAGCAAGGGGGCCGAGCGTGGTGGCCTCGTCGAGGGGATCGCCACTGCGGAAGCTGGCAAACGACTCGGTGAGATATTCCTCGAAGGCGGCCAGAACCGATTCCATGACGATGAACCGTTTGGCCGCGATGCAGCTTTGTCCGCCGTTGATGAGGCGCGCTTCCGCGCAGACCCGGGCGGCCATTGGGACATCCGCGTCGGCGAGGATGAGGTAGGCGTCGTTTCCGCCAAGTTCCAGCACGGTTTTCCGGAGGGCGGCGCCGGCGGCGCCGGCGATCTGGCGACCTGCCGGGGTGCTGCCGGTCATGGTGACGGCGCGGACAACGGGATGGAGGATGACGGGACCGAGTCGGCTGGAGTCGAGGCGGAGGACGGAGAAGGTGCCGGGGTCGAATCCGGCCTTGAGGAAGAGTTCCTCCAGGGCGAGCGCGCAGCGGGTGACATTGGAGGCGTGCTTGAGGACCACGGTGTTTCCGGCAAGCAGTGCGGGCACGGCGGCGCGGATCACCTGCCAGAAGGGATAATTCCAAGGCATGATGGCGACGACGACTCCGAGGGGTTCGAACGCGACCCGGGAGGTTTTGAAAGCGGTGGTGACGGGGCGTTCGGCGAGGATGGAGGGGGCGGCGGCGGCTTGCTGTTCGCAGCACCAGGCGCATTTTTCGACCTCGGCCCGGCCTTGGGTGATGGGTTTGCCCATCTCTTCGGCGGCGATTCGGGCCAGTTCCCGGGTTCGTGCGCCAAGAAGTGTGCCGAGGCGAAGCACGGCTTGCGCGCGTTCCTGGAGAGGAGTCCGCCGCCAGGAGCGGAACGTGTGGTTCGCGCGGCCTAGG
The DNA here is from genome assembly GCA_964476125.1 of uncultured Verrucomicrobiota bacterium. Lineage (GTDB taxonomy): Bacteria > Verrucomicrobiota > Verrucomicrobiia > Limisphaerales > CAIMTB01 > CAIMTB01. The sequence goes on along the minus strand of CAYZAE010000129.1, from coordinate 13,502 downwards.
ATCAATTCGACCTGGGCACCGGTGTGTTGGGGGTGGAGCTCGAGTTGCTCGCCGGTCGTGGGGTTGATCGACACGAGGTGCACCCCCGATTCGATACGCGGCCCCGGGTGGGACGGCAAGAATTGCGGGCGTCCGAATCCGGAATGGGAGAAGGTCGGGGTTGAAAAACGGGGGCCTGACCCCAATAACAGGCGGGCACGTAGCAGCAGAACCATGAATCTCGACGAAGCGCAGGTGGCAAAAGTGCGTCAGTGGGTGGATGAAGGCCGGAAGGCGGCCGAGGTCCAGACGCGGTTGCAGGAGGAACTCGGCATCAAGATGACCTATGCCGAGGTCCGATTCCTGCTCGGAGACCTTCAACTCAAGCCCAAGGACCTGCCGAAGGCCGCCACGCCGTTGCTTGGCGGGGGGCCGGCTGCCGGTCCCGCGGCGGCATCCTCGCGATCTGTCGGAGCCGGACCGGCGGGGCTCGTCCCGGGAGGTGTCCCTGCGGGCGGCCTCAAGCCGGTCCCAGCGGCCGAAGCGGGAGCGGGTGCGGGTGCGGGTGCGGGGGTGCAGGTCACGGTGGATGACATCGCGCGACCGAACATGGTGGTGAGCGGCAAGGTCACCTTCAGCGATGGGCAGTTTGCGGAGTGGGGCATCGACCAGATGGGGCGTCCCATGCTCATGCCCAAACAGCAGGGCTACCGTCCGTCGCAGCCGGATGTCGTGGAGTTTCAGGTGCAGCTTGAGCAGATCCTGAGCCGGTTCGGATACTAGCGGCCGGTGGGATCCTGGGAATAATCCGATATGGGATTCGCGGAAGAGTATCGCCGTCTGCCGTTACGCGCCTGGATGGCGGCGGCGCGGGAATCGACGGAAGCGGACGTGGCGCAGGTTTTGCGCCGGCGAGAGCCGTTGACCATCACGGATTTCGCGACCCTGTTGTCCCCGGCGGCGGGGCGGTCCCTGGAGACCATGGCGCGGCGGTCCTCGATGTTGACGAGACGCCGTTTCGGGAAGGTGATCCGGCTGTTCGCGCCGCTTTATCTGTCCAACGAGTGCATCAACAACTGTGCCTACTGCGGGTTCTCGAGGGACAATCCGATCCTGCGGGTGACCCTCCGGCCGGAGGATGTTGTGCGCGAGGCGAAGGCGCTGAAACAACAGGGTTTCCGCAATGTGCTTCTGGTGGCGGGGGAACACCCGCGTTTTGTTTCCGACGGCTATCTGCGCGACTGCGTCCGGCTGGTGGGGGCGGAGATACCGTCGGTGTCCATCGAGGTGGGCCCGATGGAATCGGCGGAGTATCGGCCGATCGTGGGGGCGGGAGCGGATGGGTTGGTGGTGTACCAGGAGACCTATGACCGGGAGGTGTACGCGGAGGTGCACACCCTGGGGCCGAAAAAGGATTTCGACTGGCGTCTGGACACTCCGGAGCGCGGGTATGCGGCGGGCTTTCGCCGGCTTGGGATCGGGGCGCTCTATGGACTTGCGGACTGGCGTTGGGAGGCTCTCAGCGTGGCGGCGCATGCCACCTGGTTGTTGCGCCATTGCTGGAAGGCGATGGTGACGTTGTCGCTGCCGCGGCTTCGGCCCTGCGCCGGCGAGTACGTTCCGAAGACCCATCTTGGCGACCGGGAGATGGTTCAGTTGGTGTGTGCGCTGCGGCTGTTTCTGCCGGATGCGGGTCTGGTGCTTTCGACGCGGGAGCCTGCGGCCCTCCGGGACGGCCTGTTGCCGCTGGGGGTCACCCTGGTGAGTGCCGGAAGCCACACCGAGCCCGGTGGGTACACCGGAGCCGGGAGCGACCAGGTTCACTACACCAAGCGTGGGCGGATCGAGTCTCCTGGACCTGGGGAGGTCGACGTGAACCCGGCCCAGGGGCGGACCACGGCGGCGGCGGGGCAGTTCGAGATCGCGGATGGCCGTTCCGCCGAGGAGGTGGCCCGGGTGATTGAGCGGCTTGGATTCGAGCCGGTATGGAAGGATTGGGACGCCGCGCTGGCGGCGGGCTGAAGCCGTTCAGACGTAGAGGGCCCGTTCGAGATCCCGTACCACGATGCTGAGGAAGGGGAACCGGGAGTCGGGATCGACCTCGAGGCACTTCAGGATGGTCTTCTCGAGGGCGGGGGGCACGGCGGGATTGATCTCGCTGGGGCGTTGAAAATCATGGCGTTCGAGCTGCCGGCGCAGGATTTCCTCGGGTGAATCGCCGGGAAACGGCTTGGCCAGCGTCACCAGTTCGTACGCCATGACCCCGAAGGCAAAGATGTCGGCGCGATGGTCGTAGGGTTGCCGGAGCAATTGCTCGGGCGACATGTAGGCGGGTGTGCCTGGGTTCTTGGAGGCCTTGCGTGGGGAATCCGGCCGAGGTTGGGACAGATCGAAGTCGATCAGTTTGATGTTGGCGTTGCGTGAGACGAGGATGTTCTCCGGCTTGAAATCCAGGTGCATGAATCCGCAGTCGTGCACGTGCTCGAGGGCTCGCGCCGCATCAATGAGGATGTTGCCAAGGTACTCGTGGAGGAGATCGTCGGAACGGGCCAGCAGCAGCTTCAGGTTGGACGCCTCGACATACTCCATGGCGAGGAAGGGGGAGCGGTCGATGGTGCCGTGATCCAGGTAGCCGATGATCAGTTCGCTGCCCTGGAGGCGCTGAAGAATCTCGCACCCGGCGAAGAAGCGTCCGCGCTCCGTGAAGTTGAACAGCGAGGTATTCATCAGCCGCCGGACGGCGACCGAGCGCCGCGAGGGATCGCTGGCGAGCCAGATTTCCGAGAACCCGCCTCGGTTGATCAATTCCTCGAGCCGATACGGGCCGAACTGCGTCGGCGTGCCGACGTTGGCCTCCTCGGTGGACAATGAACGGGACGTCACCATGGAACCAAGCGGCAGTAACATGGGGGGAGAACGTAGGCCACTGGTTGTTTCGCGGCACAGTCCGCGAGTGGGCCGCCCTATGACAGGGGTTGAGCCTGGAAGCGGGCCGGGTCATTTTCGGAGGGTGTCTCGTTTGTGGAATCTTGCGGTTTTTCTCCTGGCCATTTTCGTGGGTGGGGGCCTGTTGGCGCCCTGGGTCTGGTGGGGCGTCCAGGCGTTCGCCGGCGCGGGTTCGGAGGGCTGGGGCAGGGGCCTGGCGGACCATCCATTCTATCGTTATGTGCATCGCTGCCTGCTGGCCGTTGCGCTGCTGGGATTGGTTCCGTTTCTTCGTGGCATGGGGGTGGGTTCCTGGCGGTCCATGGGGCTGGGGAAGCCCGAAGGCGGGACCGGGAACCGTGGGCGGCATTGGCTGACGGGCTTTGCGATCGGGGCGGGCATGTTCGCGCTTGCTCTGGGGGTGGAAGTCGCGACCGGACTGCGGGTCTGGCGTCCCGATCAGGGCGTGCCCCGGATCGCCTGGGTGCTGGTGTCGGCGTTTGGTGCCGCTTTGGTTGTCGGGATGCTTGAGGAGCCCCTGTTTCGGGGGGCGCTTTTCCGCGGGTTGGGGGAGGCGGTGGGCTGGCCGGTGGCATTGGCGGTCTCGAGTCTGATTTATGGGTGGGTCCACTTTTTGGGGAAGGTGCCTTCGCCGGATCCTGTGACCTGGGATGCCGGACTCAAGGTGGTCGCCTCAATGGTGCGGATGAGCCTGGATGTCCGAGTCTGGCTGCCCGGGATGCCCACCCTGGTGCTTGCCGGGATCCTGCTGGGCCGACTGTTGCAGCGCAGCGGGAGTCTCTGGGTTCCGATCGGTCTGCATTCGGGCTGGGTTTTCTTCATCAAAGCCCGGGGCGCGCTGACGGCGTCGGCCGTGGCCCAGGGGGCTGGGAAAGGCGGATGGGGATGGGGGGAATCAAGGGTGTCGGCAGGTTGGACGGGGTTGGCGGCGGTGGCGGTGGCGGTGATGGCTTTCGAGTGGCTGGGCAGCCGTGCGGCAGGCCGTCAGCCGGCCCGTCGTTGCGGGCCGGGTTCCGGTGGGCAACGGGAGCCTCTTCCGCGGGCATGACATCGGGTTGGCGTGGGTCGATCCTGGGTGAGATCCGGGGGAGACAGGGGTGGACGTCACTTACTTGGATTTGTTGAAGGAGAAGTCATCCCGTCCGGGATTCCGGGTCTCGGGATTCCGGGTTGACCGGGGTGGGTGTGACGCGCTAAATGCGACTTCGAAACGACTTATCGCCATGATACCCAGTTTGAACATTCTCCAGCGGGCGACCCAACTCATTCAGGAAATCGAGAGACACGAATCGGAGCTTGTGGCGCTCTTTCGTGGGGCGAGCCGTGGCGGCTCGCGCCCGATGGCGAAAGCCACGACGGTTGCGAAGGTCGCGAAGCCGGCCGCCGGAGGCGCTTCGAAGCGCGGTCGGAACATGAGTGCCGAGGGTCGGGCGCGAATCGCGGCCGCCGCGAAGGCGCGCTGGGAGAAGTTCCGGGCCGCGAAGAAGGCGGGGGCGAAGGAAAAGGCGGGTAAGTAAGCCGGGACCTGGTGGGGGCGGGCACGAACCGGAATTGGCGGAACCTCCTGGCAGTTATCACGGCATGGCCTGGAGGCATTCGTTGCGGTGGTTTGAGACAGTCGCGTCCTTGCTGTACCCTCACGTCTGTGACCTGTGCGGGGCCGAGAGGGCGACTCATCGTGAGAGTTTTCTCTGCCATCGGTGTCGCTCGGCCCCGGGTCACCTGAGGGAGGTGGGGGAGGTCCGGTGTGGACGTTGTGGGCTGCCCCAGTCCGGAGCGGTTACCGGGGAGTTTGTGTGTTCGAACTGTCACGGGCTCGAACTGGGTTTTGACCGGGCCGTGGCTGCGGTCGTGGCGACGCCTTTTCTTCTGGACGTGGTGCATCGCTACAAATACCGGCGAGCGCTCTGGTTTGAGGGTTTTCTGGCCGAGTTGCTGGTGGGGGTGGCGAGCCGGGTGCTGGTGGGGGAGCGATGGGACGCTGTCGTTCCAGTACCGTTGCACCGGATTCGGGAGCGGGAGCGGGAATTCAACCAGTCCGAACGGCTGGCTCGGCGCATGGCCTCGGCGCTTGGGTTGCCTTTGCGGACGGACCTGGTGGAACGGCGGTCCGAGACGCGAAGCCAGGCCTTGCTCGACCGCGGTGAACGGGCCAAGAATGTGGCCGGCGCCTTCTCCCGCCGGTCGTCCGTCTGTCTTGAAGGATGGCGGGTGGTGGTGGTGGATGACGTCCTTACGACCGGGGCCACGACCAGTGCGGTGGGATGGGTCCTGCGGGAGGCGGGTGCGGCCGAGGTGACCGTTCTTACGGTGGCCCGGGGCATCTAGGCGCCGATTGGTGAGTTGGATCCGGTCCGGTGGGCCGGGGAAGACAGGCGAACCCAGCATGAACGAAGGCAAATTCCAGAGAAAGCGGTCGGGTCCGGAAAGTTTCGATCCGACCTTCAGCCCGCCGGCGGTGACGGGCGACACGGCTTTTTTCCGGAAGCCCAAGATGGCGGTGGGCAGGGCGCGGAAAAAGGACATCCCGGAGGGTCTCTGGACCAAGTGCCCGAAATGCGCCTCGATGATTTTCGACCGGGAACTGGACGAGAACCTGAAGGTTTGTCCCCGTTGCCAGCATCATTTTCCGATCGGGGCCCGGGAGCGCATTCATGCCTTGGTGGAGACCTGTTCCTTCGAGGAGATGGATGCGGATCTGGTGAGCGTGGATGTCCTGCGATTTTCCGGTTCCGCGTCGTATCGGGCGAAGCTGGATGCCAACCTGCGCAAGACCGGGTTGAACGATGCCGTGATCACAGGCACGGGTGCCATTCGCGACCAGAGGGTGGCTTTGGGGGTGATGGATTTCTCGTTCCTGGGGGGGTCGATGGGATCGGTGGTGGGCGAGAAGCTGACGCGGTTGATCGAGGCGGGGACGGCGAAGGGTCTACCGGTGGTGATCATTTCGACGAGTGGCGGGGCCCGCATGTACGAGGGCATGTTCAGCCTGATGCAAATGGCGAAGACCAGCGCGGCCCTGGCCTACCATGCGGCGGCGCGACTTCCCTACATCAGCGTGCTGACCCATCCGACCACCGCCGGCGTGATGGCGAGCTACGCGACGCTCGGGGACCTGATCATTGCGGAACCGGCGGCCATGATCGGGTTTGCGGGGCCGCGGGTGATCAAGGATACGACCCAGGCGGAGCTTCCCCCTGGATTCCAGACAGCCGAGTTCCTTCTCGAGCGCGGCCTGATCGATGCCATTGTCCCCCGGAGCGAACTCAAGGAGCGGTTGTCGTTTTACCTCGAATTCCTGATGAGCGGCGCCTCGGCCGTTTAGATCAGATCGGACGATCCTGATCGGACAATCCTGTTTGCTCCGATCCACGCGCGGCGTAAAGTGGCTCCCGATATGGCGGATCAAACGTCCTCAAGCCTCACCTGGCTCCTTTTCTCGCTGCTCACCGTCGCCTCCTGGGGCGTTTATGGGATATTCCTGCATACCGGCCAGATGGGGATGGGGGACCCCGTCAATGGCCGTTACAAGGCGTTCCTGTTCGTGGGCATTGCCTACTTTTTCACCGCAGTGCTGGCGCCCGCGGCACTCCTCTTTTTCCGGGGAGCCACCTGGTCGTTTCCGGCGACGGGGGCCTGGTGGTCGCTGATTGCGGGCACCGTGGGGGCGATCGGCGCGTTCGGTGTGCTGCTGGCGTTTGGCGCCAAGGGGACACCCACGGTGGTGATGTCGATCGTTTTCGCGGGAGCCCCGGTGGTCAACGCCGTCGTCTCGATCCTCCTGCACCCGCCGAAAGGCGGATGGGGCACGGTGAAACCCCAGTTCTTTGTGGGTATCGCCCTCGCAGCGGTCGGCGGTTGCCTGGTTTCCCTGTACAAGCCGAATACGGCCCCGGCTCCGTCACCCAAACCGCAGGCCGCGGTGACCGCTTCACCTTCTCAGTCGCTCCGGAATTGAACCGAGTGTTGACGATTCCGGGCGACCATCGATCCAGGGCGGATCTGGAAGCGGGCCAGTTGGCGGCCTTGCGCCGGGTGGTGGCCGAGGTTTCGGGAAGCAATGCGTTCTACCGTTCGCGTTGGGGTGCCGCTGGATTCAGGCCGGAGTTTGGTTCGCTTGAGGAGTTTCGGGATCGGTTCCCCTTTGTGCGAAAGCACGATCTGGGGGTGGATCAGGCTTCGCATCCGCCCTACGGAACGAACCTGACCTACCCGATCGAACGGTATATCCGTTGTCACGGCACCAGCGGCAGCACCGGGAATCCCCTCCGCTGGCTGGATACTGCGGAGAGTTGGGAGTGGATGCTGGGGAATTGGCGGCGGGTTTATGCGGCGGCAGGGGTGGGATCCGCGGATCGTTTGTTTTTCGCGTTTTCCTTCGGGCCTTTTCTCGGGTTTTGGACGGCCTTCGAGTCGGCGCTGAGTCTGGGATGCCTGTGTCTGCCGGGGGGGGGCCTGACCAGTGTGGCCCGACTCCGGTCGATTCTGGAGCAGCAGGCCACGGTGCTGTGCTGCACGCCAACCTACGCGGTGCATCTGGGGGATGTAGCGCGGGCCGAAGGGATTGATCTGGCCGCGGGCCGGGTGCGGCGGGTGATTGTCGCGGGTGAGCCGGGAGGCAGTCTGGAGGGGACCCGGCAGGCCATCACGGAACGCTGGCCAGGCGCGAAGGTTTCGGATCATCATGGCATGACGGAAGTCGGTCCGGTCAGCTACGAATGTCCGGTTCGACCAGGCGTTCTGCACGTGATCGAGGACTCCTACTTGGCGGAAATCGTCGATCCGTGTTCGGGTCGTCCGGTAGGTCCCGGGTTCGAAGGGGAACTGGTTTTGACCACCCTGGGTCGGACGGGGTCCCCGCTCTTGAGGTACAGGACAGGGGATCTGGTGCGGGCCCGAACGGAAGCGGGACGGTGCGAATGCGGCGCCTGGGATCTCGCCCTGCCGGGGGGCATCCTGGGGAGGACCGACGACATGGCTGTGATTCGCGGCGTGAACGTCTTTCCGAGTGCGGTGGAGGAGGTGGTCCGTTCGGTGCCTGGCATTGCGGAATATCGTGCGGAGGTTCATAGCGCCGGTGCGCTTCTTGACCTGAAGATCCTGGCCGAATTGTCGATGGAGACCGGGGATGCGGAGGCGGAGGCAGTGGTGGCGGTGGCGAAACGCTTGGAGGAGGCCTTTCGTACGCGCCTTGCGCTGCGGGTTACGGTGGAAATGGTTGCGGCGGGAACGTTGCCGCGGTTCGAGATGAAGGCGCGTCGGTGGGTGCGAACAGCCTAGCCGTCGCGCGCGCG